>NZ_JAKIKS010000141.1 GCF_023284005.1 Shewanella surugensis
TCATCGGGATCAATTAAAACTCGGAATGTAGATAGTGCCTTGGGCACGGACTTAAGCCCTTTTAGGGCGTCACCCAAATAAGCCTCCGGCTTTGCCGGAGGTCAGTTAACTTAAAAAATATTTTTCAAACTAATGCACTGTAAGAAGTTTCTATTACGACAATATTAACCGAAAAACATCATACCAAGGATATTATTTATTCATTACCGTATAAAAATCAATGCATTATGATTAAGCTTTATCATCAGCCTGTCAAGCCCATCCCATGCCGCACAAATTTTTCCCAATCCGCCTGATCTACCCATTATCAACCCTCAATGTTTACCTGTCGAAGCATTAACCAACAGTGAAATACCCTAACTCTGTTTGGCTAAATTATTAGCTTATTAGCTTATTAGCTTATTAGCTCACAGTGGCCCACAGTGGCCCACAGGTCCTCAAACGCTCACATTCTCTGCACAAAAAAGCCCTCTCCCAGCAGGAACACCTGCACCGGAGTTTCTCGGCAATCTCACCATGGAATCTTATTTTCAAGAAGATCATTCTGGCGGTGGTGCAGGCTTAACCAATGGCGGGGGAATGGAATCAAGCTTTACTGCGGATAATTTTAATAAATCCAGCTGTATAGGCTGCCATAGGTTATCAGCCACTACCCCTCAATTTGTCGACCATCCCGATGATTTTTGGTATACCGACTACAGTTCAGTCTTTTTTAAAGCGCAAAAACATGCTAATACCACAACACATAAAAAACAACGCCACCAGTCAAATCAGTTAAAACCGCCAAATAAAAAGGACGCCACATGAGCAATGCCATCACATGGAACAACCAAGTTAAAGATTACTTCACTCAAATAGACATAGGCTGTATGCGAAGTAACCGCCTAAACCTTGCATCTTATGAAGATGTCAAAGCCAATGCTGCTGATATTCACAGTAGAGTTAAATCCGGCAATATGCCTAAAGGTGGAAAACGTTGGCCAGATTCTCAAATCATCAATTTTGAACAATGGATGCTAGACAGTTTCCCAGAAGATTAATATTATCAATACATTAAATTCATCGTTAAAAAAGCAGGCTACTTGTGATCTCACACAAACAGCCTGCTTGAACGCATGACGGATCACCCAAATCAGCCTAAATATAAGCTCAATATCATAAACGCCAGACTGATCATGGATCATTGACTCGCGGTATGTTGATTATACTTCACCACTCTTTGAGAAATCACGATCAAAGCCAGTCCAAGTAAGAAGATCACAACGTCAACATACTGAGTCCATTTAAAATAACCTCTACTTGCATAAAAGTTCATAATATTCCAGCATCCAGTAATGTGAATTTTACAAGAGATAAACCTGTCCTATTTATTCTGTGCATAATAAAAGAGTAAGTGCCTGAGATGAAGTTATCCGGCATTTTGTTTGATTTTTAAGCTCCCAAAGTATACCGATTACCTGATAACACATGAGTTTCTGCTTTCTAAAGGGCTAAATTCAACCTTTGAAAACTTTTACTTAAGTACTTACCAACAATCTATAAAGAAACAAAAAGTAAACCTGCCCCGCTTTACAATAATGCCTTAATAATGGCATAGAGTCCGATCATGCTCCTATCACAAACTCATTAATGCAGCGGGTGGTCCCAGCGAAGAAAACAGACATGATCAACCTTCAGGGTTTTGAATTTCTGCGAATACTCAATAAAAGCCTGTTTAGCTGAGATAAACGGAACGCCTTGGTTAGGGAGCGATCCGCCTTGATTAACCGGTTGTTCAATATAGAGGGGGGTTTCACCCGATGATTTGCTCACAATAGAGCAAAGTTCACCCTAGCCCATTTTTTGCAACAGCCACATTGAACCAATAATCGCCAAATATAAAACCATTTGCTATATTGCGGTCTCCTTGAATGTTTCTGTTTTAAATTATGGATATAAAATATGAAGATGCTTTCTAGTGATTTGCTAGCAATGAAGGACAAAAAACCAATTTCGATGTTAACAGCATACACTTGCCCTATTGCTAGGTGTCTTGAACAATCTGGGGTCGCAGTGATCCTAGTGGGTGACACTGTCGGCATGGTTGAAATGGGGTTTGAGAGTACAAGAGAAGTCACCATTGAGCACATGGAATATCACGTTGGTGCTGTTAGACGGGGGGCGAAAAACACTCACATTATTGGTGATCTTCCTTATATGGCAGATAACGATCCCAATACTGCTCTGATAAACGCTCAGCGCCTAATAAAAGCAGGAGCAGATAGCGTGAAACTCGAAGGGGCGAAGCTTGATGTTATTGCCCACTTAGTGTCTAGCGGTATACCCGTGGTTGGTCATACAGGGCTAACACCTCAAACAGCTAAAAGTTTTAAAAAAGTTGGCAATACTAGCAGTGAAGCTGAAAAAGTAACTGTCGATGCTAAAAAGATCCAAGCAGCAGGCGCCTTTATGATCGTACTTGAACATATTCCTTATACTTTGGCAGATCAAATCACCCAAGCCTTGTCGATACCCACTATTGGCATCGGTGCGGGTTCCAAGTGTGATGGGCAAGTACTGGTCATAAATGATGCTTTAGGATTAGGTGATTATTGGCCACCTTTTTCCAAACAATATGGCAAGATAAACGAGGAGATCACCAAGATTGCCAGAGAATACTGCTATGAAGTTGAAAGTGAAATGTTCCCAAATAATATAATCCAGTTTACTGGGACAGAAAATCGTTAATTATCACAAAACCATCAGTTTGAAACGGTAACCTAATCGACTGTCTCCCAGTGGTAGCCCCTGTTATCACTGGCCTTGTGACCTTTATCTAACCCTCAATACTGTAGCCCTATTGTTCAAAATTCACTTTATTCACAGTTTAATGCCTGCTTTCCATACTTGATTTGACCAGAAAAATAGAATGTAGGTAGCTTTATTATACGTCAGTGAGCTTATTAGCAATCCCGCCTGTAGTTCCAATAAATTACATTCACTACCGTATCTGCCCATCCAATGTGTTCATGACCAAAACTAAAAACCACTCTCAACCCCATATTCGCTAATTTTGACTAAAATAGAGGAACAACCTCAGACATAGAGAACATGTCATGGTACGTATTCAGTGCAGTCAATGCCAACACCCTATCTCAAACGAAGTTACTACTTGCCCCCAATGCGGCCACCCGAACGAGCAACAGCCATTACCCGAAGTAAAAAGAAAAGTCTCATGGATGCTGTTTCTCGGGATAGTCTTCCTGCCTTATATTTTTGTTTGGTTCATTCTACGAAAAGGCTATAAACTCACCACCCAAGCCATCGCATTAGGCTGGCTGGCCTTCATGCTGTATACCCTAACCATAGAATTTTATGAGATAGCTTATCCTCAAATAGTCCCAGAACAACAAGTCATCAGTTATGAGCAAACAACTCAATTAAACGATGCCACTTCACATCATTACTGACATGGTCTCAACTTGAAAAAACACACTCGCTTTAATGCTGTTAATCACCAGTGTGAATAAAAATATGACCATCGGGGAGGCAGAGTGAGGTTTTACGTAATTAAACGGTTCTAACGATAAACAGGGATAGTTAACTGGCTGTTAAACTTATCATTAAGTACACATATTACTAGAGGGTAGTGAGAAGGTCATCAATCTTCATAATAACACTAGATAATGTTCAATCAACAACAATGAATAAAAACCAAATTTCAGATAAAAAAAAGCACTGACTCATGTCAGGGCTTTGATACTCTTTACAATAAAGATGGTACCCGAGGCCGGACTTGAACCGGCACGCCTATTAAGCGAGGGATTTTAAATCCCTTGTGTCTACCGATTCCACCACTCGGGCAAAACTGGATGAATAAGATGATACGTATTATCGGTAGTTAATACTGTGAGGTCAAATTGACACCACTCATCTTACTCTAAATATGGAGGCGCGACCCGGAGTCGAACCGAGATCGACGGATTTGCAATCCGCAGCATAGCCATTCTGCCATCGCGCCAATTTTTATTGCCGCTATTTCAATACTTAGCTCTAAAAAGAGGCTAATTGAAATATTGGAGCGACATATCGGGTTCGAACCGATGACCTATACCTTGGCAAGGTATCGCTCTACCAACTGAGCTAATGTCGCCTAACTTTCATTGAATTATTAGCAACTGATAATAAAGGGTATCTTACTTTCACCTTTATCAACTGAGCTAATGTCATCTAACTTTTATCGCGTTATTAGTAACTGATAATTAAAGGTATCTTACTTCCCTCTTTATCAACTGAGCTAATGTCGCCTTGGACTCTTATAAGGCATGCTGAACAAACCTTGCTTGCTTCACTTCGTCTTTAGTACGGGATGGAATTCTACCGATTTGCGCCAGAGAGTCAATTACCAATTTGATGATAATTAACTGACTGCACACAAAATCAACGACGAGAGAGTTTTATAGCCAAATGAAGGCACAATGCAGAATTTAAACCGGCTCAAAACGTTGAAATAGCATCAGGTAAGATAAAATAACGAGGGATAAACCAGAACAATAAGAAAAGAAAACTAAGCAACAAGAAAAATAACCTTGATGCTCGAACAAACAGAGGCTCAACCCCGTAAACCTCTGTCATGCATCTAAGACTACTCAGCTGTCAAATCACTCCAGGCGGCGCGAATATAACTGATCATGGACCAGAAGGTCAGTATGCTGGCGATGTAAAAAAGAGCATAAGCCATATAGATAATAATGTCATTCGGTTGCCAAATTAAACCAATGATCGCAATCATCTGTGCCGCTGTTTTATATTTTCCAATCCAAGAGACCGCCACTTTACCTCGTTTACCAATTTCGGCCATCCATTCCCGTAGCGCTGAAATCACAATTTCACGGCCAATCATAAATAGCGCAGGTAGGGTTAACCAAATATTATTATATTTTCCCACTAATAAGACTAATGCGGTGATCACCATGATTTTATCGGCAACAGGATCGAGAAAAGCCCCAAAGCGAGTCGATTGTTTTAATTTTCTGGCCGCATAGCCATCGAGTGCATCAGTTAATGCCGCCAACCAAAAAACAAAGGCCGCAGCAAAAGGCGCCCAAGCATCAGATAAATAGAAAAACACGACAAAAACAGGCAGTAGTAATAACCTGAACAGAGTTAACGCGATGGGTACATTAAAGGGCATTGATAAAACCTATTATCTAAAAAGCAGCGTTAATCTTGCCTTAATTTTAGGGCCCCCGCAATGCATACTCAGGGATAATTAACGCTTTGCCTCATTTCTAACCATGTTTCACTGATTCAGTGAAACGCTATAAACCTCAATATCACTTGAGATCTTATCTGTCATAACCACAAATCGCTCACTACGAGTCCAAACATATTACACTCGAAGTGAGTCATGAATAAGCTGAGCCATATCAATACTGATCCCTGGCACCTTAGCCAACTCTAACACGCTGGCCCCCTTCACACCTTGCAGGCCCCCTAAATATTGCAATAACGCTTTTCGCCGCTTAGGACCCACACCCGCTATCAATTCTAACGTTGAAGTGTTACGGGTTTTTTGACGTTTATTTCGATGCCCTGTTATCGCAAAGCGATGAGACTCATCACGAATATGTTGAACAAGGTGCAAGGCACCTGAATCATGCGCCAGATTAAAAGAAGCTTCAGTCGTGCCATAAATTAACGTTTCAAGCCCAGGCTTGCGCCCTTCTCCTTTTGCCACCCCTATGAGCATAGGTGGGTTATCAAAATGTGCACACTTTTCATCAACCACCCGCTGCGCAATACGTAACTGACCTATTCCGCCATCGATAAATAAAATCGTTGGCACTTTACCGCCCGGTTTTATTTTATCAAATCGTCGGCTAATGGCCTGTTTCATCGCGGCATAATCATCGCCCGGTGTGATCCCAGTAATATTGTATCGTCGATAATCGGCTTTATGAGGGCCTTCACGATTAAACACCACACAAGAAGCGACCGTACTCTCTCCCATCGTATGACTAATATCAAAACACTCCATTCTTTGAATCGCTTGAGTTGTTTCCAAAGCCTCTTCCAATAAACTAAAGCGCTGCTCAACCGTATTCTTATGTGACAGACGTGTATTGACCGCATGAGTTGCATTGGTTTGCGCCAGTTTTAAAAAGCGCGCCCGCTCCCCCCGCACCTGGGTTTTTATCTGCACTTTTTTATCCAATGCCACTTGAATAGCTTGCTCAAACAAAGCAGTTTCGTCAAAATCACTGCTTAATAAAATCTCTTTTGGCACACTGCGTTGACTTTGCCTATTAAGGTAAAACTGTAATACAAATGCGTGTAATACTTCAGATAATTCTGTTTTTGCGGGTACGCTGGGATAATAACTGCGACTGCCGAAAATTTTACCCGCTCGAATAAACAATAAGTGAAAACACGCCACACCTGACGCATAATGCGTACCAATCACATCCATATCACCAGAGGCATTCGACACTTCTTGTTGCTCTGCTACCCGCCTTAATGCCGCAATTTGATCCCGCAAGCGTGCCGCCGTTTCGTACTCCATGTCCAATGCCGCTTGATTCATTTTGTCCACTAATGCCGCGGTAACTTGTTTGTCTTTTCCTTTTAAAAACAAACTGGCTAAATTCACTTGTTCTTGATAGTCAGATTTACTGATCTTATCGACACAAGGGGCGCTGCAACGCTCAATTTGATACTGCAGGCAAGGACGTGAACGCGATTTATAATAAAGATCATCACATTGTCTTATGGGAAAAAGTGTTTGCATTAAATGCAAACTTTCTCTGACTGCGCCGCCATTAGGGTAAGGGCCAAAGTATTGCCCTTTTTCGCGTTTAGCCCCTCGGTGATAAGCAAGCCTCGGGTGTTTATGCTGACTGAGTAAAATATAGGGATAGGACTTATCATCTCTTAACAAGACATTATATTTCGGCATATATTGCTTAATATAATCATTTTCTAAAATTAACGCATCCGTTTCACTGTGGGTGACAGTCACATCAATATGAACAATATGAGACACCAATGCTAGGGTTTTAACATGGGTAATATTTTTTCGGAAATAAGAAGAGAGGCGCTTTTTTAAATCTTTGGCTTTGCCGACATAAATCACCGTTTCGCTATTGTCATACATACAATAAACACCCGGCGCGGAACTCACCGTTTTTAAAAAGTCGGTTGCATTAAATTCACCCACCATGATTATTGATTTTCATCCTCTCACCCAAAACTGACAATCTTGTACTTAACCCAAACCCCTTGAAGAGGATTTGGGTATCAAAAGCGCTTAACCTAACATCAACTCAATATAGTACCGACCCCGTCTAAAACTGACCCGTATCGAGCATTTTATAACGGATGGCTAAACGTGTCAGCTCAACATCACCACCAATACCTAATTTAGCAAATAAACGATACCGATAGCTATTAACGGTTTTTGGGCTTAAATTTAGTTGCTCAGAAATATCACTGACCTTTTCACCATTGGTGATCATGATCATTATCTGTAATTCCCGTTCAGACAGTGACTGAAAAGGATTCTCTTCTGTCGGATTAAACTGACTCAATGCCATCTGCTGAGCAATTTCAGGAGATAAGTAACGCTGCCCATGGGCCACTTGCCTAATGGCTTGTAACACTTCCGGTGGTGTGGCCCCTTTTGTTAAATAACCCGACGCCCCTGCCTGCATAACTTTAGAAGGAAACGGCTCTTCAGTATGGATGGTTAATACAATAATTTTGGCGTGCGCTTGATAACGCAATATTTTACGTGTTGCTTCTAATCCACCTATCCCTGGCATGTTCATGTCCATCAAAATAACATCTGCTTCATTTTGACGACTCCATTGCACCGCTGTTTCACCATCACAGGCTTCACCAACGACTCTAATTCCACGTTCATCTTCCAAAATACGTCTGATACCCGTTCTAACCAGTTCATGATCATCGACTAAATATACAGAAATCAAATTATCTCTTCCTTCCGACATAAACGTGCCGAGGCAAAAGCCTCAAAAAATAAGTTATCAGTAATTTATCCCATCTATTATGAATTAGAAAGGAGAATTTACCAATTGCTAACCATATGAAATACAATAAAAGTACGACTCGAAAACTTAGCGGGAAATTCATACAAAATTCACCATCACCGCCATTAAAAATGGGCAGTCAAAGGAGGATTCCCCCATACGTTTCAGTACAAGGCCCCCCATACCGCCGTTTTAGATGCGACTTTTTTTATCCGCGAACGACTCTATAAAAAAAGAGGGAAACGAAATTAATAAAGCGACTCAAATAAAATAAACCTAAAAAAGCAATAGAATGAAAACTCAGTCTATTATTATCACGCGATTCCATCATGTAAACTTTAGAGACATAAAAGCAACCTATTAAAGTTGCTTTTTTGTTTTACTCTCATCCAGAGATAGCCATTTGTAACCCTAGATGGAGACGCTACAAACCCATGTTATTTTCACCTGAATTCTAGATACAAACAAACCACCATTTCTGATGAGCTTTTTCTTAATATGACCCTGAGATAAAAATTTGGAACCCTACATGAACGTACTACAAACCCATGTCATGTTGCCTGAATTCCAAATGCAAAAAAGGCAACCCTAATGGGTTGCCTTTTTTGCATTTATATGGCGGAGAGATAGGGATTTGAACCCTAGATGGGCTACAAACCCATGCCGGTTTTCAAGACCGGTGCATTCGACCACTCTGCCATCTCTCCGAACGACCGAGATAATACCTTTGCGCTTAGCTGCTGTAAATAAAAAAATGCGTTAAGTAAGCGAGTTTGATTATTTTACCACCGCTATTGCTTTGATTTATCCCCAAACCGTCTGAAAACGGGATTCAATAGCTTGAAGGGTCACTTTAATAACCATTATATAAAGGACATGAATTAGCAATAATTTTTGTCACCTTAAATTTCTCGCCATTAATTGTCTTCCACCCCGATTGTTGCTGAGCCGAAACCTGGCAACCACAACCTGAATGGGCCTTCAGTGTCACATCGAGTCCTGCTAAATCGGGGCGTAAACAGTAGGCGTATTGATTGTTTTTCCGACTTAATGTCGGGCCATCTCCATAGGTATTCGCCGTACCACTTATTAGCGTCTTACTGTCATTAAGTTCCGAATAACAATCTAAAGGGTAAGAACTTTTGGACTTAATCGTTAACCCTGTCACATCAGTAAAGCCTGCGCCGTCTTGATATGTTGCGCTAATATCGATGCTCCCCTTCGTTAAATAAGCCCTGGTGATGCCCTTTTTATCAATGGTGGCAATCGTTGGATCACTGCTGATCCAAGAGGTTTTACTATCACTACTCGCATTATAAGTTGTGTCATTACTATAAGTGACTGTCGCCGTAAATTGTTTCGTTTGCCCTTGATAGCTGCTGCCATTAACAGGCGTTACCTTCAAGGATTCAGGGACTGCTGATGTCACCGTTAACACCGCGTTACCACTCAGGTCATTGCTCGTATCCGTTGCGATCACATTCGTACTGCCATTAGTGTTTTTATTGGCCGTCACTAAACCTTCATTCCCTAAAGTACCCACAGTGGCAAGGGTGCTGTTATCACTGATCCAATCGATATTGGTATTATTCGTCACTTCTCTTGTCACCCCGTCACTGTAGGTCATCCACGCTTGAAATTGTTGCGTGGTCCCTTGCGCAATACTGGCAACGCTTGGGATAACTTCCAGCAAAGTCGGAACAGGATCCGCAACAGTTAAGATACCACTGGCCTCAAACGGGACATTATTATCAATGAACTTAGCTGTAATAGTGACATCACCCGTTCCTTCAGAAAAGAGGGTGGAGGCCAACCCTTGGTTATTGACTGAAGCAAGATAATCATTACTGCTAGACCAAGAAATATCATACAGGGTCCCATCACTCACATCTCCCACACTGCCATCGCTGTAAGTCATCATGGCATAAAACTTTTGAGTATATCCCATCGGGATACTCGCAACACCGGGCGAAGTGGCCAAGTTCATTGGCACAGCGGGCGTCACAGTCAAACTCGCACTGCCTTCCTCTGGCACACCATTATCTAAAAAATGGGCCGTAACAGTGACCTCTCCCACACCTTGCTGACTGTTCGCACTGGCAACACCCTGCTCATTAATCGTTGCCAGTAGGCTATTATTGGTTGACCAAGACAAAGCCGGATCGCGAGTAAAATCAGCCGTCGTATTGTCGCTGTAAATCACCGTAGCGCTATATTGCTGAGTCTTGCCCTGTGCAAGGCTAACAATTGTAGGTGACACGACTAAACGTTGCGGTGTTGCCACTGTAACCGTCATAATCGCAGAGGCTTCGACAGTCACATTAACATCAATATAGGTCGCTTTAACTTCAGCATCTCCAAGTTGCTGTTGGCGATTGGCTGTGACTAACCCCGCATCATTAATATTGATCAAACTGTCTGAATTATTTATCCAAGATACCGTTGTCGTCACATCACTACTGGTATTATCACTGTAAGTCACCGTTGCTTTAAGCTGCTGGGTTGTGCCTTGGGCAATATTAACGGTAGTAGGCGTGATCACTAATTGAGTTGGAATAGCTTCTGTGACTGCAATCTTCATACTGGAATCAACATTCACACCGGTATAAAGATACGTCGCCAGTATGGTCACATTACCACTTTGTTGATTGATATTAGCCATTAACAAGCCTTGCTCATCCACTTTCGCCAATGCCGTATTCTCACTCACCCAAGAAATACCGCTATCTTGGCTCACATCCGCCGTCGTATTATCGCTATAAGTCACCGTCGCAATCAAAGGCATATTTTGCCCTTGGGCAAGACTGTTTTTTTCTGATGAGAGGGTTAATTGAACCGGGATAGCTTGAGTGACAGAAAACGTCATACTGGCTTGAACTCGAGCATTGGCATCAATGGAAGTCGCACTCACCAGTGCTTCACCGATATTGCCAAGACTGTTTGCCGTCAGCCCCCCTTGACAGTCCACGCTGGCGACAGAATTTGCATCACTGACCCAAGACGTGTCATGAAGCGTGCCATCACTCACATTCACCACACTCTTATCACTGTAAGTCACCCTCGCATTTATTTGCGTCGCTTGTCCTTGAGCAATACTCTGTTTCAGCGCACTTAACACCATGCTCACAGGAATAGCTTGTGTCACTGAAATCGTCAAACGGCTATCCACCGTCACGCCCACATCAACGAAAGTGGTGGTAATGCTCACCTCCCCTGTTTACTGCTGACTATTGGCAACTAATAATCCGTTATTGGTCACTATCGCTACGTCATTATTGTCACTCAGCCAAGATGTATTCACTGTACTGCCATCGGTCACATCGGCAGTGGTATTGTCGCTATAGATCACTATAGCCTTCAGTTGCAGGCTTTGTCCTTGCGCAAGATTGGTTTTATCACTGGTGATCACCAATTTAACCGGTACTGCTTCTGTTACCGATAAATTTAACGTACTTTCAATCTGTACACCTGCATCCATATAAATGGCTTTCACTGAACCTTGTCCTACTAATCCATTGATATTCGCTGTCACAAAACCTTTAACATCCACTGTCATTAACTCATTTGAGTCACTTATCCAAGAAGTAGCATTTTGCGTACCATCAGTCACACTTGCAGTGGTATTATAGCTGTATGTCACAATGGCACTCAACTGACTGGATTGCCCCTGAGCAATACTATTGACATCACTATGAACACTCAGTTGGATCGGTACTGCATCCGTAATCGATATCATCGTTGAATCAACCACCTTAGTTGCCACATCCATAAAAGTGGCAGTCACAGTGATATCACCTAATTGCTTTTGACTATTGGCGGTTAACAAGCCGCTATTACTGACAGTCGCCAGTTAATTATCACTGCTAATCCAAGATATGGCATTTTGATCCACATCGGTGACATCAGCCGTAGTATTATCACTGTAAGTCACCCTCGCCGTTAACTGAGTGTTCTGCCCCTGCGCCACTTGGCTTTTAATTGTACTCACCACAAGCTCAATCGGCACCGCCTCACTCACTGTTAATAGCCGACTAGCACTAATTTGTTGATCAACATCAGTATAGCTGGCAGTCATTAACACATTACCTGTCAATTGCTGACTATTAGCAGTCACTAGCCCAGTGTTAGTTATGCTCGCAATCGTGCTTGCATCACTGTTCCAAGAGAGTTTAGGGCTGTTCTTTATACTGATACTGGTATTATCGCTGTAAGTGATTTTTGCACTCAGCTGCGCCGTTTGCCCTTGGGCAATATTGCTTTTTGTCGACAAAACCACAAGATCAACAGGAATAGCTTGAGTAATCGATAAAGTTGCGAAATTAGTGATCGTGATAGCACTATTTTCTGTACTAGCGCCTTGAGAGATAAAAGTGGCCGTCATACTCACATTACCCACAAATTGAGTGCTATTTGCCGTCGCCATTCCCGTATCAGCATTCACCGTCGCCAAACTCATATCACTACTCACCCAAGAGGTATTGGTATTACGAGTTACATCCACCACGGTGTTATTACTGTAAGTCGCCAACGCGGTAAAGCCTTGAGTCATTCCTTGAGCAAGCGTGCTAGATGTTGGCGTCACCATGAGTGAAATCGGAATAGCATCGGTGAGGTACTCGCCCCTATCGACACTCCAACGCTGGTGTAAGCACCTTTAAATCCACATTACCATTATTCTCATAACTGGCAGTAGCGAGTCCATTACTCTCTATTGTGGCAATATCGACATTACTGCTTTGCCATAACATCCTATTACTGGTACTCACATTAATTTGTGTACCGTCACTATAGGTGGCCATTGCCACAAAAACCTGCTCAGTCCCTTGAGGAATACTGATCGATTTAGGGGTGATCACCAACTCAATAGGAATAGCATCGGTCACCGTTAACTGACTTTGGCCACTCACCACGTTATCATTTACACTGAATGTCGCCGTTACACTGGCTGAACCATTCATTTGTGTATTCGCCGTTAGCAAGCCTTGATTATCAACAGATAACAGAGCACTATTACTGACTTCCCAAGCAATATTGTCGCTATTACTGGCATCAAAAGTCGTCCCATCACTATACGTCACAGTTGCCGTTAATAGGGTTATACTGCCTTGAGGCAGGCTCAAAGATGTTGGCGTAACCACTAATCCAGTTGGCACCGCTGGACTCACCATTAATGCTACATTCGTGGTTTGATCTTGAAACAAAGCCGACACCTTCTCAGTCTCATCATCACTATTAATCCCAGTCGCGACCCCTGAAGATGAGATGGATGCGCTCGAAGGATCACTCGTACTCCAAGTCGTCTGCTCGGTCACATCTAAGGTAGTATTATCGTTATATATGGCCGTTGCAGTGTAAGCTTGTGTCGTCTCTTCTGGGATCACTGCACTGGTCGGCTCCACCTGTAAAGCAATCACAGAGGGACTTTCAAATGTTGCCGTCTCACTTCCACCACAACCCACTAAGAACAACACAATAAATATGCCTGCACAAAGCAAACGGCAACACCCCAGGATAGCGTTCATCTCGATCACCTTAAATTAGTTTTGAATAAAAGTTACTGAAACACGGCGATTTTTCTGGCGTCCACGCTTTGTACTGTTAGTCGCTACGGGATAAGACTCACCTTGAGCAGAACAATCTATACGCGCGGCAGGCACACCATAAGCCATTAACAGATGCTTAATAGAAAGCGCTCGCTGCTCTGAAAGTATTTAGTTATAAGCCTTTGCCCCTTGAGAATCGGTATGACCAACGATCAACACTTGGTAATCTTGATTAAGCACTAGCTGTTTTTGGATCTGCGATAACAGTGCTATTTTCTCTCCCCGATAGGTTGAATAACGCAGATCAAAAGGCAATATATACTCGACTTTACTTGGTGCCACGGATTGAATAGACGTTGTTGAATAAATCGATGCTGAAGAAGTGATATTTGGGTAGGGATCGGAAAAACGATATTTCACTTCAAACAAAACACTAGCCGAGCCATGATCCACGATATTAGTCAGGGCGGGATCGCACTTTGTTAACAAAGATTGAATCTGCTGAATTACTGTGATCTAATCGCACCTCACTTTCTGAGAGGTAACCCAATGACCCTGATCGAACACCTTAC
>NZ_JAKIKS010000142.1 GCF_023284005.1 Shewanella surugensis
TATTGGTTTTTCATTTGAGAACCTTGGCCGATTTTGTGAGAGATTGAAGCTTATAGGCAGCTAACCCTCTTTTCTATACCAAAGTGTGTCGGTTATTATGGCAATCTAAGCTTTAACCAGTCCTTTATTATTATTGTCGATTTTAATAATGTAGCGATTATTATCAATCTCGGCAATTGCCGATAAACTTAAACTTGCCGTTGTGATCAGTGTGGCTATTTTTGACAATCTCATTTATCACCTCTTTAACTTATATTTTATTTTTAATCATTATTAAATAATGTTGCACATTAAATTATATTTATTAAAGGCGGGAGACAAAGTAATTTACATATGGCATTTAATTGTTATTAGTATCCTTGCATTTAAAATGAGGTTTTTTGATTCCACGCTTTAATTGTGTGATTTTAATGGCTTTTATTTAAAGTTTATATTGTGTTACTCAAGGTCGATATATTTAAAAAGTAGAATAAATACTTTAACTATGTGGTGTTAGAGGGGGTAAGTTGTAAATTTTTTATTGTTAAGTTCAATTTTTTATTTGAAAGGTTATCTTGAATGATTCAGAAGTGGCTTGAAGGAGAGTCTTTTTGAGTCATTAAAGTCAAAGCATAAATGGGGGAGTCGTTAATATTCAACATATCATTTTCGTACATTTTAGAGCAATGAATAAATTGGCAGTGAATACTGCCAATCAAAATGAACCTTAATGGTTAAGTCTTTTAAATAATCTGAATTCAGAAAAGACACTTTTATTCTTGAATTTTTCCAACGAGTAATACTGGGGCGGCATCAAGATCTTCAGCATCCATCATACTGGCAATACGTTCAATAGAAGAGAGCAATTGGCTTTGTTCCCACTCATCGAGCCCTTGGTAACGTTTGATAAAATGTTCTTGCAATGGCTTAGGCGCGCCATTAAGAATCGCTTGCCCATTGTCACTTAAATATAAATGCACTTTACGTTTATCAGTTTCACTGCGCTGGCGATTGACGAGGCCACGACTTTCTAATCGATTAATGATGGTGGTGACCGTCGCTGCACTTAAGGTGATTTCTTCGGCGACTTGCTTAGCAAGAGGGGCATCGAGCTGTGCTATTTTTTGCATAACCATTAGCTGCGGCCCAGTGAGTCCCGATTGTTTATTAAGCTGACGAGAATGTAGATCAATGGCGCGAATAACGCGTCTTAGCGAGATGAGTAATTGTTCGTATTTTTCCATCATAACTCCCACTTAATTGATGATCGCATCATACTTGAAAACCGGTTCATACTTAAATTGTTCACGTGAACTTTTAGCGTTAATTTAATTAAGAGCTAATATCAACGCATCGTTATCATTTTATCGAATGATGATACGCCGATATTAACTGTTATTTAACGGCTTTATTTTGAAATATACTTTCTCAAATTAAAAATTAAAGGTTTTGGCAACAGACACGACAAAACGTGCATCTGAGACATTTTTTCCAGAAACATATAAATCCATATTGGTATCTTCTGCTGATACTGTTAAGTCAAATGACTTCACATTAGTCATGTATGCGATGCGATAATGGTTATAGGCACGATCGTCTCCCCAAGGCCATTTGTCTTTATCGCCAGAGGTTGAGCGATCGAAGCTAAAGCGAATATCATGACCTTCAGCTAGCGTAAACGTATGTGCCGCCATGCCGATGTAATGACTGCCACCATAACCGAAATAATCCCAAGTGTACCAAAAGTTTAATTCACTGTGACCAATTGATGAGTCATAACCAAACTTAGTGTAAAGCTCTGGGTAGTTATAATCACTTGAAGCGTCATCACCATGATATGTATAATAAGCCAGACCCGCATCTAAACTGAACGTGTTTGTTAGTTGAAAGTATTTACCGCCATAACCGTCAAGCTCTAACCACGTGCTGTCGCCACTACCAAAATCGACATTTGAAGTGAATGCACCGACGTACCAACCATTATCTGCCGCGTAATCAAGGCTGGCTTGTAAAGCAGGATTATTGTTAGTTTGGCTGACACCGTTAAACATATAATCCGAGGTGGCGGTTACGGTTGAAGACAATGCCGCATATGCATTGGATGTTGAGGCTAATAAGCCAACAGACGAAAGTATTAAAAGCGTTTTGCTCATTTTTGTTTTGAGGTTGTTTTTCATTTTATTGTTATCATCTTAGTGAGTGAAAGTAGTCACATGTTAAAGTCAATGCATAGACTAAACTGTCCATGCATTGATAAAGTATTTTATTATTGTTCAGTGTGTTTATTATTGTTGAGGCGCTTCTTGGAGCGTGGTACGAATACTTAGGCCTTGCGTGTAATGCTTGTACAGCATATAGCCACAACAGCTAAAGATAAGTGCAATATTCAAGGCGCCAATCCATTCAATTTCTAAGAAGTTCAATTGGAAAAGTAAAGTGAGTGCTGACATCAGCACCAAATTACCAATGAAATACTTTAGTTTACCGAAACGCTCAACTGATAGGTTTAAGTTATCGGTATACAAGCGGATCAAAGAATCGAGCGAGTTGATCACAAAGGTAATGCCGACAATCACCATCGCAAGGTTATAAAAACCAGTTGTGTCAAGGCCGTGAGTACTGTAGTAATAAAGTACAGTGAACCAAATCGCGATGGGGATAGAAGGAAATATCATCATGGCCCCTAATACTTGATAGGCTTTCAATCCACCCACAAAACGTGAGGTAAATTGACCAATCATGATACTCCAAGCAAACCACCATAATAGATAAAATTCATGATAGTCATTGATGGGCAAGACAAAGTGGTTGAGGTTAGTGAAGTAATCACCGATCAGACCAAAAGTGCTAAAAAATTCGCCGACATTTGACTCTGGCGATAAAAACGCACCTGCCCACATGCATGCAATCAGACCGAGGAAAAGCCAAGTACTGCTTAAGCTTAAAATGCGCACGTAGCGGAGACTAATACTAGAATAGACCGCAGCGGCAATGACGGCGAGCACAATTAAATAGAAGGTTGGGACGATAGTGCTACCATTACCTATCTCGGGTAAATACCAAGGTAAGTTCGATAGTAGTAAATAAGCCGTAAAGGCACAGGTGCCAATGATCACGACGTTATTAATAAATTTCACCCAAGCGAGTTCAAAGAATTTGACTTTAGGCTCGATGACACAAAAGTAAAAACAGGTCAGGAAATAAAATCCCCAAATAAGGAATCCCCAAAAACCAAATTCAATGGCTAAAGGGTTACTAAAGCCGTATTCTGGACTGGCGACCACATCAGCGTAACCGGCAAATTCGGTTAGCGGGAACATGATCAATCCGACATCTAAGCCTGAGGTAAATAAGATGGCGATAAAGGTGAAGGTGCCGACGGGGTTTTTCCCGATGCATTCTATATTGCCCCAGCGATAAAGGACAAAAACAATGGCAACGAAGGTAAAAATAATGCCCATTGATAGCCAAAGAGTCATTATAGCCTCCTAATGTGGGTAAGTTGAGTTAATATCAAGTGTGATCCCTTTTAATGATTAAATATCAAATGATATCGCTCTATACCCAAGCGATCTGGTAACACAATTGATAAGGTCGCTTGGGTATAGCAGTGAGCTAACGTATTCTTGATCTTGTTAAATCAAGTCACTAAAGTGTGAATATTAACTGCACGATAATCATGGTTAATGTAAAAACCCTTTTAGGATGAAACTTTCGTTACATTACTTTTTAAAACAGGGTCTTTACGGGCCTTACCCCCCAAGTATATTGGGGGTATTTTTTTGTTATAAGGTTGACGCTATTTTTCGTTTCGCCTGTTGGGGCCGCTGCAAATGTAAATCATTAGCGAGTTTGACTGGCGCATGTTCAGCTATAAGTGGCGCGCGTTCAAGAATAAGATCCGCCGCTTTCTCAGCTAACATAATGGTCGGCGAGTTAAGGTTACCATTAGGTATGCTCGGAAAAATGGAGGAGTCGACAACTCTTAATCCTTGCATGCCATGGACGCGGGTATTGGGATCGACAACCGCCATACCATCTATGCCCATTTTACATGAGCAAGAAGGGTGATAGGCGCTTTCGACCGATTGTCTCACGAATGTATCAATCTCTTCATCGGTTTGAATATGCAGACCGGGTTGAATTTCTTCACCGCGATATTCATCCAGAGCAGGCTGATTTATGATCTCACGGGTTAATCTGACGCACGCTCTAAATCCTTCAATATCATCTTGATGCTCAAGATAGTTAAACTGGATACGAGGCGCGGTTTTAGGATCGCTTGAGATTAAGTCGACACTACCACGACTTTTGGGCTTATTATGGCCAATATGCACTTGGAATCCGTGACCCGCAAAGGCTTCTTTACCATCGTAGCGCATCGCTGCAGGCAAGAAGTGATATTGAAGATCGGGCCATTCCAGATCGGCTTTGGAGCGAATAAAACCACATGATTCAAAATGATTGGTTGCGCCCAGCCCACTTTTGTTGAGGATCCAGCGGGTACCGATAAACAGTTTATTGAGTGGGTCGAGCTTGCCATTGAGTGAAATCGGCTTCAGGCACTTAAATTGAAAGTAAAATTCAAGGTGATCTTGCAAGTTTTGGCCGACCCCCGGTAAATCATGCACCACTTCCACACCCGCTTGAGTGAGCTTGTTTGCTTCACCAATACCGGATAATTGCAAAATATGCGGTGAGCCGATGGAGCCAGCGCTCAAGATCACTTCTTTTTGACAAAAGATGTCTTGGACTTTGCCTTTACGCTCAACGCGCACCCCTTTAGCTGTTTTTCCTTCGCAGAGCACTTTGTGAACCAATGCATGCGTGATCACGGTTAAATTGTTACGTTTCATTGCCGGACGTAAATAAGCATTAGCCGTAGAGCAACGCACGCCTTTTTTGACCGTCATATGCATGGGGCCAAAACCTTCTTGCTGGGCACCGTTATAATCAGCCGTGGCTAAGTATCCCGCGTCAACGCCCGCGTCAACAAAGGCTTGGTAAAGTGGGTTTTTCATTTCATTACCGTTATTGACGGCAAGGGGGCCTGAATCACCTCGGTAGTCGTCGGCGCCAAAGGCCCAAGACTCTGCTTTTTTAAAATAGGGCAGGCAATGGGCATAATCCCAATCCGTTGCGCCCAGCTGCTGCCATTGATCGAAGTCTTTAGCATGGCCGCGAACATACACCATACCATTAATGGATGAAGAGCCGCCTAAGACTTTCCCGCGAGGGCAATGCATACGGCGCTTGTCTAAAAAGGGCTCTGGCTCAGTTTCAAATTGCCAAGCATATTTTGCCGTATTCATTGGGATCGACAGTGCCGTAGGCATTTGGATAAAAATACTCTTATCACTGCCGCCAGTTTCGAGCAATAATACTTGATTGTTCGGATCTTCCGATAAACGATTGGCTAATACGCATCCTGCTGAGCCTGCGCCAACAATAATATAGTCGTACTGGTGTTGATTATTTGAGCCTATCAAAACAGATCCTTAAAATGGACTTTCTAGGGGGTGTAATCCCACATAAATCGCTTTCGTTTGAGTGTAATGTTTCAGTGTCTCGGTGCCATTTTCGCGGCCAATTCCCGATAACTTATAACCCCCGACAGGCATTTCAGCTGGCGATGCCCCGTAGGCATTGATCCAACAAATACCGGCTTGTAATTGATGAATGACGCGATGTGCTCGGGTAATATCTTGGGTAAATACTCCCGCAGCCAGACCCATTTTCGTGTCATTAGCGCGTGCAACCACATCTTCTTCGTCTGTAAAGGTGAGCACTGACATCACGGGGCCAAATATTTCTTCGCGGCAAATGGTCATGTCATCTGAACAATCCGTGAAAATAGTTGGCGCGACAAAGTAGCCATTACTGGCATTATCAGGCTGCAGTGCATGGCCGCCTGTGAGCAAGGTGGCGCCTTCTTCAATGCCTTTACTGATATAGCCAAGCACTTTTTCTTGATGCGGTTTTGAGATCAGTGCGCCAAAATTTGTCTCTGGTTGCATCGGATCACCACAAATAATGTTGTCATTGGTTCTTTGCACTAACTTTTCAATAAATTGCGGGTAAATATTTTCATGCACAAAGACGCGGGTGCCATTGGTACAAATTTCACCTTGGGTATAAAAGTTACCGAGCATGGCTGCAGAGACGGCATTATCAATATCGGCATCATCAAAAATGATTAATGGCGATTTGCCGCCTAATTCCATAGTGACACTTTTTAAGGAACTTGCAGCAGAAGCCATGACTTTTTTGCCCGTGTTCACTTCGCCAGTGAAAGATACTTTTGCAATGTCGGGATGATTGGTGAGCCATTGGCCGATTTTTCCATCGCCTAATACCACATTAAACACACCGTCAGGTAAACCTGCCTGAGTAAAAATCTCAGCCAGTTTAAGCGCGCCTAAAGGCGTTTCTTCTGAAGGCTTGAAAATCATGACATTACCCGCGGCTAGCGCAGGCGCTGATTTCCAGCATGCAATTTGTAAAGGATAGTTCCAAGCCCCTATGCCGGCACAAATTCCTAAGGGTTCACGGCGAGTATAATAAAAATCCCCGCCGACTTGTTGTTGACTGCCTTCAAGTGCTGAGGCGATATTAGCAAAAAACTCAATGGTGTCGGCACCAGTCACCACATCAACCACACTGGCTTCTTGCCAAGGCTTGCCGGTATCTTTCACTTCGATTTCGGCTAAGGTGTCATTATGCTCGCGTAACAGGCTGACGGCTTTTAATAGAATACGATTACGTTCAACCGCACTCATCTGTGACCATATAGCAAAACCTTGCTTGGCACTGTCAATCGCGGCTTGCTGGACTTTCTCATCGCTAGTGTCTACATGGTAAATAATCTCACCCGTTGCAGGATTAGTGACGCTAAACGTGTCACGGCTCTCGTTAGCCAAATATTGACCATGAATATAACTGTGATAATGGGGTAGGGTCATGATGCGCTCCGTACGACATGAAAGGAGTGTGAGTTAATGGCATGATTAACACCACAGGCCGACTTTGGTTTCATTAAAGGTGATAACAAAGCAAACACTTGGGTTAATGAGAACTTTTTCCATGCCAAAACAAGAAAAATACACAAAAAAAACGAATTAATGGTTAGTAATGTCAGGGTATGGGGCAAGTGAAACAGGCCCAGAAAAACTGCTACCACTTTCATTATCATCCTCTCTATAAGGCCCCCCAGTGTCTTTCGTCTTTTATTTGTTGCCCTTATGTTTTCGTTGTGTTTCTTTTGTGGCGAATTGTTCGATGTGAGTAGCATAAACAACCATAAGTAACTGTGTCAAAAAGTGACGAATTTAGGTGGCGAACCCCTTTAATGGAGCCGTATACTAATACTTAGAGTTCAAACTATCAATAAAAATAAACCTCCCAGTACAAGCAGATGCAAATTAACCTATGGCGTATTTCTGCTTTGGATAACGCTAACTTACTGGTTAGCATTGAATTAAAGTGAGTTAGGAAATAGTTAGATTTGAAATTATTTTTTTAAATTTCTGTTTGAAATGTGTACTCTAAAAGGGGGGCTAAAGTGTGTTGTTGAGATAACTGATCCATTTTGTTCGAGGAACAGCAATGATGTTTTTTGTAATGTTTTTGGTCAATAGAAGTGTATTTTTTGTTTAAGTCATCATGATAAAAAGCCAAGCGATTGTTTGGCTTTTTTGTCGATAATTACCGCATTAAAATGGGACAATTATCGACAGACTCATCATCGCTATAGTCGGGTTAGAATTGATTCATGGTATTGTCTTTACCCGAGGCTTTCAGTGCCTGATCACCAGAGAAATATTCTTTATGGTCATCGCCCATGTCTGAGCCTGCCATGTTTTGATGTTTAACGCAGGCGATACCTTGACGAATTTCTTGGCGTTGCACATTGGCCACATAACCTAACATGCCTTGGTCACCAAAATATTCTTTGGCTAAATTATCGGTGGATAACGCGGTAGTATGATAAGTGGGTAAGGTGATCAAGTGATGGAAAATTCCTGCTTCTCGAGCTGAATCTGCTTGGAAAGTCCGAATTTTTTCATCGGCTTGTAGAGCCAGTTCACTGTTATCATATTCTATGCTCATCAAATCAGCGCGCTCGTAGGCGCTAACATCTTGGCCAGCATCGTTCATAATATCGAAGATTTGTTGACGGAAGTTCAAGGTCCAATTAAATGATGGTGAGTTATTGTAAACCAGTTTGGCATTGGGCACGGTGGCACGAATGGCATTCACCATGACGCCTATCTGTGCCACATGGGGTTTTTCTGTTTCAATCCACAATAAATCGGCACCGTTTTGCAGTGAGGTAATGCAATCAAGCACACAGCGGGCTTCACCGGTACCACTGCGGAATTTAAATAAACCATTGGGCAGGCGAGTGGGTTTGACCAGTTTTCCCTCTTGCTTAAAGACCACATCGCCATTGCTAATTTCATCCATGGTGACTTCAGTGACATCCAAGAACGCATTATATTGCTCGCCTAAATCGCCAGGCTCATTGGTCACTGCAATTTTTTGAGTGAGTCCAGCGCCTAATGAATCGGTACGGGCGACAATGACACCATCATCAATGCCTAATTCTAAGAAGGCATACCGTACCGCGTTAATTTTGGCTAAAAACTCCACATGGGGAACGGTGACTTTACCGTCTTGATGGCCACACTGTTTAACGTCAGATACTTGGTTTTCAAGTTGAATACAGCAAGCGCCTGCTTCGATCATCTGTTTTGCCATTAAATAGGTGGCTTCTTCATTACCAAACCCGGCATCGATATCGGCAATAATCGGTACCACATGAGTCTCAAAGTTATCGATTTTGGCTTGAATGGCGAGTCTGTCACTGCCTTGGGCTTGATCCAGTTCACGAAATAGGCCGCCTAGTTCGCGGGCATCGGCTTGGCGTAAAAAGGTGTATAGCTCTTTTATCAGCGAGGCAACAGAGGTTTTTTCATGCATTGATTGATCCGGCAGTGGACCAAATTCAGAACGAAGGGCCGCCACCATCCAGCCTGAAAGATATAAGTAACGACGCTTGGTGGTTAACAAGTGTTTTTTAATTGAAATCATTTTTTGCTGACCAATAAAACCGTGCCAGCAACCTAAAGATTGGGTATATTGCGATGAGTCAGCATCATAATTTGCCATGTCTTCACGCATAATTTTTGCGGTGTACTTAGCAATGTCCAATCCCGTTTGGAATTGGTTTTGTATTCTCATTCGTGCAACGGACTCGGCATTAATCGCGTTCCAGGTCTTGCCCTCAGCATTAACCAAGCTTGCAGCTTTATCTATCTGGTTTCTATAGTTCGACATAATAATTCCTTTTTCACAAATTGATTAGCAGCATTTGATTACCTGTCAAATAGTAGTAATATTATGCTAAATTAGTCTAATTTATAGTTTCTATTTTCGGTATTTATATTATGAATATATCTCGTATTGATTTGAATTTATTGGTTTATTTAGATGTTTTGTTACGTGAAAAAAATGTTACACGTGCTGCCGATCAACTGGGAATAAGTCAACCAGCCATGAGTAATGGTTTGAAAAGGCTAAGAACTTTATTTAATGATCCGTTACTTATTCGGACCAGCCAAGGAATGACGCCAACGGAGCGGGCAACCGAGTTAGAGCCTACCATTCGTGTGCTCTTAATTGAGTTAGAAAAAGCGGTGCAGCCCAGAGCTGAATTCGATGCGAGCATGAGTGATAGGGTGTTTCGGATCATGGCCAGTGATTACGCCGAAGCCACGTTACTGCCACTACTCATTGCGAGGTTACGAAACGAGGCTCCCAATATTATATTGGATATCATGACACCCAGCGACGTGAACTTCCCTGATGTGGAACAAGGCCGAGTGGATATGGTGATTAACCGTTTTGACAGCATGCCACAATCTTTTCATCAGAAGGTGCTCTGGCGGGATGATTTTAGTTGTTTGATCAGTGAAACTAATCCGGTGTTGACCGACTTTAATTTAGAGCATTATCTTCAAGCGCAGCACGTGTGGGTGAGTAAAACCGGTATGGGCGTGGGGGTGGGCATGGATCCGGCGGATGTACAGCGTTTAGGCTGGGTCGATGAAGCGTTAACGCGTATTGGCAAGCAGCGGCACATTACCGTGTTTACTCGTCATTACCAAGCCGCCTGCTCGTTAGCCGAGCGGCAAGATTTGATTGCCACCGTGCCGAGTAAAATGGCCCGTCTTCAACAAAATAATCCCCGTATGCGTATCGTTAAACCGCCGTTTGATATTCTGCCGATTGAGTTGACCATGGCGTGGAGCCCGCTGTTGCAACATAATCCCGGTCATCGCTGGATGCGAGAAATGCTCACCGAGACGGCGAATACCATTGATAAGTTTCAATTACGCTAGAATCAATGTCAGAAGAGTGGAGGCCTTTGAATGAAGGCCAACATTTTTATGTTAGCTTTTAACTCTATTGGTATGGAGTCGTGTGGTGATAATTGAACCTTCATGGGTGGTTATCGCTTTCAGCCGGATTAAGGTCGTGAGTTCCCCTGACACAGGGGCAAGAAGGACTGCTCGTCCTTGACGATATCCTTATCTAATGGCCAGTTCAGCATCCGTGCTTCTCGCTCAAAGCGGTCATTGTTATTACCTTCGCCCTCCTTGCATCCACCATAACGCCCTGCGAAATTACATGCAATTGAGTAGAGGCTTCATGCTTACCCAAAAAATCATTAACGCTTTCGATGGAACGTCCTGTCCCGCGAAAGCTAACCGTATATCCTTATACGCTTCACATTATTTTTTAAACGCATTTCAGCAATTTCGATGGGGATCTAAAAACCAAAGTTGTGGGTTTCTTCGAATTAGCGGTGTTTTACTAATAGCACTACCTACATTCTATCTTATATAAAAGATATAAAAAATTGTCAATCAATGAGATAATAGAGGGTTTAGTATGAAAGACTGATGTTTGAGGTAGTATTTGTTGATAAGATTAACTCACTGGTATTATTGATTTATAAGTTATATAAAGGCTTATAAATTCATATGCTGTGAAAATATTTGATAGGAAGACTTAAACCTGTTGTAGCGTCAGTGCTTGCTGTTAGAAACTACGTATAACATGTTTATGCCCAAAGTGAGTTAGCCTGCAAATGTAGGTTGGTGACATTGAATGTAAACTTCGCTTAATGGAACATCATAGCCTTATTGGTTTGAATTGCTGCCGCAGGCTGAAATATATTAAGCTTCGCTTATATGGAAGGTCGTGGACTCCCTCCACACTGGGATTAGGAGGACTGTTCGTCCTAAGGATATCCATATCTAAAGGCCAGTTCGACATCCGATGTCTCTCGTTCAAAGAGGCCAATATTATGGCCTTCGCCCTCTAACAACCACATTGATGCCCAACGGATGTTTGCTTTCAAATGAAAGCTGAGCACATTTTTGTGTGATCCCTTGGTTCATTGGTTCATTGGTTTATTTGATATTAATAATGTGTGTTTGTTAGTCGAATTTTCATGGATATTGATTGCCTGCCGCAGGCTTATGTGCAGATACAGATACAGATACAGATACAGATACAAATACAAATACAAATACAAATACAAATACGAAACGCCGCAAGCACTTCCCTGTGGGCTCTGCTAAAACCTCCCTGTTTTAGAAGTTCGCTATTGCATCTACACGGGGTGTTAAGAGCAAAAGAAAAAATCAAAATTAAAAGCAAAGAGAAAGCCAGTGGCTTTCTTCGAATAAGATATTGATAGTACCTGATAAATTAACGCTAAAATAGCTACTTACATTCTAATTTTGTTCAAGGCTAAACAAAGAAAAAGGCGCTTTTCAATGGAGTATTAGTGGAGTGTGTGATTGAAGGGGGAACTTCAACTGTGGCGGAATTTTATTGGCCTTTCTGAGTATTTGTTATTCAATCAGTTGTGAAGCAGATCATGGATTTACTCCTGTTTTCTTATTTCTTTAAACAATTAATTTACATAAGTAACGTTTGAGAGTACTTTTGCTGATTAATGTGCGGGATCGTCAGTAGTGAAGTTATTGGTTTCCATACTTAATAGAGTAAATGATGAAATACAGTATGTTAGTGATGCGTCTTTTGACTAATAGAGGGCAGGGATGAGTACTGGGCTCTTGGTTAATAAAGAGCTGTAGTAATCGAGCATGCGCACTATACAAAGGTTAAATATTTTGGAGTTTTGATGAAGTTTAATGTTTCAGATTTTGGTAAATGTGGTTTTTTGGGTTTTATTTGTACTGCAATAATTGTCGCTGTACTTGCTTATACAACAGGTGGACGATTTTCATTTGGTATTATTAGTGCTGATTTCTCAGAAGAGACTTCAATCTTAACCAAGAAAATTGAAACCCAGCAGGATCAGATAAATGTATTAGAGAATAAAAACAAAGCTCTAAAAACAATGATGTCAGCAACTGATCTCGAGCCTGTTTTAAAGTTTGAGATTGAGATTGATAAATTTACTGATAAGTATGGTGAAGTTAAAACATCATGGGTAGATACTTCTTGTGAAAATGATGATACAAAACAGCTTATAAAATTAAAAAGAGAATTAAAAATACTAGAGGGTAAAGCTCTTAATTTAAATTTATACGATAGTTATGATTCCTTTTTTAACAGTTTCAAAGGCGGAACATTTAACCTTGAGTGCCGCAGCTAATGTATAACAAGTCAATCAATGTCGCCTTCGGCTGGACAACCTTAAGCGTGGCTTCGCCATAAGGCTGCACATTATTGAGGCGTTATAAGCCTTCGAGGGTTTAGTGTGGAATTAGATTTTATTTATAAAAATGTTTCTGTGAATGAGTTTTCAGTTAAAAGGTGTGCTGACTCATTCACCGTTAAGTTTACATTCTCTTCCACTGATAAAGATGTTTATGTAAAGTTATTCGGTGTACGAGATAGCAGTGATTTATGCGAGATACTTTCAGCAGATAGGTTATGGGTTGAAAAAGCTGATGGAAATCAAACAGAGTTTGGTAATTTTTTATTGGGAATATCTCACTAATATTACACTGAAATCGTATTCGATAATTTAGGCGTTCAAGGCTTATAACTAATAAGGATAGGCGCGCGAAGTCGCGTCCTTGTTTTTGAAAGAGGCAAGTGTACTCTTATTAACGTGAGGAGCCCGAGGCTGAAGTTTAGTCATACTCTTTATGATGCAAATAGCAGAACGAGGGCTCGCTCTGTTTGAGTTGATGTTTCAGGCGAAGGATCTAGGGGGCGTTGACAATTACGCTAACCAAATCATAGAAGCAGCTAATTGAAGCGTCCCTAAATAGTACTTAGCCTTTCTCTCATAGCGCGTAGCCACTCTACGGAACTGT
>NZ_JAKIKS010000143.1 GCF_023284005.1 Shewanella surugensis
CGGTGCGCCAAGTCAGCGAAATAAGCTAAAAAAGGCGAGTTGGGACGATGATTACAGGGCAAAAGTTTTCTTTGGTTAATTATCCGACAAAGTATGCTCCCGCCCTGATGATGACGGCGGGGTTAATTAACATGATTGGGCTGAACCTGTTGAGTCTTTAAGTTCAATGAAATAAATAAACGCGTTCTAAAGGTGAGTGCTGCATTTTCTAAGTGTGGCATTTTTTTACATTAAAAATCACTAGATGAGTTAACTCAGTTGCTAATTTCGTTATCTGCAACTAAATAACATAGGAGGATGATAAAGAATAAAGCAAGGAATGATATGGTGCGATATATTGTATTAATAGGGATGTGTAGTCTGTGTATGGCCCTTACACTTGAGGCCGCAGGATTAGTACTGTCGCAAATAGGCACGGCAGACAATGTAGGCAGTGCGGGTGTGACGAATAACCAATACTCTGCCGCGGTGATCACTAATGTGGTAGGGATCACTACAGTGGACAGGCTTGTTTATCAAGTGGGCCTAAAATACCTTGATATTAACCAAAAGTACGAAGAAACCACTAATTATCGCAGTTTAAATGCCTCCTCTGAGATGTTTATTCCCCCATTTATCGGTGGCGAGTCAAATTGATGAACATTGGTATTATGGTTTGGTTTTATATGCCCCTAAGGGGCTGGCTTTATTTTATTCTTATCATTCAGTGAGTGGGAGTTAATCGTATGTTCCAAGCTAAAATATTTCTAATTATTGCTGTTATTGGTTTATTTCCGATTGCGCTGTCATACGGTGTGTTACCAGAAACCAGCATTCCTTGGTTGTATGGTTTTTCGGTGGATACCATTAATAGTATTAATATTTTCCGGGCGATTATGGGGGTATATTTAGCGGTAATTATTTTTTGTATTTTAGGGGCATCCAATAAAGGCTTAACGTCACCGGCTTTATATAGTTTAATTGTTTTTATGTGGGGGTTAGCGGTCGGAAGGGCTACGAGTCTTATTATTGATGGTGTGGCCCATTGGCTGCTGATCACTTATATGGGGGTTGAAATTATATTTGCACTGGTTGGTATGATGGTATTGAGAAAATTTAAGCAGGAACAAGCTGAAGAAGATAAAAATCAGTTGCCTGAGGGGGGAAATGATGGTGAGAATGATTAGCATGAAAGGTTAAAATAAACTCAGTCAGGTGATGAGATTGACTGAGTTTATTTTATTGAGGTTTACGTTATTGTTTTCTCACAAGCTCAAATCGCATTGCGACTTCTTTTGGTCCAATGATGTTATACCCGATACCGCTCATTTTATTAGTATCATCTAATTGAAAATCAAAGATGAGTTGAGCATGAGTTTCTGA
Source organism: Shewanella surugensis (assembly GCF_023284005.1). Classification (GTDB taxonomy): domain Bacteria; phylum Pseudomonadota; class Gammaproteobacteria; order Enterobacterales; family Shewanellaceae; genus Shewanella; species Shewanella surugensis. The sequence continues at coordinate 1,363 of NZ_JAKIKS010000143.1, forward strand.
CGTTTCTGAAAGGATAATATGGCCACGATTGATCCCGCCAAGTAAGATGTCTGTTCCATCCATTAATTTTTGTTTTTTCGTATCATAAGTAGTCCATTTGCTTTTACCAGTAATGATGCCATCCGGGCGTTGAACAAGCTCCCATTCGACTGTCATATATCGTTCATGAAAAGTCATTTTTTTATGTGTATTGGGTGCCGAAAAGGGTTGGTTTTCAGTTCTATCGACTAAATAACTGAATTGATTTGTTGTATACCAAGTACCTGTCACGTTGTTTTCGGTGGCATGAGTGAGTGGAGAAATGTATGTTAGAAGCAGTAGAAAAAAGAATAGGATAGATTTAATTACGATACTTTTTTTCATGTCTTTTCCATGAGGAGTTAAAAAGTATATTAATTATAGACGGTTGAAATAGATTCATTTTGAAATATTTTTTCTAAAAAGTATCATCAATGTTTTTTATGAGTCATTTTCTTGGCAATGGGTTTAGACCTATTTACAGTCGTCATTATTGGTCTGGAGTTTTTTTGTTGGCTTTCGAATGAGTTCAAAAGGGAAAGCAATCATTTTAGGGCCGGATACACTGTAACCAATACCCATTATTTTATTTGCGTCATGAGTGATGTCGAATATTACATGGGCACTATCATCAGCAGATTCAGTCAGTATCACATGGTTATGTTTATAAGCACCAATGAGTGATTCATTACCTTCAATCACTTTTTTATTATTTTTATCATAACTAATCCAATGGTTAGTCCCCGTAATGAGACCATGAGCATCTTGATTGAGTTGCCATTGTAAGGATAATGTTCGTTTTAGTAGTTTTTTACCCTGATGGAGGAGCGGCATACCATAGGGGTGCTCTGTTGTATGTTCAACTAAATAAGGAGTGGGAGTCGCAGTATACCAAGTTCCCGTTAAATTATTCTCAGTAGCATGAGTCAATGGAAGTGAGTTGATAAATAATATTGGGAATAGAAAGGACAATAGAAATATTCGAGTCAACATACATACCAGAGCCTAAGTTACGTGATGCCGTTAAAGGTATATTTATTGTAGCTAATATTTTACTGATATGGGTTTTGAATTAATCGGTGGAATAATAATGAATAGGAGCAAGTTGATTGCTCCTATGGTGAATCATCGACTTATTTACCCCAAGGATTATCAGGATCTTGTGAGGGGTTAGCGCGCTTTGCTCGTGAACTAGCAGCATTAGATGACGGTCGGTCACCCTTTTTAAAACGAGAAGAGCCTTTGCTATTATTCATTGATTCATAATCGGCAGTGGCCTTGGCACGCATTTGGGCGACCATTTCAAGGGATAATGCTTGAGGTTTACGGGGCATGATGCCATCTTCAAATCCGCGTTCTCTTGCTTTAAGCTCAAATTGTGCAGCCGTCGCCTTAGGCATACGCTTGAAACGGTAGAGATAAAAATTTTCCACCCGCTCTCTAGCCCATTCAGTTTTTTTCAGAAACTTAATACATGCTGCTAAGCTAGGATTGAGATGAAAACATTCTAAACGCAGGGCTGCATATAAAATTTTCCAATCATAAAAATCGACTAACTCTGTGATCATGGTTTCCAGCTTTAGACCATGTAATGGATTATTTTGTTGTTGTTCAATCATGAATGTTCCAAATACAGCAAATAAGGTGTCAAAATTAAGCTAACTCATTGATAAAGTCATGCGCTCTGAATATATATCAAGGTGACATGAATTCAGCATTGTCATGTTACTTGAGTCATACCTAATCATAATAACAATAAAAAGTGTCCATTACCTCATCAATAGGTAATATTCTCGACATTTTTGGCTGAAACTCTGTATAATTCGCGACCTCTTATTTCATACTTACGCACATCTTATTCTGAGTTGGCTTGATTGCTTGTCATTTGTCAGAAAATGGGCCTATCAGTAAACAGCTGGAAAATTCCTTTGATCTCTACCGCGAACATCACAATGCAATTTGGCCCAGAGCCATTATTTGAAAATATTTCGGCCAAATTTGGTAACGGTAACCGTTATGGCTTAATCGGTGCTAATGGTTGTGGTAAATCCACCTTCATGAAAATCTTGAGTGGTGAATTAGCGCCAACCTCGGGTAACGTATCCATTACGCCGGGCCAAAAGGTCGGTACTCTGAGCCAAGATCAGTTTGCATTTGAGCAATACAGTGTCATCGACACGGTGATCATGGGTGATGCTCGGCTGTGGAAGGTCAAACAAGAGCGCGATCGTATCTACGCTTTGCCTGACATGAGCGAAGACGATGGTATGAAAGTCGCTGAGCTTGAAAGTGAATTTGCCGAGATGGATGGCTACAGCGCCGAGAGTCGTGCGGGAGAAATTTTATTAGAAGCGGGTATTGAAGAAGCGTTTCATTTTGGTTTAATGCAGCAGGTGGCACCGGGTTGGAAACTGCGAGTCTTACTGGCGCAAGCGCTGTTTTCGAATCCCGATATTTTGTTGCTCGATGAGCCAACCAACAACTTGGATATTCACACCATTAATTGGCTGGGCGGTGAATTAAACAAACGTAAGTGCACCATGATCATCATTTCTCATGATAGACACTTTCTCAATACGGTTTGCACCCATATGGCCGATATTGATTATGGTGAGTTGCGTATTTATCCTGGAAATTATGAATATTACATGGAAGCGGCGGCGTTAATTCAAGAGCAATTATTGGCGGGAAATGCCAAGAAAAGCGCTGAGATGGATGAGTTACAAGATTTTGTCAATCGCTTTGGAGCGAATGCCTCTAAGGCTAAGCAGGCCAGTTCTCGCGCTAAAAAGCTCGATAAAATTAAACTGGACGACGTGAAGTCATCCAGTCGTATGACGCCATCATTGAGTTTTCAAGAAGGTAAAAGAATGCACCGCCAAGCATTGATCCTTGAAGAATTAGGCCATGGTTTTGATGAAGGCATGTTATTTGAAGGTGGCGAACTTATTCTTGAAGCAGGAGCAAAGCTTGCTGTGATCGGTGAAAATGGCGTGGGTAAATCCACCTTATTACGCTGTTTGGTGAATGAATTACAACACAATGAAGGCGTCATTAAGTGGTCTGAAAATGCCGCTATTGGCTATTGCCCACAAGATAGCACCGCGGATTTTGATAACGATTTGAATCTCTTTGATTGGATGTCTCAGTGGCGTACCCCTAAGCATAATGATCTCATGGTGCGCGGCATGTTAGGGCGGTTATTGTTTACTGACGATGACATCAACAAAAAAGCCAAAAACTGTTCCGGTGGTGAGAAAAACCGTTTGTTGTTTGGTAAGTTGATGATGATGGATATCAATGTACTCGTCATGGATGAGCCGACTAACCATATGGATATGGAAGCCATTGAAGCGTTAAATAATGCGCTTAAAGTCTATGAAGGTACGTTGATTTTTGTCAGCCATGATCGCGAGTTTGTTGCTTCATTAGCCACTCGCATTATTGATGTGAAAGCCAAAAAGCTGGTTAACTTTCATGGCACGTTTGATGAATACTTTGCCAGCCAGGAAGAGGCTCAAGCCAAAAAAGTGGCCTAGTCGCGTTAAAACCTGAATGTAAGACTTGGGATGAGTAAAACGTCGTTGACGATAATAAAGCTGCCGATTAAGGCAGCTTTTTTGTTAAGCTAATGCATTATGAAATAATGATAGTGAGTGGATGATGTCGGGTAAAAAAAGTATTTGGCATGGGCAAGTGAGAGATTATGAGTTAGACAGCCAAGGTATAGTGAATAACGCAAATTACCTGCATTACTTTGAACATGCACGGCATGTCGCTTTATCTAAAACATTAGGGATCAATTTTATTGCTTATCAACAGCAAGGCATTGATTTTGTCATGTCTGAAGTGTGTATAAAATATCACGCCTCCCTGTATTCAGAAGATTTGTTTAGTGTTGAAACGACTTTTAATATTCAAGGTCGGTTAAGAATTATTGCAGAGCAGAAGATTTTTATAGAGAACAAGTTGATTGTGGACGCACAAACGACAATAGTGTGTATTAATCGAGATAAGGGTAAGCCTGTTATGCCCACTGAAGTCTTTGATGCGATGAAAAGTTAACTTGATGCCAAAATTGCCAAGAATGTGGTAATGATAAGTTTCACGACTAAATGTTGATATATAGGGTTGATATATAGGGTTAATAATATCGGATCCAAGCAGAAGGTGACTATGATAGTACGCACGTTAAAAGCGATTGTGACGGGGCGAGTACAAGGGGTCTTTTTCCGTGCTGCAACAAAGCAGGCTGCAATAACGCAGGGTATTAGTGGTTATGCAAAGAATCTTGCAACGGGTGAAGTGGAAGTTGAAGCAACGGGCCAAGAGTCGCAATTAAAGGCGTTTATTGAATACTTAAAGCAAGGCCCAGCACAAGCTCAAGTGGATGACGTGGTTTGGGATTACATTCAAGCGAAATCTTTTGAGGGGTTTTCTATTAAATAACGCCCTAATACCGTTATTGTATTATCAGTAGCAGTAGCAGTAGCAGCAGTGGCGGCAGCTGAGGTGCTACCGCGTATGATGATAGAACCGTTGGGACATCATGATGGATTAATTGTTGTTCAGTTATGATTTTTACTTTGTTTTGTATCATTTCATCGATAAAGGCCAGCAATCATGGCTATAAGCCTCGTTGTTATTTAATCACTCTTCCAGTACTGCTTTGCGGTAGTCGCTCTTTTAAGCCATCACTCATGGCTTCAGGCATGTGGGCATCCTTTGTGCGTGTGAGACTTTCTTTAAATATAAACTGCTTAGCGCCTATTTGTGCTCTGGGCATGATGGGAAGCTTACGCAGCATCGTTTGAGAGACCCAATCACCTTGGGTATTAATATTGGTGATATCGGCATTGTTAATTCGGTCTATGCCAATTTCAGAGCGAGATAACGCACTTAATCCTGCGGAATTATATGCACTGGTGGCGATCCCTGTCATTGCGCCAGCATATTCTACAGCACCGCCGCCAAGTGAATGGCCTACAAGCTTGATGTTTAACGGCGACTGGGTATCCCCTAAATGGCGATTGAAGTCTGCTGCTATTTCTGCACTGGTGCGCATAAAACTGTCACTAAATAAGCTATTTGTGACACTCGCACGGCCAGAGGGCGCATCAATGATGCCATGAAAGACCAATTTTAGAGTGGCGGGTAACTTGTTTTCGTCGATATAAACCCCTGGACTAATGCCACTCCAGGTATCGGGTGTGATGATGCCTGTGTCAGGGTTAAAAGCATGTCGCCATTTTTCAGGGATCTCATCAAGTTCTGCGATGCGATGGTTGGGCGGTAACGTGGAACTTTCTGTAGAGTTTGTGGGTAAAAACTTGCTGTTGATCGGTAATTGGCGATGTATAAAGGCACAAAGTCGAGACTCATGATAAGCTTCTTGCACTCGATTATCGGGCAGTGCTTGTTGCGGCATTCTAGCATTAACACTCATGTCATGGCCTTGACAAGCATAGAATACCCGAGTTAATAAGGTCTCTGCGAGGCAAATAACGCCAGCGGCAGCCCCAACAGCGCCATTGAGTACATTGCCTGTGGCTGTGAGCAATGAACCAATCGCAAAAGCGCTAGCGTTTAACGCTTTTCCTAACACTCGGTCATTATTGAGTATGGAAGCTTCTGTTGGTTCACTGGCCCATTGCTGTCTGGCATAGTGGGTCAGGGGTTCACCACAAACGCGAAGAATATTACCGGGTCCTCGTCCTAGGGTTGAAATGAGATTACCTGCACTGTATTGCCCGCCCATTGGAGTATGTAATTGCCCTAAGCTGAGAGAGTCACTCGATTCAGTTTGTGATTGTATTTGCTTTAGTCCTGACAATGTCGATTGTGACTGCGGGTTAAATAATGATGGGTTTTCAATTTGAATGAGCGGCTCGTGATTGGGCTGTGGTGAAACGATACCGGATAGTACAGGTGAGACCATGTGATTATCTCCTCGCGTTGAGTCATAATGGACACAGGTTGATTAAAAGATTGAATTAATAACAGTTTAATGTATTTCTTGGTTTGATATTCATTAAACGATGATATTCATGGCTGTAGGCCTATTGGACTGAGTAGTATCAAAGTCAAAGGCTTTATTTTGATTAAACTCTAACGATAATGAGATAAAACTTTCTAATAAGTTTGCAAAACTATCGACATTAACGGTATCAATTTTTTCCATGAAAGTGAGTACGATTGATTCATTTCTCGGATCCAATGAAATAGCGGCCCCAGCAGTTGAGAAAGAAAAAGCATTCAGCTCGAGGGCTTTACGATAAAAAGGTTCTCTTGCTATTGGATCCAAGGGAAGGGTACAGAGTGTGGAATAAAAATAAAATAAATGTCGAATTGAGTCGATTTCGATTGTGATTGCGGTATTGTTTCCACATTGGAGTATAGCATGCCCATTGTCTTGCAATTGCAGTTTGATGCCAATAAGTTCTCCAATTTGTCCAAGCCAATCAGATACCTGTTGTTGAGGTGTCAGTATTATTTTTTTCATAGTGAGCTCATGTTTTATCTTTCATACTATTCATTAATATTTTTATTATTTTGTCAGGTTAAAGCGATGAACTAGTTATAACCCTATGACGACGGATCTTCTTCTATAAAAAGTATAAAACTATTAGTTTTCTGCAAATGTGAATAAAGTTTAATCACATGCTTACTGACAATTGAGTGAATATAATGGCCATATTATGTGTTGAAAGAGGCATGTTTATGCGTGTTTTGATGGGGTTTAACCCAGTGTTTATGTTAATGATGCTATTCATTATCAGCGGGCAAGTTTACCGCCAACTTGGTAAGGTTAATCCGATCAGAATGAATAACACTAGTGAGGCTGGTGATGATTAATGGAGATTAATGGAGATTAATGGAGATTAATCGACATAACGGTAAGCTTGTCATGCCCGCAGGGGAGCGGGGTTCGATTAAAAACTAAGGTATACCTTTTCCTAGTGTTGTAAAAGGAGCCTACGTATCAAGATGAGTGATGAGGTGGCTATGTCAGCAATAAAGGCAAAAACAGGTTTTACTGCAGCAACAGCGAATACACGGGGATTTATGCATTCTCTTAATGAGATGAGTTCAGCCTTTATTGCGTTTGCTCCAGAGGCTTAAGGCTTACTTTTAGATATTGGTGCAGGGCACGGTGTGGCAAGCATCCCCGTTTTTGAGCAGCAAATTAATATTATTGCTTGCGATATTGAAGTTGAACATTTGCAGTATATTGATGACTCTTTACCTATCCATTTAAAGCCATATTTAACTAAAAAAGTGGCTGAATTTCCAAATGAAGTAGAGTTTGACAGCAATAGTGTGGGTGCTGTTTTGATGTCTCATATATTGCCTTTTTTAACACCGAGTCAACTGGATGAAGTGTTTGTTAAATTAGCTTGTTGGATGAAACCTACGTTAAAATGAAGGGAAAGTGGCATTACCTGTATCGGGCAATCAATAAGCAAGGCGAGACACTGGATTGTTATTTCTTCCATAAACGTAATAATCATGCGGCTTATCAATTGTTGAAGCGATGCTTGAGGTATTACAAAAAAGACAAGCAACCTAAGGCATTAAACACAGACAAACACGCTTCTTATGCGTATGCCATAGCGAGATTGAAGAAGAAGGGTCACCTACGACAGGACGTCAAACAGCGGCAAGTTAAATACCTTAACAATGGCATAGAGTCGGATCATGCTCCCATTAAGAAACTCGTCAAGGCAACGGGTGGTTTCCGGCTAAAAAAACGGGCATGGTCAACCCTTCAGGGTTTTGAATTTCTACGAATGCTCAACAAGGGGCAATTTGATTTTTGGCTACGCCATGATGAACGGGACACCGTGGTGAGGGAGCGATCTGCCTTCATTAATCGGTTGTTCAATATCGAGATGGTTTTCACCGGATGATTTGCTAAGAATCGAGCAAAGTTCACCCGAATAGATTTTTTGCAACAAGCCCCTTTCCTTAGCAGCCTTATGAATCTAGCAGCCGCTTTTAATTTTGTGTCAACTTTAGATCAAGTAGAACATCATCAACTTATCTGACGAGCAAGAAGAATAGCTCCCGATTTTTTGGACTGGTATTGACGGTTCCAATCGCTAAATTCACTGACCATACATTGTCATGATCTGCTACAGTATGGGTCGAAGTCCAATAATCGCTTAATGGGATATCCATAAAGACGTTATCATTCACGGCAGGCTCATTACAATAATAATTTACAATCGACTGTAATTCATTTTTGTTCGGTACGCGCCAATCCATTTTGTCATTAAATACGACATCAGCAGCATAAACAAGTGCAGCCTGCCAAGTAAACCTAGATGCCTCCCCTTCACAGCCTTCAGGGGTCCAATTCATTCCCACTGGACACCGCATCCATTCAAGTTGTGTCCTTAAATGGGTACTACTGCCATACTGATTATCAATATAATAGTCATAGTTTTGACACTCTCCATAGGCTAAAAAGGAGCTCATTAATAACGCGATATAAATAACAAATAATTTCATGATTCATTAATCTCCACTAGTCACTAGCCGAATGTGTTTATTTCTATCCACAGGGATAGCCAACACATGACCACGTTGAAAGCCAACGACCCATGCTCTATCAGAGGAAGCTTGATACGCCTCATTCACCCAGTAATAACTATCAATAGTATTGGGGAAGAAATCAGTGTTAATGGCAGGGTGAATACGATCATTTGCAACAATATTAACTAATTCATGGGCTGTCGGTAAACGCCAGTCATGCTGACCGCATAGTCCTTGTTCATTGACTCTATGCACATAAGCTTGGGCATCACAAGCCGCATTCACGTCACCCGACGCGTAACCATAGCAATGCGTTACCTCCGAGGTTATTGCTATCGTGGAATGCCAAGTAAAAGTGTCATTGGATTGATGTAGGTTATTGCTTTCAACGGGGCTCTTCACCTCCCACGTCAGCCCTGTTATGTTATCACGTATACAAGCCCATGGCTTTGCTGCGTATGAGGCATTTTGCTCAACTAATGCAGCCCCATTATTCTCCAATTTCGTAAAATTAAAATCGCGATTATATTTTTGTCTGTATATTGCATCTTGGCCGGGGGGGACCCAGTCTCCTTCAGCATCATAACCGCCCATTTTATCGGTAATACTCGGTTGGGTGAGCGCACAATCTAAATGGTTATTCCCATTGTCTGTGGCTTCTAACACGGGGTAATCAGGGTTTAGATCTATGTAGCTATAGTCAGCACAGGTGTTAACGCCTGTGACATTGATACCCGTATACCCATTTTCAGATGAATTATCACAAGCAGATATTATCGTTAAAATTAACAGTAATGTAATACGCTTTTTATTTAACATGTTAATCCTTGGCTAACTAAGTATTAAGTGCCTGAGGTGAAGTTATCAGGTGTTCTGTTTGATTTTTAAGCTCCCCTAATATGCCTATTACCTGATAACACATGAGTTTCTGCTTGCTAAAGGGCTAAATTCAACCTTTGAAAACTTTTACTTAAGTACTTAACACCTATAAAAACATAAAAGATCCATTATTAAAATTACAGCCTACTATTAACTAATAGCACTCACTTGATAAAACTCAACTATGGCACTCAATAAAAAAATCCCGCTTAGATTAACGATAGCATTAATAGTGCTATCCCTTAACTTAGTATCACCATTGAGTCACGCATCTTGTAAATGGCTTACTAATGGTACAGATACTTGGAGTACATGTTGCTCAAGTGCTGACTGTAAGCTTGATGTTAATATCACTTATAGCAGTGAAAATAATTATCCAATAAAGATAAAACACGGAGCGCAATACTGCACAACTCCCACAGACAGCACAGGATATATTAATAACTGGGCAAACAGTGGTTATTCATTTGATGCTACTTATAAAGTTTATGATAGCCGCACTATTTTTGATAAGTGTGATAGCCCTGGTTCGGGGGATTTTTGGTTTGATTTTTATGCATTAAAAGCAGGAGGAGAAGCCCAATATGCACTTGATCCAAGTAAGGCTGACACAGGGGATCATTTTCTTGCATATAGAATACCCTTCAATCAAGATAATGGATGGTACATATGGAATCTCGGTACTGACAAAAGCTTGTACAAAAAAACGACGAATAACATTGGCTATCTGATCCAATCGACTTTATCCTCTCCAACAAACAATACTTCTTATACATTAGACATCAACATAACTGAAACTGGCCTGCTATATGAACAGAGAACGTCAAAAGGCACCTTGCCTTCCCCTTCATCAGAGGCAACGCCGCAATGCTTAAGCTTAAGCGATACAGGAACCGTATTCGACAATGGCTTTTTAAAACTGGCTTGGCAAGGAGATGGGAATTTAGTCCTATATACTGCCGATTGGAGTCCAGTTTGGTCAACCGGTACACAAAATGTGGGCCATAATCTTTGTTTTCAAGGATCTGATGGCAACCTCGTCATTTATGATAATAATGGTAACCCTAAATGGGCGTCAGGGACAACAACAGGTCAAACACTTGTATTACAAACCGATTGTAACTTAGTTATTTATGATAATAATGGAAACCCTAAATGGGCTAGTAATACTAATTTCTGTAATTAAAAACTCATACTATTGATATAGGAGTTAACCCAAAACGCTTTATGCCAAACAATATTAAGCGGATCGGCTTGCGCGGGAACTTGCTCAACCACAGGCTGACTACTAATAAACTCATTCAAAATAATATTGTTATGTTCAACCACATGGCCGTCATGTAGTTTTTTGAGAATATCCTCTTGGAGGAGCCTGCCTGTATTTTGTTCTGAGCTGCCATTGTCCTGAGTGAATTTAGTGACAGTTACCTGTGTCTAATGAACGAGCTTATGGCATAGGGGGATGGTGGATTCATGGCTCACGGGTTTACGGACACTTTATTCACTCTGGACCATTGCAGTGCTGTTGATTGTCATCTTTTGCTTTAAATCTGTTGATTGGGCTTTACACTAGTTCTGACACCCACGCAAACGCAGCGATAAGGCTAATTTCGCCCAGACTCCCAACACCGCTAATCTCAGTTAATTAACTGAGTCGTTATTCAACACCTTAAAACTCATGCATTTTTTCAAATTCACTCATTTTTATGGCTTGTTATCGATAGTGGCATTAAACATTGTCCCGCTCATATTTCGAACGTAACCGTCCGAGCAAGTACATCTTCAACCGTGTTCATCGATCCCTTATGTTAACCCCTGACTATGATATCAGGAGTTAATATGACTAAGCGTTCTCATGAAGAGTGG
>NZ_JAKIKS010000144.1 GCF_023284005.1 Shewanella surugensis
CCACCGTGGTGCAGAGGCGAGTGCTATGTTGTACAGCATCATAGAAACGGCGAGAGCGAATGGTTTAATCCCCTTCGATTATATCGCACACTGTTTGGAACAATTATCCTCACCCAACTGCGACCTCAATAGTCTCTTACCCTGGCACGTTAAACTAAGCAAGACGTAGTTCGCCGGACGCTCACCTTCCAAAGATTTATGGCAGCAGGTTAAATCGACAGTGAGAAACGTTGAGCGTAATGATGGCGTGTTGATTTTTGACGACACGATCCAAGAAAAAGCTTGGACGGATGAAAGTGAGTTGATGTGCTGGCATTACGATCATTGCAGTGGCCGCAGCGTCAAGGGCATCAACCAACTAAATGCGTTTAGCATGCTGGCGAAATGTCTATTCCAGTGGGTAAAAAAGCCCTTCCAATATAGTGATCTGAAGACTAGGAAGGTCAAACGTAAAAGTGAGATAACCAAAAATGAAATGATGCGTCAAATGATCGAAACCTGTATTCATAACAATTTGAAATTTCTTTTTATTCTTATGGATAGCTGGTTTTTATCAAAAAATAATTTCGATTTCATCACCAGTAATGACAAGCATTTCATCGCAGCACTTAAGAGCAACAAGTTAATAGCCCTATCCGACGAAGACAGAAAGAACAAGCGTTTTGTAGGAGTAGATGAGCTGAATTTCCCAGAACAAACCGCAGTGCAAGGCTGGCTCAAAGGGTATGCGAAAGCCGTCCTTCTAGTTCGCCAAGTTTTTACACACAAAGACGGCAGCACTGGGATATTGCATCTGGTTTGCAGTGACTTAACTTGCGACTATAACGCCATCACCACGATCTACAAAAGACGGTGGAAAGTGGAGGTGTTTCACAAATCATTGAAGTCAAATGCGAATCAGAAAAAATCGCCAACCCGAACAGTAAGAACTCAAAGTAACCACATATTCATGTCAATTTGTGCAGCCTTTAAGCTCGAAAGTTTGAGTATCAAAAACAATCTCAATCCCTTTGCAATTTGTCGAAAGTTACTCATTAATACATCACCTTCTATTTATGCTGAATTTCGACAATTTCAAGCTGCTGCGTAACATCAGTTATTATAATTACAAGTTAATACTGGTACTTTTGAAGGCGTTTTACACAAAGCCCCTCATTAGTAAAACTTGTGTTTGTTTCTAAGGAGTCACAGTATATTTATCATTTTCCTCGATGACACTGTGTAAATCTGTTCCAGCAGGCCAATCTCCTAATATGAGGTAACGCTCAGCTAGACTCGAGCCCGAGGGGCTATCTGTATATATAGACATTTTGGATTGATAGACCTGGTAGGCTGGTACAATATTGACGCCCAGTAACAGGATAATGATCCCGGTAAGCACTATTTTGATCATCAGTGTTCCATTAGTTTTCATACTTGCGGGAGCAATCGAGCGGCTAATGTCTTCATAACCCATATCAATGACTTCTCAATCATTATTGCGTGCCAATAATTATATTAACTTACTTTATGGTGTGGGGAGTCCAATTATCTCACATTACGCTTCCGTATTGAATACCGCTTAAAAGATTGAGTCGCTATTAATAACACTTCCGTTTAGTTCCATTGAAGCCCGTTTAAGGTTTTTCTGTGCTTGTTCAAAATAACTTGGTGAATTATCAATGGCCCTTGTGAAAAGCTTTATAGCTTGTATATATTGCCCCTCTAACATCAAAAAATACCCCAAGTCATTCAATGCATCTTCTGGCTCCATAGTATGTTCAAAGGTAGCTAAAGCTTTTGTGTATAAGCCTTTTCTTACATATACTAATCCAAGGTTTGTCCAGGCTCGATCAAAACTGGGATCTTCTCTTATTGCCTGTTTAAGATAATTTTCTGCCAAGGTAAAGTTGCCACTAAGGTAATAGGAATAACCTAAATTAGTGATGATGAAAGCCGAGTGTATGTCCTTCTGTAAAGCCAGTTTATACAAAATTTTAGCTTGCTCATGTTCATTATCCAGATCTTCTAGAACCGCCATTGCATTATATACTCTAACAGGGGAAACACTATCTAGGTTAAATAAGCGTTCGTTATCTGTACTTTTTGCAAGCTGATTTAATCTTTTTTGGTCTAAATTCACCGCTTTTTCCAGGTGTATTCTGGCTTGTCGGTGTTGACGCTCCTCCATATTAATCAAGCCTAAACCCGCATGAGACATCATCATATCGGGGTCTATGACTAAGGCTTCATTATATGTCCGATACGCTAGTTGAATATTGCCTTTAATGCTATTTATTCTGCCAATTTGATATAAGGTATCCGCATTATCAGGTTTAAAATCTAGTGCCTGAACATAGAGATACAAAGCTGGATCTAAATTGCCCAAAGATTCTTCACGCTTTGCACGTGCCAGCGCATCTGCTTCATCCTTGGGCTCATTGGCAGTGGTAACCGTGATTATGGCATTAGCATCATAAAGGTCCTGCCGCTGGGGAACGCTAGCCTTTGATGCCAGTATCTCTTCTGGTGATTTTGTCGAAGTACAAGCCGACATAAGCTGTACCATCATCAGTAAAACCAAAGAAACTGGGGTTAACCCTTTTATAAACTTGAACCGAAAAGAAATTGCCATACCCGCTCCTTACTGTTTTACGGCACTAGACTAAAAAGCCTGTCCCCATACTTTCATAACCTTGAGCACCGCAGGGCCCACCGCAACGATGAAAAATGAGGGCCAGATACACAACATCATGGGGAAAATCATTTTCACTGCGAGTTTTGCAGCCCGCTCTTCAGCTTCTTGAAGACGTTTATCACGATATTCATCGGAAAACACCCTTAAAGTATCAGCGATGCCAGTGCCTAATCGAATACTCTGTGAGATCGCCGAATTTAATCCCTTTATGTCTTCCAACCCCGTTCTTTCTGTAAATTCCTGGAGAGCCATCTTAATGGTCAATCCCATCCTAACCTTACTGCAAATCAGATCCAGTTCACTGGCGAGACTCGCGTGGCTGATGGCTAGTTCATTAGCCACACGCTGTAACGCGGCTAATAAACCGAGTCCAGCCTCGCAGCAAACAACTAACAGATCTAAGGCATCGGGGAAACTAGCTCTAAGATTCTTCATACGTCTGGCCCCAAGATTCTGTAACACAATCGAAGGCAATAAATAGGCGCTACCCAGCAGACATGCCACGACATACACACTCATCATGCCGGATATATTAGGAAAAATACTCAAGATGAGGGCAGATAAGCCAGCTGAAATAAGCAACAAGATCAATCTGACTGAACTAAATACTGCCAGTTCATTCTCAGAGTGGAAACCCGCATGTATCAACAGCCGACGAGTTTGATTATTTGACAAGTTGAACGGTGTTTTTCTTGCCATACGTCCCATGCTACTCTCGATGGTGGCATTGACATCTGTTTGAGTCATAGGATGCTCTTTATCGGCTTGATAAATTCTTTTTAATTGTGTTTTAAGTGGAGAATAGATCCCACTGGTAAGAAAATAAATCGAGATAGCCAAGGTGATGCCTGCGATTGCCGCTATGGCATATATGGCCCATTTAACATATTCAGGATCGTTGAAAATGGTACCCAACAAACCAATCAGATAATCCATATTTAGACGTCTATCTTAATAATTTTACTGATCCACCAGCCACCAATGGTCATTCCCACACCTCCCCACATAAGTAATTCTTGTCCCGCTTCTGTTCCGGTTAACTCACCAACGTACGAAGGGGTTTGAATATAAATAACGGCAAAAAGAACAAAGGGTAATAAAATTAAGATCCAAGCTGAGAGCCGACCTTCCGCGGACAAAGTCTTAACCCTTCGCCTGAATGTGAACCTTTGCCTTATAACCCTCGTTAAATTCTCAATATTCTCCGCAAGATTGCCTCCGGTTTCTCTCTGGACCATGACTGCACTGGCAAAAGCTAGGGCTGAAACACTAGGAACACGTTGAATAAAGGCCAACAAGGAACGCTTAAGGTCTTTGGTGTAATTGATATTAATAAACATCAGATTGAACTCTTTAGCCAAAGGTCCCTCCATCTCTTCGGTAGCCAATTTAATAGCATTTGTGAAGGAGTATCCGGCCTGTAACGCTCTGCGGATCACATCTAAACCGTCGGGAAAGCTGGCCTCTATAATATCCATTCTCTTATCGGTGTCTCGGTTGAGCTTTATATTAAATAAGAAAGAGGTGATGATAAATATTATTGCAGTCATAAAAGGATTGTTTATGTAATACCACGTTATCATCGCCGCGATCGTAGATATAAATACTCCTAAGGTAAAAAACTGGTGGCCCATCATCTTATAATCGGCCACCTCCAATCGATAACTCAGATTTTCAAAGAATTCAATGCTTTCTAACTTTCGACCAAAATCACTTAACTTCTTCAGTTTACTCTTACGCAATAACGACACTTCGAAGCTAGTATCATCAGCCTTGGCAGAAAGCTGCTTTAGCCGTTTACGGATTAATGCCGTATTGGCTCTCCGTGGGCGAGATACAGGTAAAAATAGCGCCTGAGACAGTAAAATAACCGCCAAAAATATTAAGCCTAGAAAGATCAATTCATTGGAAAACATACTAGCCCCTTAAAAATCAGCAAAAGAATCGTCACATTTGAACAAATCTAATGGGAGATCAATTCCATGCTGTTTTAACTTACTGTGGAAACCAGGGATCACTCCAGTGGATGTAAATTGCCCTATAATGTCACCATTTTGTTCTCTGCCTTCACGCCTGAAATGAAACAATTCAGACATGGTGATGATCTCC
The DNA here is from genome assembly GCF_023284005.1 of Shewanella surugensis. Taxonomy (GTDB): domain Bacteria; phylum Pseudomonadota; class Gammaproteobacteria; order Enterobacterales; family Shewanellaceae; genus Shewanella; species Shewanella surugensis. The sequence continues at coordinate 4,787 of NZ_JAKIKS010000144.1, forward strand.
CCTTCCATGCCATTGATCTCTTGGATACTGGTTACTCGCCGTCCCCCGTCCTCTAAGCGCTCTAACTGTACGACCATATCGATAGCTGACGCTATTTGAGTTCTAATATTAGCTACTGGCATATTGAACCCCGCCATACACACCATGTATTCGAGACGAGCCAAGGCATCTCTGGCACTATTAGCGTGAAGCGTGGTGAGTGAACCTTCATGACCAGTATTCATCGCAGTTAACATATCTAACGCCTCGCCCCCCCTGACTTCTCCAATAACGATTCTATCTGGACGCATCCTCAAACAGTTTTTAACCAGATCCCTTTGACTAATTTCTCCTTTTCCTTCGATATTGGCTGGTCTTGTTTCCAGTCGAACCGTATGCGCTTGACGTAGCTGTAGTTCTGCCGAGTCTTCTATAGTCACTATGCGTTCATCAGCCGGTATGTAACTAGACAGCATATTGAGTAATGTTGTCTTACCGCTACCCGTACCGCCTGAAACTAAAATATTCAATTTACCACTAACAGCGCCAGTAAATAGCTCGTTCATTTGGCTAGTCATAGAGCCTATTTCGATCAAGTCCTCGGCGCAAAGCTTATCCATGGAAAATCGCCGAATGGATAGTGCTGGCCCATCTAAGGCTAGTGGCGGAATGATGGCATTCACCCGAGAACCATCTGCCAGACGAGCATCAACCATAGGAGATGACTCATCGATCCTTCGTCCTACGCTTGAAACTATTCGGTCGATAATATTGAGTAGATGGCTGTTGTTGTGAAATTCTATAGGAACTTGCTCCAGCTTACCTTTGCGCTCTATGTACACACGATTGTAAGAGTTCACTAAAATATCTGAAATATTAGGATCTGCTAACAAGGCCTCTAGCGGGCCCAAACCTAAAACTTCATCTGTGATCAACTTAATTAGTCGCTGCCTTGTATCCAGATTAATAGGCCTATGTAAGTCTGTGATTAGCTTGTTACAAATCTCATTAATCTGTTGCTGAGCCTGATCTTGTGATATGGTTTCGATCAGGGATAAATCCATCACACTCAAGAGACTATTATAGACTTGTTTCTTCCAATTGAGCTCTTCTACCGAGAGTTTCTTGAATTCTACTTTCTGTTGAGTCGGCATATTAGTCATAATCCATTAGTCAGTATTCGAGTCAAAAACCCCTTAGAAGGCTTAGTATTCTCTTTGGAGCTAGGGAAAAAATGTTCTGTCACCTGAGAAAGATCTTTAAGCATCTGTTCACGCTTGGCGACATCTGTAATGGGTATACCCAGATCGATACATTGACTGACAAGCTTAAAATCATTCGCCACCACGAATTGAGATTTGATGCCTGTCGTCTCCATTATGTCTTTAAGGCTTATCCCTGAACTGGTCCTTTGATATCGGTTAATCAGTAAGTGGATTCTATCTTTATCTATCCCCATAAAACTCACTAGTTGATGAACTACGGCCTTAGCTTCACGAATACTCATTATATTTTGCTGCATGACCAGTAATATGTTGGCATTATTTAGCATATCTGCGCTCCAAATTTCGGGGCCACGAGAAAGATCAATAATAACCTGCTGGTAAGATTGTCGACATTTGAGTAAAAGCTTATTGGTGTTTTTTAATTCGATAGGAGCAGCGGCGTTAAGAACAGCAAATGGCTCTGCAGCCAGTAGATGTAGATGGCCCAAGTTAGTCATCCCCCCCTTTAGTGCCATTTCATCCATTGAGTCCAGTTTCTGTATCGCTTCAGTAATAAAGTAATGAGGCTCCAGACCTAGCATGTGTGCCAAAGTACCATGTAGAAGATCTGTATCGAGTAGTAAAACTTCTCCTTCATCTCTAACCGATGCGATCATGGCGATACAGGCCGTAATAAAACTGGCACCTGAGCCTCCTTTAGCATTAACTACAGCCAACACAGGGGCTAGATCGGCCTCATCTGCTAATTTAAACGCTATTTTTTCCAATGACTCCAGCAGTTCAACTCCTGGATCCTGCAGAGAAACAAAATCGCTCACCTTTTGCTGAAATGCTACGCTCAAGACGCTTTTTGGGGTATCTTCCCCAAGAATAATAATATCGACACCATAGACTACCGCCGATTTTAGGGCCAGAACTGCGCTGGATTCGTCATGAGGCAAGACCAAGAGAATAAGATTATAGTGTTTGGCGTTAGTCGTGGAACCAGCAATAGGGTTTAGGGTTTGAATCTCCTCCCAGGAGATATTTAAACAAGAATCCAGACTCTGTTCAATATCTGAGATATTATAATGACAGCTATTTATTAATAGTGCGTGTACTGGGTAAGGCAATATTTTATTGGCGAGCGTTTTCGCCGCAGGATGGGAGTCGATATTGGTGCTTTTGCTAGTATCTCTTTTTTTATCATTAGATATGACCATTAAATACGTGCCGCATATCTGAAATTTATCAATCCATCTATAAGGTTCCATGTTTTAGCCATATTACTGTATTTTCCTCTTAACTATTCTTTCATCATTCTAAAAAAACCTACATCAACGATTTATATCGTTCGATTAGGATTTTTTATCAGTACAAGTTTTTTCTTGCTTGGATCGTGTCGTCAAAATCAAAACGCTATCATTACGCTGAACGCTTCTTACTGTCGGTTTAACCTGCGGCCATAAATCTTTGGAAGTATATGGTCTGGTAAAATCCGAGTGTTCTTGTCGTGACTGACCTGTAGTCGTTGCAGTACCAAAGGTACTCAAAAAGTAGTAAGTGTATAAATCAATATTAGTTGAGCAACATCAGTTAATCAATTAAACGACAAAGTTCTTTGGAAGTTAAACAACAAAGTTCTTTAGAAGTTAAACAACACATTGAAGCTTCTGATCGTTTAATTTCCCAACTTGTTCAAAAAAACATAATAAATAACCATGAAAAATTATCTACGCTTATTTTACATTTAAGATATCAAATAAATCAGATGATTATTTTATAAATGGTGTCTATTTAATTGCAATCGATAAACCCACTATTGAGATCTTCTTCATTCACATGGTAAACACCTAAACTCTCTCTGGGAAGGTAAGTGGAAAAGGTTGGTGAGTTTATGACCCTAGATAAACCAGGTACGAGAAAGTGATGTTGATAATTGACTATATCAGCCCTAACTAAGACGATATCGATACCCGTTGCAACATTGGCTGATTCATCGAGATAACTAATGTTCAAATTCTCCGTCGTCAAATTAGGAATGAGGTTTTCACCATTAAAGAGTCCCATTGTTTTAATATCCGTATCGCCTATTTGGCACACCACGGCAATTCTTGCTGCTCTCCTCGAAGCTTCATGCAGGACATTATAGGTATACATCAGTCGGCTTACTTCGATAATGGAAAATAACAACAAAAGAAATATACTACCGACGATGGCAAACTCTACGGCATAAACTCCACGCTGATATTTCATAGCCCGGCTCTCATCGCATAGCTAACATGAAAGTTTAAACTGAGGTTGCTGTTATTACCGGCACCGAAACCTGATATCTGCTCACCAAATAGAGGCAGCCAATCATAATCCACTTTGATAATGACCATCTTTGTCTCTGGGTCACCTGTGATGGTGACATCGCTTGTATCCAGTCCATATAATAGGGGCGTTGTACCACCCACTTTACCGTACACCAATAGAGCTTTAGTATTAGAGATACAGTTGTCACAATTGGCATCATTAAACGGAACTGGAATATTTCCTGTGGTATTGGGGATCGCTTTTGTCGATAGGTACCTCCCTGCATCTCTCACTATACGCGTAAGATGGCTATATTGGTATAAAGCTCTGCCTAGCTCGGCGGTGGCAAAAATCATCAGTAATAATATAGGCAACATAATCGTAAACTCAATGATCGCAACACCCGTTTGTTGTCTCAGTCTCATATTCTTTCCTTTATGAATCTGGGCTATTCGGATCCCGATAGAGCACGATGGTAGAGCTATTACTCATAAAAAGGGGATCCAGTGATGCGCTTCCTGAATTGGAACACACACGAACAAATTCGCCTATTACATGTGCCTCATTACCTTTCTTGCTGATCTCCTGCGTTAGGAAAAAACACCCGAACCCCAATGCCGTAATAGTATTGGCTCCATTTGTCATTCCGTCACATAGACCTATGACGATTGGTAATTCCCTGCGCCCAGCTGTCGCAATGCTGCTAGGCGAAGTGATATCACCAGTATCACAGTGATTAATCTCATCGCCAGCAAGATAGTCAGCATGACTGTACTCAGCATTATTACCGCTAAAAGGAATAATGGCGCCATTATTGTCGACTTGGACTCTGTCACCCTGACACGTGTTTAAATCTCTGGGATGTTCGTCAGAATTCATGCCTCCTCCTTTCCATCGACCAAAACGTGTGTTTAAACCCTGAGTCACAGGGCCAACAGTATTACCCGGCTCAGTGTCTACTTCATCACCAGGACCAACACATTCACCTGGGGTGAACTCCCCGGCTAAGGCACGTCTAATATCCGCTCCGCCGGAGCCGCCATTTAATCTAAGTAACTGAAAATTACCAGGACCTATGGCTGTTCCTTGATTAGAGCCCGTCTTCATGACATAGAGAGTATCGAGTGATAATCCGAATGGAGCCTTTTCATCCGTATCCGGATTGATATAATCTGGATCGGAGTTCAGTCCGCAAACCATCATAGGTAAAATCTTATTCAGGCACTCAATATCCGTACTCTTACCGGCAACGGCCGATGCTCTGATTTTTTTATCAAAATTTAGTATTTGAGCAAAAAAATTATTTAACCTGACATTTTCGATGCGAACACGAACATACTTGCTATCATCATCAAATACAGGAATAAAGGGATCTGGCCACACAGAAAATTCGATATAGATATTTGAAGTGACCTGAGTGGAATTATAATCTGGCGACGACAGTTCCACACTGGATTTAAGTTCACCGTTATCAGTAAACCCTAAGTTTTGCACCAAAATTTGGGTCGCCGCTTCTCTTGCATCATAAAGGCTTCCTTCATTTTGCAATATTTTAGCCGCATATAAGGCTGAAGCATCTACTGCATTTTGCAAACGACCTTTGTTCACTAGGAGGTGACCACCGTCCAAGGCAAGCGCGGCAACGGCTAGCAATGAAAATAATCCTATGGTAAACATCACGAGTATTGCCCCGCTTTGTTTACCCATCTTAGCTAAAGATAATGGCTTCGAACTCACGTGTACGGTAACCATCTTGCCTCCAATCAGCTGGATTAGATTGAGCGATACTTTTTGGCTCAACAAGTGAACTAAAGATAAATATTGGCTCTACGCGTCTTTGCGTATAAATGCTTAAAAATCAGTCATGTTGGGAGCGAATCGAAACATGCCGATAGTATCTAAGAGTAGTCGTTGAAACAGCTTAATTGTATTCGATAACCCATAGCATCGTCGCTTTAATACTTTCACCCTACTATTGAAGCCTTTGACAAATCCACTGGTATAACGGGCAATAAAATAATGAGTAATTTGTTCTTGATAATTGACCAAAGTTTGGATAAATCGGCCAAAGTAATTGAGATCTGATGCAGTGGCAGTATTCACCCATTTTGTCATCTTCTCCTTGGCTAACTCAGAGGGGTAATATAGCTGTTGAATATCCCACTGAGCTTACGACTAAATTGATAACCTTGCTTCAATTGTGGTGAGAGTGAAAACCACGACTCAACCACGGCTTTCTCTTCATCTATGAAGTGAAGAGATATTGCCAGTTTAAGGGTGGCTACTTTTCCACTGACAGTTCTTTTTTAAATCGTTTTAGCTCGATTTTGCGTAAATTAATGAGACTCTTTCTATACAATCGACGCACTATAGATAGAATCGGTCAGCTACGATGGGAACCGTCTTGTCAAAGACTTCTTTTATAACCATGATATAAATCACAACATACTGCACTGATACTGTTCCGAAAAAAGCTCGGTATTATACGTAATACCGAAATGGTATTGGATTTTTTATGCCTTTTTACGACACCCAGCGCGCTAACTTTATCATCAACTCGGTCAGTGAACAGTGTGACGAAATTACGATAACCTTTCTTCATACTGATCTCATCTAGTCCTAAAACACCCATAATTTTTATCGTCGAAAAATCAATCTCAGTTTCAATATAGCTAATGAGTAACCCTGCCGCAAGCAGATAGGTATCAAATAGTTCATTCGAAAATTGCTAATTGATCAAAATTATAGAGCTGATCATACTTAGCATCACTGCCTTAGCTTTTAACATAATTTGCTATTTTTGCTTCATCACCATGTTTACCCACCGTACTAGAAAAAAATCCATCGGACCAAAGCTCACCACCCCATAGCTTCTTCCTAACCTCTGGACACCCTCTAAAGATATGCTTAGCTGTTAGGCATTTCATCATCGTTACTAATTTAGTTACGCTATATGTTGGCACTGACTGAACTAAAAAATGAACATGATCTTCATCTGTACCAATTTTGAGAAACCTGATTTGGTAACTGATGTTACGCAGCAGCCTGAAATTGTCGAAGTTCAACATAAATAGAAGGTGATGCATTAATGAGTAACTTTCGACAAATTGCGAAGGGATTGAGGTTATTTTAAATACTCAAACTTTCGAGCTTAAAGGCTGCACAAATTGACATGAATATATGGTTACTTTGAGTTCTTTTTGTCTTCGTCGGATAGGGCTGTTAACTTGTTGCTCTTAAGTACTGCGATGAAATGCTTGTCATTACTGGTGATAAAATCGAAATTATCTTTTGATGAAAACCAGCTATCCATAAGAATAAATAGAAATTTCAAATTATTATTAATACAGGTTTCGATCATCTGACGTATCATTTCATTTTTTTGTTATCTCACTTTTACGTTTAATCCTTCGAGTCTTCAGCTCAGAGTATTGAAAGGGTTTTTCCTAGATCTCAGCAATAAGCGACACACGTTTACCTGTTAAAAACTCATAAGGACTGAGAAAGTTTAACGCCTTTCTTGGCCTCATGTTAATTAACAAACGGTAAACCCCCGGCTCTGCCGGGGTGACTCGCATAGGTTTCACCTATACCGCGGTATAGGTAGGCTCAAGTCTCGACCAAAAGACAGGAGAGCAACCT
>NZ_JAKIKS010000145.1 GCF_023284005.1 Shewanella surugensis
CGTGTTATAAAAACCATTAACCGTTGTTTGAATTTACTCATCCCAAGACCGATTCAGCCCAAAAAGATTGAGCTGTTCATATGGTGAACAAGAAAATGTCGTGTACAGGGACTTTTACTTAAGTACTTATCTAATATTAGATCATATTTTTAATGGAATTGGTATAACTACTCTTTATCATACGAAATATACTACACGCCATACAAAAAATAATCACGATTAATTCAAATGTTTAATGATTCCCCGCCTATTTATGACAGGTTGATATAGTTTACATAAATGTAGGTCAACGGTGTTCAGTACTAGAGCATAGACTTATCACCGGCTGGATTGGATATATTCAAAACAAGCGCTAAAAACATCATGGATAAAGATCAATTGTAAAGATGACAACTTGTCGTTAACTATTTAATAAATATCAGATACCTTCATAAATAAAGCATAAGATTATAATCTAAAATCTTAGCTAAATTATTCTTAAAATTGTTAAAACAACATTCATGAATTCAGCCTATTATTTGGGGTGAAGAAGACTAATATGAACATGAGAACGGGATAATTAGGCCTTTTTATCCTAAATTTAATTTTGTTAGTGATGAATAAGTTTATTAAACTGATTGTATAAGTGCTTATGTAAAAGTTTACAAAGGTCGGGTTTAGCCCTTTAGATAGCGTGACCCCATGTGCTGTCAGGTAATCGACATATCGAGTAAGGTCGAAAATCAAACAAAATACCGGATAACTTCAATTTAGGTACTTAGCATTATGTGAATTTGGACTGGAAAGGGGATTTAATTATGCATGGTATCACTAGAATAGATGATGTTCTTTAGCACTTAAAGCTTCTGAGGCAGGCTGATTTACTTAACTAGAATCGTTTTATATGAAACAATATTTAAGGATACATCATGGAGTCTAGCTTACAAAAAAATAATCGTGGATTTGTTATTTTGGTTGCATCAGTTGCTGGTTTAGGTGGGCTGTTATTTGGTTTTGACACTGGCATTATAGCCAATGTCCAAGGTCAGTTGGTTGCCGAATTTCATTTTACTACTTTTGAATGGTCAACGATTGTGAGTATCACCGTTTTAGGTGCATTTCTTGGTGCTCTTCTTTCTGGTAAAGCCACTGATATGTTTGGTCGAAAGATAATGTTACTTATTATTTCCATTGGTTTTGTTATAGGTGCCGTTATTCTTTCCTTGGCACAAGGATATTACTCTTTACTTCTAGGACGTTTATTATTGGGCATATGCATTGGTATTGCGTCATTTACTGTGCCATTGTTCATCTCAGAAATATCACCTAAAAAAATCCGTGGTGGTCTTGTGCTTTTAAATGGTATTGCCATTACTGCTGGTGAGAGTATTTCTTTTTTGGTTGGTTATTTTATGTATGATATTTCACCTCACAGTTGGCGTTTGATTTTTTTGACAGGGGTTATTCCGGCTATATTATTATTTGTTGGTATGTTATTTATGCCCAAGTCACCAAGATGGTTGGCTGAAAAAAATAGAATGAAAGAAGTGCTATTTGTTCTACAAAAAATAAGAGGACATAAAGAAGCTGACGTTGAGTTAAAAGAAATAAAGAAAATGGTGGAACTTGAAAAAAATATAACTAAATCGACGTTTGAACAACTATTTAGCAAAAAATTACGTGGAGTGTTAATTGTTGGATTGTTTTTAGGTATAGCTCAACAATTTGCAGGTATTAATACTATTATGTATTATGGACCATATATCTTTAAAGTTTCTGGTTTTACCTCTGAGACGACTGCAATATTTGCTACTTTCATTCTAGGGGTGGTCAATACGATTGGAACTATTATTGTCGTATTTATTGTTGATAAAGTAGGGCGAAGAAGTTTGTTAATTAGTGGGACATTTGTGGCTTTTATCGCTTTAATGTTTATTGGTCTTTGTTTTCAATATAATGCTATTCCATCATCTTTTATGATGGCTGCCATGATTATCTATATTTTTGCATATGCTATCAGTTTAGGATCAATGTTTTGGTTGATTATTTCTGAAATATATCCAACACATATTCGAGGTTTAGCCATGAGCTTTGTAACGGCTATACAGTGGTTATCTAATTTTGTTGTCGCGATGGCTTTTTTACCACTGTTAAATTATTTTGGCGGAGGTATTACTTTCTGGTTTTTCGCAGTTTTCTGTCTAGTATCTTGTATATATAGCTATTTTTATGTTCCAGAAACTAAAGGTGTTTCATTAGAACAAATAGAAGAAAATTTAAATGACGGTGTACCTGTTAGGTATATTGGTCAAGGTCGCTAAGGGGTTATAAATGAAAGTATTAAATGTTGCTATTGTCGGTAACGGTCGAATTGGTAAATTACATGCCGAAAATATATTGTACAGATTACCTGAGTTTAACTTAGTTAAAGTTGCCGATCCTTTTTTTGATGATGCTTGGTGTAAAGAACATATTGTTATAGCAACAAAAGATGTAGCGTCAATTTTTACTGATGAACAAATCGATATTTTTTTGATTTGCACTCCTTCGTCATTTCATACTGAACATATTAATTTAGCAGCAAAAAACGGAAAGCATATATTCTGTGAAAAACCTATAGGGTTAAATGAGGCTGATATTATCGATGCAATTAAAATGGCTGAATATTGTGATGTAAAATTGCAAGTTGGATTCAATCGGCGTTTTGATACTGATTTTGCTCATATTAAACATCAAATTAAAGTCAAAGGTTTAGGTGAACCTCACATTATTCGGATTACTTCTAGAGATCCTGACTGTCCACCAGAAGAGTATATTAAAAACTCTGGTGGTATTTTTATGGATATGAGTATTCATGATTTTGATATGGCTCGTTTTTTGGCTGGATCTGAAGTTGTTGAAGTTTTTGCGATGGGGCAAAACTTAATTGATCCTGTATTCAAAAAATATGATGATTATGATACTGCTGTCATTAATCTTAAGTTTGCTAATGGTGGTTTAGGTGTTATTGATAATAGTCGTAAAGCCGTTTATGGCTATGATCAACGAATCGAAGTTTTTAGCAATAAAGGTTGTTTAAGGACTAAAAATTTATTGGAACATAATGTCGTTTTCAGTGGCGAGCATCAAGTTGAAACAGCAAAACCATTATGTTTTTTTCTAGAAAGATATAGAGATGCTTTTATCTATCAATTAAAAAGCTTTCATGCTGCAATTGTTAATAATGAAAAACCAATGGTTGATGGATTTGATGGGCTACAAGCAATTCGTATTGCTAGAGCAGCTAAAGAATCGGCAAAAAATAATATTCCAGTAAAAGTAGCAACTTCTTTGTAATACAGTGAATTCCATGAAAATGATTACTTTAATGAACTATTGCAATGATAAATAAGGATAAGTCAATATGCAAGGCATAAGCGCTTTTGAGGTTGATCAACAACGACCTATTGATATTATTTGCATGGGCCGGGTTGCTGTTGATCTCTATTCCGAACAAGTTAATAATCCATTACATGATAGTACTAGTTTTAATAAATATTTAGGTGGGTGTGCGGGCAATATTGCAGTAGGTACTGCGAGACAAGGGTTGAAATCAGCTATGTTTTCCTGTGTTGGGCAGGATGAAATGGGCATGTTCTTGCGTAAAACGCTAACTAAAGAGGGGGTAGATACAACATTATTATATGATACTCCTGATAATTTAACCGGATTAGTGTTACTTGGAGTATGCCCTCCAGATCATTTCCCATTACTTTTTTATCGTGAAAATTGTGCTGATATGCAAATAAAACCAGCGCACTGCCAAAAAGATTTTATAGGTAAAGCCAAATCATTATTAATAACGGGTACTGGATTATCGACAGCTGATATGCGTGAAAGTACTTATCATGCAATCAAAATCGCCAAAGAGTGTGGCACTAAAATTATCGTGGATTTAGACTATCGTCCAGTATTATGGAACGTAACTTCCGTTGGTGACGGTGAAACACGCTACAAAGCAGATCAAATAGTCAGTAATGAATATATAAAAATCCTCGCTGATTGTGACTTAATTATCGGTACTGAAGAAGAAGTCGCTATTGCCTCGGGTAGGGGAGAAATATCTGCTTCCTTGGCTTTTATTCATAGTTTAACTTCAGCGCCAATTGTGCTTAAAACAGGCGAGAAAGGCTGTGAGATTTATTTGAAAGACAAAGTAATGCCAATCGCATCCAAACCATTTAGGGTCAAGGTCTTTAATGTTCTAGGCGCGGGTGATGCTTTTATGAGTGGTTTGCTAGGTAGTTTATTGAAAGGTGATGATTGGGATAAAGCAACTACATTGGCGAATGTATGTGGTGCCATTGTGGTGACTCGACACGGTTGTGCCCCTGCGATCCCCAATTATGCCGAAGCTAAATACTTTGTTAAACACTATCATCCTGATAATGTTAATGATTTACTGTATGGTGAGGAATTGACACGTTTACATAACCTATCAACTATAGGGTATCCTAAAGACAGACCATTGACATTATTGGCTTATGATCATCGCTGGCAATTTGAAAAATCTTGTGAAAAATATAATCAACCAATAGCTAAAATAACTGAATTTAAACAAGCAGTATTTGATGGTTTTAAACACGTTTATCAATCAAATTCTCAACCAGAATTGGGCATTATTATTGATCCACAATACGGTGAAAATATACTAAGAGAAGCCGCTTTTATGGGGGTGAACATGTGCGCACCTGTGGAGGCTTCCGGTACCGAAAAATTTGAATGGGTAGATGGAATATCGGCTTATTCTTCGTTAATAAACAAGAGCACCGAAATTAACGTTAAAGTGTTATGGAAATACCATACCAATTTACCTGAAGCTGATAAAACGGAACAAATTAAGCGTTTATCTGAGTTATTTTCAGCCTGTCAAAAATTAGACCGACGATTGATGTTAGAGTTGATTATTGCAGATGGATTTGAGGTGAATGGTTTATCATTGTCAAATGCCATGGCAGATGTATACAAAGCGAGTATTTATCCATTTTGGTGGAAAATTCAAACGTTAGATACCGCATCGCAGTGGCAACAAGTGGATCAAGTTATTAGTCAATATGATGATCAAGCACGGGTTATTATTTTAGGGGGTGCAGCCAAAACACTTAATCATTATCAGGATATATTTAAAATAGCTAAAAGCAGTCAGTATGTTAATGGCTTTGCTTTAGGTCGAAGTATTTTCTGGCCTAGTTGGGAGCAATTTGTACAAGATGAAATTAAAGCTGCTGATGTGGCGATTGCGATTGCTGATAATTATGCACAAGTCTTAAAAATGTGGAGAGAGTTATAATGTTAACTCAAGATATATTAGTTCGCCGTCCAGATGGTTTTCAGTTCGGATACAATCATATTACTGAAATTGGTAAAGAAAAACTCCCAACAGGAATGACTTTTGGTGTCATTAAATTAAGAGCGGGTGAAAGTTATAATTTAACATCTGATTTAGAATCAGCCTACTTATTAATGACGGGTAGGATTAGATTTTCGTATGATGATCAACAATATGATGCTGAAAGAACGTGTTATTACTCTGAAGTACCGATTGTTTTACACTGTACACCCAATACCGTCGCTAAAGTTGATGCTAAAACCCATTGTGAAATTATGGTCATACAAACAGCCAATGACAAGCGTTTTATCAGCCAAGTTTTTGATGCTAGCAACATGTTAGAATCTGATAAGCGAGGCAAAGGCTTGCTGGGTGATAGTTCATATCGATTAGTGCGTACCGTTTTTGATAAGCGTAATCGTAAAGAATCAAATTTAGTCGTTGGTGAAATTATTACTTTTCCGGGTCATTGGTCAAGCAGCCCATCACATACTCATCCGCATCCCGAAATTTATCATTATCGTTTTTCTGAGCCTCAGGGTTATGGTATAGGTGAGAATGGTGAAGATATTATTCGTATTCGTCACTACGATACCATGATTATAACCGATGATGTTGAGCATGCGCATAGTACGGCTCCTGGTTATTGTTTATATACTCTATGGTTTATCAGACATTTATCTGGAAATCCTTATATAGTCCCGACTTTTAAACCTGAACATAGCTGGGCCAAAGAAGAGTCAGCTAATGCTCGTGTATGGAAATTGTGCGAAGGAAAGTCAAATGAGCACAACTAAATTAACCATGGCTCAGGCCTTGCTAAAATTTTTAGCTAATCAATATATTGAAATGGATAGTGTGGAGCATAAACTCGTTGATAGCATGTTTGGTATTTTTGGGCATGGTAATGTTACAGGCTTGGGTGAAGCTTTAGAGTATGATAATTTTGGTATTAAGCTATATCAAGGTCACAATGAACAGGGTATGGCCCATGCTGCAACAGCTTATGCTAAGCAAAAAAATCGGTTAGGTATTATTCCTTGTACATCATCTATAGGCCCCGGTGCAACCAATATGGTCACTGCGGCAGCAACAGCAACCACTAATCGTATTCCTTTGTTATTGTTGCCCGGTGATATTTTCGCCTGTAGACAGCCTGATCCGGTTCTACAACAAATTGAAAATGCTTCTGATTTGACTATATCGGCTAATGATGTATTTAAACCTGTGAGTAAATACTGGGATAGGATTTCTCGTCCAGAGCAATTAATGTCTGCTTGTCTTAGTGCTTTTAGGGTGTTAACGGATCCTGCTGAAACGGGTGCTGTTACACTCTGTTTACCTCAAGATGTGCAAGCTGAAAGTTACGATTATCCGGACTCTTTTTTTGCTAAACGTGTATGGCACCTTGATCGTTTTAATATTCCTGAGCGGGCTTTACAAGCAGCAATTACAGTCATTCAAAATGCAAAACAGCCATTGATCATTGCTGGAGGCGGAGTGCATTATTCTTATGCCACAGAATCATTGCAACAGTTTGCCGAAAAACATCATATTCCTGTTTGCGAAACTCAGGCGGGAAAGAGCGCACTGGCTTGGGATCATAAACTTAATGTCGGTGCGCTTGGTGTCACTGGCGGTAAAGCCGCTAATGTCTTAGCGGCCAATGCCGATGTTATTTTATCCATTGGTACACGTTTACAAGATTTTACGACTGCGTCTAAATCTGTGTTTCAAAACGTAAAGGTTAAGTTAATCCATCTTAATATTAATGCTTTTGATGGATTGAAAATGGAGGGCTGTTTATTAAAAGCCGACACTAAAGCGGGCTTGGCACAGTTAACTCAAGGCCTAAAAAGCTTTAAAACAGAAACACATTATCAACAACACGTTGAACATTTGCGTTTAGAATGGAATCGGGAAGTTGATCGCTTATATTACGCTATGCAAGGCAACGACGGTCTAAATCAAACAGCTGTTATGGGTGTCGTTAATGATTTTTTAAGTGAAGATGATGTGATTATATGTGCAGCCGGTAGTATACCGGGTGATTTGCATCGATTATGGCGATCCAAGAAAGCTAAAGATTATCATGTGGAATATGCTAACTCTTGTATGGGTTATGAAGTTGCAGCGGGTCTTGGCGTTAAGTTAGCTTTAAACGCCGGAGAGCCCTATGTTATTGTCGGAGATGGCAGTTTCATTATGATGCATTCAGAATTATTAACCGCTATTCAAGAACAACAAAAGATAAATATCATACTGTTAGATAATAGTGGATTTCAATGTATTCGTAACTTACAAGAGTCATGTGGCAGTCAAACCTTTGGTACGGAATTTAGGTTTAGAGACAAGACGAGTGGCAAGCTTAATGGCAAAAATATCCCCATTGATTTTGCGCAATATGCTGGAGCGCTAGGAGCTACAACCTTCAAAGCTGATAGTTTAGACTCATTGAAAATAGCACTTCAAGCGGCTAAAAAAGCGGAAGGATCAACGTTAATTGAAATGAAAGTTGATCCTAAAACAATGAGTGGTGGATATGACAGTTGGTGGCGTGTGGGTGTTGCAGAGGTATCAAAATCTGAAGCAGTGATACAAGCTAATTCCAATATGGCAACCAATATAAATCATGCTAAAAAATACTAAAGGAATTACTGTGAGTGTATCAAAATATAAAATTGGCATTGCACCAATTAACTGGACTAATGATGATGATCCTAATCTCGGTGGGGATATACCGTTTGATCAATGTATATTTGAAATGTCTGAGTCAGGTTACATTGGTACCGAAGTTGGTAATAAATACCCAAGGGATATTAAACAGCTGAAAGCGGCACTTGAACCGTTAAACCTTCAAATAAGTAGTGCTTGGTACAGTACCTTTTTTACCGAAGAAGGTCGACACCAAGAAACATTATCAGCTTTTATGGACCAATTAAGCTTCTTGAGTAACTCTGGCGCTAAATATATTACTGTTGCCGAATGTGGTCATTGCATTCAAAGCGGGAACTTGGCCATTAATAATAGCAATAAGCCAACATTTACGACCAAGCAATGGGATAACTTAATTCAAGGGTTACACCAACTAGGTCGAATTGCTTATGACTATGGTATGACCGTGGTTTATCATTACCACATGGGTACAGGTATTCAAAATCAAGATGAAATTGATTATTTAATGAAGCATACTTCTCCTGAATTAATCTCATTGTTAATGGATACTGGGCATGCTTATTTTGCTGGGATTGATCCTGTTACGTTAATAAAACAATATAAAGATCGGATTAAATATGTGCATTTAAAAGATATTAGAAATGAGATATTGAAAAAGGTTAAAGCGGACAATTTATGTTTCATGGATGGTATTAGGGAGGGGGTATTTACTGTACCAGGTGATGGCGATCTTGATTTTAAACAAATATTTAAAACTTTGGATGAAATTGATTATCGTGGATGGATGATTGTTGAAGCAGAGCAAGATCCAGCAAAGGCAAACCCAAAAAAATATGCTAAACAGGCACGGGAATTCATTAAATTTCACACTGGAGAGTAATGAATGAAACAACATCATATTGCAATGTTAGGTTGTGGTCGAATTGGTCAAATGCATTTGAATTTAATTCTTGAAAATTTTTCAAATGTTAATGTTGTTGCAATTGTAGATAATTATCTTGCTAAAGAACCTCATTATAAAAATATTCCCACTTACCCTGTGACTCAACTTGAGGATGTATTAAGCCAATCAAGGTTAGATGCGGTATTTATTGCAGCAAACTCAACAGCGCATGTTGATTTGATTAAAGCCGCTATTAAGTATAAGAAACATATATTTTGTGAGAAACCCATTTCTTTTGATGTGACGTCACTTGAACATTTGGATAAAGAATTGAAGCAGTCCAATATTAAATTACAAGTAGGTTTGAATCGACGTTGGGATCCTGATTTTTGCCAAATTAAACGAGATGTTGATGCGGGTAAGATTGGCAATATTCATATTGTTAAAATCACTAATCGAGATCCAAAGCGTGCGAGTATCAAATTTGCCAAACGTTCAGGGGGGATGTTTTTAGATTTTAATATCCACGATTTTGATACTGCACGTTTTATTACTGGTTCTGAAGTGGAACAAATCTACGCGGCTGGTGCTGTATTGGTGGATCCGGAGCTTAAAAGAATCAATGATATAGATACTAGTATTATTACCATGAAAATGACATCAGGCGTACTTGTTGTTATTGATGCCAGCAGAGAAACCGGTTATGGATATGACCAAAGGCTGGAGGTTTTTGGCGAAAAGGGAAATCTTCAGGTAGATAATATAGGCCGTACTGTGACTCAATTTATGGGTGGTAATAAAACGGAAACAGCCCCTCCACATTACAGTTTCATTGAAAGGTATAAACAAGCATATATTAATCAGTTCGCCGCATTTTTACACTATCTAGCAACCGATGATGTTATTACCCCTGATATATCAGATGCTAGAAAAGCCGTTGAAATTGCAATTGCTGCCGAAAAGTCACTGGCAGATAATCAACCCGTTATCGTATAGTTTTTAGCCCTCAGGAGCATTAAATGACGACACTCATCCCACACTTTATTAATGGTCAAATTAATGAAGAGCACCAAGCACTTTTTGATGTCTATAATCCTGCGACAGGTCAGTCAGATAAGCAGGTGGTACTGGGTTCGTCAGAGACACTAGATAAAGCGGTTTCTGCTGCGAAATTAGCGTTTCCAGCTTGGGCAAATACGAGCCCATTAAAGCGCTCACGTATCATGAATAAGTTTGTAATCCTGCTGGAAGAAAACAAGGATGAATTAGCAAAAATCATTACTAATGAACATGGTAAGGTACATGCTGATGCTTTAGGTGAAGTGCAGCGTGGCCTTGAAGTCGCTGAGTACGCATGTAGTGCACCAGAGTTACTTAAAGGTGATTTTTCGAGCAATGTTGGTGGGCAAGTAGATTGTCATACATTACGTCTACCCGTGGGTATCTGTGCCGGTATAACACCGTTTAACTTTCCATGTATGGTGCCGATGTGGATGTTTCCTATTGCAATAGTCGCAGGCAATGCATTTATTTTGAAACCAGCAGAAAAGGATCCTTCAGCCGCCATTTTTATGGCCAAATTACTTAAAAAATCGGGGCTGCCTGCAGGTATATTTAATGTGGTTCACGGTGATAAGCTGGTTGTCGATGCCATTTTAGAGCATCACGATATTGGTGCAGTTTCATTTGTTGGTTCTACCCCAATTGCTAAGTATATTTATGAAGCAGCGGCTAAAAATGGTAAGCGAGTTCAAGCGCTTGGTGGTGCAAATAACCATTGTGTGGTGATGCCTGATGCTGATCTTGATTTAGCCGTTCATGGTATTATAGGTGGAGCATTTGGTTCTGCTGGAGAGCGCTGCATGGCGCTGCCGGTTGCGGTTGTTGTAGGTAAAGACACACATAAAAAGCTTATTGAAAAACTGTCAATCGAAATCGATAAGTTGAATGTTAATTCAGGTGACCAACCCAATGTCGATATGGGTCCGCTGGTAACGAAAGAACATCAGCAAAAAGTGTTAAATTATATTGATATTGGGGTTAAAGAAGGCGCTACCTTAGTGAGAGATGGACGTAATACTAAAGTACCGGGTTATGAAAATGGTTATTTTGTTGGTGCGACATTATTTGATAATGTCAAATCAGACATGGTCATATACAAGGAAGAAATTTTTGGCCCAGTGCTTTGTGTATTAGCAGCCGATAATCTAGGTGATGCAATTGAGCTCATAAATAGTGGACCATTTGGTAATGGGTCGTGTATTTATACGACCAATGGCGCCCATTCACGTACTTATACAACGCAAGTGCATGCCGGTATGATTGGGGTCAATATTCCCATTCCTGTGCCTATGGCCTTTCATAGTTTTGGCGGCTGGAAAGCGTCGTTATTTGGTGATACGCATGTGCATGGTCCAGAAGGGTTTAAGTTTTATACTAGGCTTAAAACGATTTCTACGCGTTGGGGCCAATCAGACAATACAGCATCTGCTTTTGTGATGCCAACGTTGTCTTAACCCCCCTACATGGTGTGATTCATCGTGGTTTTTTTACACTATATTTGATTAAGTTGGCGATAAACTTATGATTAGCTACGGAGTCGCTGTGAACTGCATGCTTAGGCAATGATGCTAATTAAATTAATTGATTTTAATGCCTATGTACTTAGTTCAGTTTGAATGTACTGGCGAGTGAATTATTGCAGTATTTAACAGTCTATTAGGTATTTCTCTTTCCATTTGTCTGCGGTTAAATCTATAACAGAACTAACTGAGGTATAATTACCCTAAACCTCATGAAATGTTCGTGAGCGTCCGGCGAACTACGCCTTGCTTAGTTTAACGTGCCAGGGTAAGAGACTATTGAGGTCGCAGTTGGGAGAGGATAATTGTTCCAAACAGTGTGCGATATAATCGA
>NZ_JAKIKS010000146.1 GCF_023284005.1 Shewanella surugensis
TCATTTTTAGTCATTGCGATGTTCCTTTTGTTAATTGTTGATCGGCCAAGATCAATTAACAGGTTACATCGCAATGCTTTATCCTCATACACCAGAAACGACTATAGCTCTCTCCTATTGATATGGGAGTTATTGTTGGTAATTTCGGTAAGCAAGTTGACCTAAAAATAAGATGGTAGCATATCGACCAAAATTTCTAGCGTATCCCCACCTGCGTAATAAACTTTCATTACCGTAATTGTAGAAATCTCCATTGTAACGAATTCCCCAGAGTAAGTGAGTAGCACTCCTAATTCGATTTCCAGGAATATGACCTATAGCAGTATACTCAAACTCTGTTAAGTGCATGGAATATGGCTGTGCATTAATTATCGTATTAGCTGGATTATCAATTGTATATTTAAACCCGCAATGAGTTGGCTGTCAAACGTTGCTACATACTACTGCCCACAGGCCAGATTTTTCCCTTAACCGATTCCTGCAACGTGATCTCAACACCATCGACCGTACACGTCGTGGTAAATAACCAAGTATCGTGAGTAGTAATACCGGTATCTCGACTGAACGCCAAAACAGAAGTGGCGTCAGGTATTTTTGAACTGTTCACAGACGTATTGGACTGCTCCCAATACTTTGAATTTAACGCCGGGCTGACTGAACTCGAAAGTGTCAGTGTGGCACCTGTAATATTGGCCAGTTTAACGCTTGTATTATCTGAGGTTGAAATGTCTGTCATATTGGTTTCTCCTGATATTAATTTGGTTCTGATGTGAAGGATGCAATATTTGCGACAGAGCCAGATTTTTACTCGCCTTCAGATCTGTTCATCAGAGGCACTTTTACTACTATTTTAATTTCACTCATTGACAATTTTTGAACATGGCTCTATCGCAAAAGGAACTTCCGAGCGGAAAACAAGTCAGCATGTTTATCGATGGTTCTGTCGCAAACTCAGATAATGTCGCTATAAATTAAGGGCGTACCGTCCCTCAGACACAGCTATCCAACTAAAGAATAAAACTGCTCCCATGGTGTCATTTTATACTCCGTTTCCATCTATTCTTGCTTAAGAATCGATCAAATTTATACACCTGCTAATGTTGCTTCAGCCCCAAGCCAAGAGTGTCAACCTAAGCGTTGATGTATTTTACCTCGATTAAATGACCCTTCACTTAAAACCAGTTGTTTAAAAGGGTCATAGGGTAATTAACCTATACAATGAATATATGGGATCCCGCCTGTACAACCTTTACTACTTAAACCAATTAAGCAATATTTTGTTATGCAATCACTACCGCAACACTGCGTGTTGTGGCCTGAGGGATATATTCCATTTGTATATAAACCAGTAATATTTTTACTACGAATTAACGGTTTATTTTGCTTTGGTATTTTCATTATAATATTCCTTTTAATTAGGCCATACGGGTTATGGCCATTAATTTGCTCGTGAGAGCGATTTAGAATATATTCCCGTACATATATTCTTATCTTAGAATTACAAATTTAGGATTTATTAATTTTTTCTTTCATCTTTATGCGTTACAAGAATTATTAATATACATAGTAGTTTTATTGGTACCTCTATCACCTTCTCTTTTCTAAAGATAAAATAGTCAGCATTAACTTATTGATACAAACTTAACAACCACCTACTGAAGTAGGTGGGTTAGTATGACGGACTAAAGACCGGTTGTTTTAGCCCTCTGTTTTAAAATTGTCTTCTATTTTAGGTTCGAAATGATGCTCTAAATATTCCTTTATCATCTTTTCTGTTAAATCTCCCGAAGTAACACAAAAATATCCCCTAGCCCAAAAATGACGCCCCCAATACCTATGTTTCAAATCGGGAAAGGATTCAAATAGTTTTGTTGAAGATCTACCTTTTACTCTTCTCATTATTTCACTGGGTGCCATATTTGGTGGTGCTGAAACAAGCAGATGAACATGATCTTTACTTACAACACCTTTTAAAATTTCAAATGCATGACAGGTTTGTCGGATTAATTCCCTTACTTTCAAGCCAATATCACCTTTCAACACCTGATACCGATATTTTGTTACAAAAACAAAGTGATACTGAATCTTAAAGACCGTATGACTACCATATCGATATTCCATTACTATTTCCTAATCTCTTTCGCATTCATAGGAAAAGAATATCATAGCTAAAGCTGACCGACTAAAGTCGGTGGTTTTAACCTTAAAAGAGGACTAATAAATTTCACCTGTTTACCTATTGTTTAGGTTGAACCATTCTAGATTCAAGCAATAAGTAACTAGCTCAGTAAACTAAAAACCCACTATCTTTTTGACCAGCTTCGGACTTCACCAATTGTAACTGGAATTTCATCACTAACATCTATAGTAAAGCGGTAAATTTTATTGGCATTTTGAAGATTGTTTGGATTGAAGAAGCTTAATTCCACATCATAACAATCAGAATCAGGGCGAGAAATAGGACTCTTATTAACATTGATGTGATCCAGCTCAAGCTTTCCTTTGGTTGTACTTTCAATAACTTGACTAACTTGAAATGCATTGGTAGCAGAATAATTCAATGCCCGATCTTCTGGAGATACGCCAAGATTACGTAAATCGTAATACACTCTTTCAAGGAAGTTATTTAAGCCGACTCTATGCGCGTCATACAAGTTCTGATCATCTCCTGACTTTGCTGGACGTTTACCCAAAACATCTTCTACTAGAGCATGAGTCGCCCAGCTATACATTCCACGGGGATTAGGAACTATAAGCGGGACTGTTTGTCCATTATAAAGTGTGGTGCTACCAGCAATAAGACCTGGTATAGAAATAAGTTCTACCCCATTATAAACTTGGTCTTTTAAAGCCTCACGCAAGCGTTCATAAACAACATTAGCAAAAGCCCCTATAGGTTGAATGGCATAAATGGGTGTTACATCCAAATTCAAGGTCCATATGATAGACTGTGCTTCAAATGGATTATCATCTAAATATGTAAGCATATCTTCTGGGCTATGAGGCGTATTTTTTCCAACTGGCATGCTTTGAGAAAATGAATCTCTCCTAGCTTCTGTACCAAAATCGAAATCAATTTTTCCTAGAGCATAAACTAATGAGGTTTCGTTACTGCTGCCTTCACAGCTGCAACCAGAAGGGGCTATTTCCCTTTGCTTGTTACTCCATTTTGATATTTGTTTAATAGCTTGCATATCTTCTTTTACCTCTCCTGAAGTACATATACCGCTGTTATTTTGAATACTTAGAGTTTCTGTTGAATTGGGAGATAATAAAGCGTCACCCACCGAGTTTTCGTCTCTTATTTTAACTTCGTCAACTTCGTTAGTATATTCTGACATTGTTGTTTTCCCTCCATTTAAAATATTTTTTTTAATAAGATCAATGTTTATTATTCCTGCCAAGTATCTACGACAATCTACAATTTCTTTACTGATTTGTTTACATGCCGTCGCTGTAGATATAATAGTTTTTCGAATAGAACACGGATCTGGCATCAGTCCATTTTTTACTTGAAGACTTAACATTAAAGCAGCTATGCCTGACACTATTGCAGTAGCAAAGCTAGTTCCTGATAATTCCCCATACAAATTTTTAGGGAAAGCTCCAAATATTTTATGCCCAGGTGCCAATATGCCATTATCCAAGTAACTTTCCCCCCAGTTACTGTTAGACAATGGTTTATTCATATCATCCATAGCTCCTATTGCCAATGTTGATGGGATGGCAGCTGGAATATGTAAACAATTACAGCTATCATTACCTGCGGCCGCGATCAATAAAACGTTATTTTCCTCACAAGATTTAACTGCATTTAGTAACATGGGATCAGCTTTACCAGTAGAGCTTAATTGTCCTCCGCTAATATTTATAATATTGGCTCCACTATTTATTGCTTCAATGATTGCTCGTGCTAAATCTACTTGTGAACATGATACTAACTCACCGACTTTTGAATAAGAATAAATAGGAAGGAATATTCCTCTACATCGAGGTGCAATTCCTTTTACTGGACTATTGTGATTTCCAAATAATAAACTTGCTATGTGAGTTCCATGCTGAGATGGTTTTTCTTTAGAGGTATCAGAGTGTAAGGTATTTACATATTGTGTATTTGAATCAATAAAACAGTTATGCTTCATATCTACGGATCCGTCAAGTATAGCTATACAAATTTCAGGTTCCCCTTTCGTGTGTTCCCAAAGTTTTGCCAGGCCGTTGATTTTTACTGTTATATCTATATGTGTCGTATTATTGACCATTTTAATATTAACCTATTTTATTTGTATAGCTATTATTTTCAATAAATTATTGGATTTCATTATCCCAAAAAACTATGTATTATCTATATTTAAATTAAATGTAAGTCGCGTTTTAATTTTTAACAATATGTTTCTATTTTAAATTTTATTAAATTCCTACAGTGTCTAAGATTAAAGGTAAACAATAGAACTGTCTCTTACACACATCTTTATGCATGTTTTCGATATTGATTTACATGTACATGCAGTGATATGCAATTAAATCAGTATCACCTTTATTCTTATGATTTTTTTGAACACCAAAAGACATTTTTGTTTGTTCCTGATCAAATAACGCACTATTTTCAGAATACAAAATAATCCCATAGTACACATAAATAACTTATTGATGACTTTGTAGTATAGTTAAAAATAAAATTAACGCCAATATTCAAATTTTTTATTCCTAACCAATATAAAATGTTGATCTATATGGTTAAAAAGCACAATATAAGTGCGAGACGGCTTTATTGCAATGCCATCCCATCAGGTTTTTTGATGGTACCCATCAAGAGTTATTGTCAAATCTGGTGTATCAACTGATCGTGATGTTCTGTTTGATCTTGAGTGATCCGTTCACCATCTTTAAATTTAATGCCTGATATGACGTCGGCAAGCAGTTTAAAACCTCGCAGGCGATACCACTTTTTTTCTGCTGATTGTGCCAGTTTAAACACCATCATTAGTGTCGTCTTACGACTGCCACAGCTTTTGACTTTATGAGTACGTAATCGCACCGTTGCAAAGGTAGACTCTATCGGATTACTCGTTCTGATATGCATCCAGTGCTCTGCTGGATAATCATAAAATCCCAGCATTTCTTCTTTGTCTTTCACCAAACAGTCGACTGCTTTAGGGTATTTCACCTTGTAGTTTTTGACAAATAAATCATAGGCTTTGTAAGCAGAATGACGACTCTCTGCCATCCAAATATCTTGTAAACTGTCTTTGATTTTTGGCTGCATCGATTTTGGTACTTTATTGAGTATATTCGCTGTCTTATGGTGAAGAGGTATAGTTAATTTGGCCACCTACTTAGAGACTGTATAATAGGTCTCATATCAATATAGGTGACACCATGACAAAGAGAAAAGGTCGTAATTTTACTCCTGAATTTAGGCTTGAAGCAGCGCTATTGGTTTTAGAGCAAGGTTACTCAGTAATAGAAGCCGCAGAAGCCATGAATGTCGGTAAATCAACCATGAGTGGTTGGGTAAAACAACTTAAACATGAATATGATGGTATCACTCCTAAAGCAACACCAATGACGGAAGATAAGCTTAAAATTCGTGAGCTAGAGAAGCAAATTAAACGCATTGAAATGGAGAAAGAAATCTTAAAAAAGGCTACAGCTCTTTTGATGTTGGATTCACTCAGCACTGTACGTTAGTTAATGAATTAAAAGGTCATTACCCTGTATCTGTTCTCTGCGACACCTTTAATATGGCTCCGTTGCAAAGTTGGCTATTTGAGCCACACTCATTAAAAACCACATCATCAGATCCATTATGTCAGACTTCAAAGGCCGACACTTCACTGGCGACATTATTCTTTGGGCTGTACGATGGTACTGCAAATACGGAATAAGTTACCGCGAACTGAAAGAAATGCTCAATGAGCGCGGTATTACCGTTAGTCACACAACCCTTTATCGCTGGGTACAAAGCTATGCCCCAGAGATAGAAAAACGATTACGGTGGTACTGGAAACCGGGGTGGAGTTCTAGTTGGCAGGTCGACGAAACGTATGTCAAAGTGAATGGGAAGTGGACTTATCTATACCGCGCTATCACCAAAGAAGGCCATACCGTCGATTTTCATTTGTCTCGAACACGCAATCAAAAAGCAGCGAAACGTTTTCTGGGTAAGGCATTGCGGAGTATCGAATCTTATAGCCACCCCAATACTTTGAACACGGATGGGGATAAAGCATACGCGCCAGCAATTCTATCTTTGAAGAAAGACGGGCTCTGTGACCAGAGCCTAAATCAACGACAGGTCAAGTATCTGAATAACCGGATAGAGTCCGATCATGGCAAACTCAAACGACTCATCAACCCTGTTCGAGGGTTTCAATCTTTGAAAACAGCATTCGCTACGATAAGAGGATTTGAGGTCATGCGCATGTTTCGAAAAGGCCAACTTAACTTCTGGTTGTCTGGTCGTGGCTCCTTAGCCGAAGTGCGCCTAATTGAGAGACAATTTACTTTCTAGGCGATGAATTAACAGAAAAATCAGACTCCCGCTAAACTTTGCAACGGAGCCAAATGATGACACCATGGGAACAATTTTATTCTTTGGCGGCCTAATTGTATCTGAGAGATCTTGTGCCCTTAAATTATAGCGGTGAGATCTCAGTTTGCGACAGAACCTAAAATGTTGCAGGGGAAGTTATAATGCAGGGCACTCTTTCCAGCTTAAGTGGTAAAGTAAGGCAATATTTGCATCAACGGTATCGAGCTGTATGAAGGAATGATTATCCGTCCCTTCATAGGCTTTCAAGCTGGTGTTGGCCCTTAATATTACTTCATCGGTACCACAAGCAGACCACACAATAGCCTCTGCTAAAAAATCATTTTCGAACAAGAAATCTTCTGAATTCCATATATCAGGCTGTCCCCATTCTTTTATAAATTGTAATCCTTGATCGCCGGCAAAAAAGTAATCGGCAACCAATGCACCATAGCCACCAGGGGCAATATCAGCATAACCACGATAATCCATTTCAATTAATGACACACTCAGTCCTTGTGGAATATGCAATGCAAATCCCATATTACAGGTTACGCGTGAGCGTCCTCTCGGATCTGCTGAAGAATCAGCTTGGTAATTATCAAAAAAGATACTGACTTTAGAGCCGTCTTCTGTCAACACTGCATCTAATTCACCTTCAAGACAACCGCCACCACTATAAGCAAAATCGTAAATATATGCCTCGTCAAGGACTGAAGAAATAATATTATCAGGCGTATTGGCAGGAACTGCATTTGCTGAGGTAGACATCATCAAACTTAAGGCGAAGCTAGGTAGTATTTTTGTCAACATGTTTTATCCATTAAAGTTTAGTAAATTGATATAATGGGTACATCTGACTACTCCCAATTCAAAACAACGACGCCTATCCTAATAGAAACAAAAAGGATTACAAGGGGAAAGACGAAATATTGAGTCATGAAGGGATTTTTTCAACAAGACGGTAAGAAAAGATATGACATCATCTACGATAAGAAATTGATCAAACGTTCGGGTATGTAGCGAGGAAATAAACTCACGTTTTAAGCACCCTTCTTCCTCTTCGATACACACAAAAGTGGAAAAAGTAGACATGGCGTTCCTTTACCCAGTATTACAAGCAAGTTACTCTTTGATTTTAAACCAAGATATTACTGCAAAAATATCATTAAAATCATTATCTGTTGAATCTTCGCCATCGAATTGGAAAGTTTGATTCAACTGATGCTAACGCCTATACGTGTTAGAACAACCACTATTGCTAAAACATTCCCAAAGTCATATCGATGGTCAAAATTGTTAACAGTGACAAAATCTATGATTGGTAATGCAGTTCCGCCAGTCATGACTAAAGAAGTGACAGAGTCTGTTTTTAGGGCAACATAATTCAAACCAGTGATAAAAAAGCCTTATCACTGGTAGGCGATTTTAATTAAAAATTTTACATCATAGAAACAAGTAAGGTACATTATCCCTGTCCTGCATTTCGAGGGTAGCTATTTTATCGCTCATTTTTCAATGCGGTTTTTTTTGGATGAAAAACAGACAATGCACCTTATTTGAGAACTCGTCTCTTTGCTTTACCTGCCCTTCATCTTACAAATAATGTGAGTGCTGGTGATGAAGAAATAGGCATTGTTAATTTTAACGGAACGACAGCTTATTCAATGTATATATGAGCTGAATTACAATAAATGGAATAAAAATGAAAGGAATAAATCAATTTAATTGCCTGCCTATTGCTGTAGGTTTATTAGCAGTTTCTTCTGTAGCACAAGCTCATACGGAAGCTCCTGGATATACTATAGAGAACATTAGTACACAGTTTGCCTGTTCAGATCTTTCTGAAGACAACGGTACGCTTGAACTGGTAGGATTAGATAATAATCAGCAGAGTTTGCGAGCTACTTTCTTAGGTGGTGAAATGCGTGCTTTAGTATCCCCTGGCGGCTTTTCTGACAAAAAGACTTGTGAACTGGAATATACCATTATTCCTAAGCCTGGTTACAGAGTCTCTCATATTGGTTTTTCTGCCGCTGGTAACTATCTGGCCACTGCTAGTTCTATCAACAATGTCAGAGTAAGACATCGTCTTGACTTCAGTGCTGAGACTTTCTCTTACCAGACCACGTTTAGCGAGGGTTCAGATTCTTTTGATAACGTTATTGCCAGTGTTGATTTAAGTGATAATTGCGGGGATCCGCTTGTTGTGGAAACTAGCATGATCACCGAAGTTATTAGCTTTGATGGTTCTGTTGCTTTGGTTAGTTTAGATCAGGGACAAGGTGGCGGCGGTGACAGCGACGGTGATGGTAATGCAGATGTTGATATTGATCTTGCTGATATAACTGTTGAAAGTTGTTCTTTTTAGTTAATTAATACTATGTTAACCAGTTAACTTTTATTAATACTGGGTTTTCAAGGTGCTATTTTTTGTGATTCCCTTGCTTATCCAGTATCAACGAATAATATCATTTGAATACAGTTTGCACTGTTAATAAACTCAACGGACAGAATATGACTCATTTTACCTGAGTCAGTTTTATTCATGGATATAAATCTGTGCAATTTAACCTGGATTCAGCCGTTAGTTTTTTACAGGAATAAAAAATGATAAAATTTATACAAATGATTTTCCTCAGTCTGTTACTGAATTTAAGTGTAACATCCATACAAGCTCAGGCAACAACAAAATTTGTAAGTAATGAATCTGCCATACCTTCTTTCTGGTTAAACCCGTTTGATTCCTATTATGCTGGTTATGATAAAAGACTTTATTATGTTCAGGTACAGTTTAATAGAAATAATACAGGATCTTATATATCTGATGATGGCTTTGCTGGCTCTTTCACTAACGTGACTTACAATAATCTGGAGCAAAGTATTAATGGTCAGTGGTCTGCCGACACAAGTCAGGGTTTTTTTAAATTTATCGCCAATGATGTGACTGATCCAACGCTGGGTTTTCATGGTAGTTGGTGGGATACCGATGGCTATACTGCTTCCTGGGACAGTCAGGGGGTGGTTGTTATATCAGAGCCTGCAATTGATAATGCCGATCCTTCTTATAGCATAGAAGTCAGAGCACAACGTTATGCTTGTCGAGACAGTGATATTAGCATTGAAGACACTACTGATAAGGGAACTTTTGTGCGCATTAATTTTAACCAGGGTGAAATGACCGCTATTGTTCCTCCTTATACCTCGGAGAGTGACAAATATACTGATAAGAAAATATGTGAGCTGGAATATACAGTTACCGTGGCACCTGGGGATCGTTTAAGTAGCGCGCAATTCTCTGCCAATGGCGCTTTTAATATTACGGAGCATGGCTTTTTATTGACTAAAGTCAGTCATCGTTTTGATGCTTTTACTGTTAAAGATAGCGCCACTCTGTATGGCAACAATGATCCTCGCAGTGGCACTTTTGATAATCAACAAGTTGATATTAAAAGCTACCTTGATGGCAGTTGTGGTGGTGAATTCAATATTACCACTACTCTGGAAAGTTTTGCGTCGGTAAGTGGTTTTAATGAAGGGATCAATCAAATTGGTTTTGATCAGGGTCAGTCTGATGCTGAGCTTGAGGGAATTTACGATGTGTGGAATTTATACATCGAACCTTGTCCGAATTAATTATTTACTCAATGTTGTCAGGTGCTTTTTAAACATCTGACAACAACATATTGTTGGTTATATAGAGGGAAGTGAATAAAATGACGCGATTAAAATATTTGGCTGTTATTGGCATACTGATATCGAACCAGGCAGTTACAGGCACAGAGCCTTTGAATTCCGATACTGATAAGTTTGATATCTATATCACTGAACAATCTTTCGACTGTGAAAACAGCGATATTAAATTAATAACAGATAAAGATGGTCAGCGACGCATTATGGCCGACTTCAATAATGAAATGAGTCTGGACTCGTCAGCAGATAATCCATTATCGGTAAACCAAAAGACTTGCCAAATAAGTTATTATGTTATTCCAAGACCTGGTTATCTGTTAAATGCTGCCAGTTTTTCTCTGGATGGTGCTTATCTAACCAGTGCATTTTCCATTAACAATGTCAGGATCCGCCAGCGCATTAACCAAAGTGACTTAACCTATTCTCAACAACAATCATTTGTCACTGATGCTGATGGTAAGCCACAAGAGGGTACTTTTAGTGATTTTAGCAGCGAAGCTCCGGTGACACCAGTGTGTGGTGGGGTAACCCTGATTGAAACCAGTCTGATTGTTGAACTCATCTATTTATCGGTAAATATACCCAACACAAAAATTTCGATAAATCAAGGGCAAAGCATGGCGAGCATAGCAGAGTTTTCTGTTGTGCCTTGTGAGTGACTCGTTCATTGCAACGTCGCATCTTACTGAGATCTAGCATTATCACTTTTACTGAATATTCCATTACGACCTTTTCCAAACCAATGATCAAAATTGATCCTGATTACCGACAAGGGTTCTGTCGCAAACAGCCTAAATACTTTATGATCTAAGCATCACTTTTTATGCTTAATGTTTATGAAACTCAATTTTTCAGGCCGACATTACCCTTCTGCGATCATCATGCAGGCACTGCGTTACTACTTGGCCTACAAACTCAGTTATCGAAAAATTGAGGAGATATTTGCTGAGCGTAATATTCATTTTGATCACTCAACCCTGAACCGTTGGGTTATCAAATATGCGCCGCAACTCGACGCTATTTTTCGAAGGAAAAAGCGGAAGGTATCAGGTTCGTGGCGAATGGACGAGACCTACATCAAGGTTAAAGGCCAATGGGTTTACTATTATCGAGCTGTTGATAAATTTGGCGCGGTGATTGATTTTTATTTGAGT
>NZ_JAKIKS010000147.1 GCF_023284005.1 Shewanella surugensis
CATTTTTAGTCATTGCGATGTTCCTTTTGTTAATTGTTGATCGGCCAAGATCAATTAACAGGTTACATCGCAATGCTTTATCCTCATACACCAGAAACGACTATAGCTCATCTTCAATGAGCTTGGGTAGATAAAAATAATAGAATGAATAAGGTGTCGTATGGATAGAATTATTACATGGATTAAACAAGATCTTATGAGGCTTAAGGCGCTTGAATGTGCTGCCAGTCTCAACTTGCCAGATGGTTACATCGCCGCGGGTTTTGTGCGTAATCTAGTGTGGGATCATCTGCATAAGAAATCAATTTCAACACCCCTTAATGATATTGATGTCATTTATTTTGATGATGCGGCATTAAATTCAGACAATGATAAAGTCATGGAAGCTGAGCTGGTGAGGCTAATGCCAGAAGTCAATTGGCAAGTTCGCAATCAAGCATTAATACATATCAGAAACGGTGATAGGCCCTATTTAAATATACGGGATGCTATGCGTTTCTGGCCTGAAAAAGAAACGGCTGTGGCCATTCGCCAATTAGAAAGTGATACTTATGAATGTATTGCTGCTTTTGGTTTTGAATCACTTTTTCAACTATTAGTGACGCATAATCCTAACCGTTCACGGGACATCTTTGATGAGCGGGTAAGCTCAAAACGCTGGCTTACACATTGGCCTCAGTTAACCGTTTATTGTCCATCATCTTCTTAATAAGCATTCATTCTAGCGATTCTAGTCATTTAAGCGAGATGGGGGGCAATAGTGTTCAAATATAACGCCATTGCCCAAAAAGATAAGTTAGCCTTTAATGGTGTAATCTCCTTTGGTGGATAAGGTGACCGTGATGGGGTCATTGGTCTGGTTTTTCCAATACCAGCCATGAGATCCCGCAAAAGGGGTTGTCAGTGAGCCTTTCATTTGAGTAGAGGTGGTGATAGAAAAACTCTCAAAATAGCCCGTTTTATCGCCTTTAGGCTCACCATGAAAATCGAAATAGAGTGGCTCACCGTCTGTGCGCCATTCATATGTTAAGTGAGTGAATTTATCCATAAGTAACTTATACTCGAGTCCTTTTTTGGCTGGAATGACAATATCAATGATGTCACTTCTGACGCTGAGTGTGCTTCTAGCTTGGATAATGTCGGTTAGCGTTTCAATTGTTGGAACTGTTTGAATGGTTTGTTCAAGTGTTGACGATGTGACCTTATTTTTAGTTGGGGTTTGAGTCGGGGCCATTGTTGAGGTTGAAGCTTCAGCGATGTCTGTGAGGCCTAAATATTGCCCTAAGCCTGTGGGATCGATATGGTACTCACTGGGCAGAATGATTAAAACGAGTAAAATACTAGCGATAAGTGTCGCCGCGATACTGGCCTTTATTAAGCTGGCAGTAGAATGAACGGGAAGGATATTCATGCTGTCTTTTTTATGCGTTTCATTTGTTTTCATGGTGTGTCCTAATACTGTTTTTTATATTTATCTTGTTATTGTTGCGGTAAGCTTATTTGTTCTATTAATCTCTTTGTGGCGTTAGCCTACGAGGTAACCGGTTAACTGAAAGCCGATGAGCATTAACCCTGCACTCATCAATAAAGTATTGGTGGCCGTTGAAAATTGCAGGTAGCTTTTATGGCGTCGCCAAATATTCATCAAAATAAGAATGATCCCTAAAACCAAGAACTGACCTATTTCTACTCCCACATTAAAGGCCAATATATTAGGAATAAGGCCTTGTTCTGGCAAATTAAAAGCCTGGATTTTTGTGGCTAATCCAAATCCATGAAACAAGCCAAAAATCATCACTGCAACTTGGGTATTGGGTTGAAACCCAAAAATTTGTCTAAAGCCACCTAGATTATCAAAGCCTTTATAAACAATAGAGAAACCGATAATGGCATCGATAAGATAAGGGTTCATTTGGATATTACTGAGAACGCCAAACAGTAACGTTAAACTATGACCTAAGGTAAATAAGCTGACATAGAGTAGGACATCTTTGCTTCGGTAGAGAAAAAAGATCACTCCGACTAAAAAAAGCAAGTGATCATAGCCCGTCACCATGTGTTTAGCGCCGATATAAATAAAAGGAATAATAGCAACGCCTTCATTTAAGATTAAAAATTGCTGAGTTCCCTTATCGACGCCATGGGCGAAAAGAGAAAAGGAAGTGAATACGCCTAAAAAAATGATCATTAATTTAAGAATATTAGCCACAGATTGGCTCATTAGATTGACTCCAATTGTTGTCTTTCTGGTATAAAACGATACATTGAGGGTGATATCAGCATGAAACAGAGGCTCAGCAGAACACTCAATGATTATAGATTGAATTTTATGGATTACTTACCGTTATTATGACGATATAGGTGTTTCATGAAAGATTATAATAACAGCAATTCATCTAGTGAAAGCCGTGCGGAGGGGGTAAAGGGGGGGTGTAAAGGCAGTTCTGGTAAGTGATAACATCATCAAAGAGGGTGTCTGAGTGAAAAAACGGGCTGACAAAGACGGACTCTATTGATGGGTGTACAGGAGTATGAGCATGGTTGGTATGCTCATGTTCAGCAGCGTCAGACCACTCTGATGGATTATCTGATTGAACCAAAGAAATGGAATGACCTGTGTGGAGACTTGTTTGTGCATACTGCTGATGAGGAACAGGCTTTAATGGGTTAACATCTGGTTGTTTTTGCTCATGATAATCATGGCTATGATGGTGATCAATATCAGTACCCATAGGGTGTAAGCCATTAGGGTATTGGACAGAGAAAGCCTGAGTTAGCGTCAACAATTGACACACCAATATCACCAGTAAAATAGTGCGAGTGAATTTTACATTGTGGTTAGGCAATGGTAATAGCCTAAGCGGTGAATGCTGAGTGTTCAGTGAGTCAGATCCCGATGAATTTTATGAGAGGGATTAAACCAGATATTAATAGCACTTGGAAGTAATTTGTTATCATTTTTAATTATTAATGTTTATTGTTATGGATGTGATTTAAAAATTCGACTGAGTATTGCTCTATGGCTGTATCGTATAAACCAGTATCAATGTTCTTTTAAAGCATACCTTTTAAGGATCCCTACTGTCGGATGGGGGATAGAATGACAAATAGGGTTGCCACTCTTGTTTTTAGGCTGCTCACAACATACGTTGCAGAACGTCATGTTCTTTTCCATCGAGTATTCTGTGTTTAAATACACCCGCTAGATGGGCGATTAATAGTAGAATGAATGACCAAGCAAAAAAACTGTGGATAGAATGAAATATATTGCTCCAATATTCACTTTTAGGTGTGATATCTGGAACGGTAAATAGGCCAAACATCTTTATACCTTGGCTATATTCATAGGTGGAGTTCATCAAGTAACCTGATAGCGTCATGCTTATCATGGCAAGGTATAATAAAATATGCACTAGCTGAGCCAGTGTATGTTCCCATTGCTTTAAATGAGGAGCGGGTTTGGGATGAACTCCTTTGATACGGACAGGTAGACGAAATAAGATCAATAGTAATAAAATCATGCCAAAAGCTTGATGCAAAGGGTATAAATCATATTTGTTACTTGCATCAGGAGCGATATCGGCCATATAAAAACCTAATATTAACAAAGATACAATAATGAGCGCGCTAGCCCAATGTAGCATACGTAATACGAAAGAATATTTATTTAGTGGAGTGGGGGAGTTCATATTAACATCTCTATGAAGTGTACGTTTTAACGTTTGAGGGATAGGTGTTTAACATCAATTTATTGATGTTAAACACACGACTGAGGTATTTTTATATTAACCCTTCAGCCTGCATGGCTTGATGAACACTGGCTCGCTCGGCTATACGACCAAAGAATACAGCAAGGTTGTGCCATTGATTTAAATCTATCCCAGTTGGTATTGCCCAGCTTAGAAGCACGAATAAGTAAGCGTCGGCAATGGAGAAGTTATCGCCAATAACGTAAGAACGTGTATTTAGCATATGATTAATAAAGCCCAATTTAGCTTCAATTACTGCAACGGCTTGTTGTTTTTCACTGTCTGAGCTGGGGGAAAATAAAGGCCCAAATGCTTTATGTAGATCGGAGGTAAGCATATTAAGCACTTCTTGTAGGCGGGCTCTTGCTAAGGTGGCATTTTGTGGCGCTAAACCTGCTTGAGGGTGCTGATCGGCAATATATTGCAGTATTGCAACCGACTCTGTGAGTACTTCACCTGGTTCTATTTGAAGTGCCGGTACACATCCTTGGGTGCTAATTTGGTAAAAGTCATTGCCATGTTCAGTCACTTTGGTATGAAAGTCAACTTTAACTAATTCAACTTCGATACCGAGTTCACATAAGATAATATGGGGAGCAAGTGAGCAAGCTCCTGGGCTATAGTATAACTTCATTGTGACTTCCTTATTTTAATTTAGTGATAACGTCATTTATTTGAATGAACAGACGTTGTCAAAGGCTAAGAGTAATTTACGCTTTCTTGAGTTGTGAATAAATAATCTAAAAAGTACAATAGTTGTGCAAATATGCACAACTAAAAGGAGGCTTACATGATGCAGGTGAATTGGGATGATTTTAGGATTGCTTTGCAAGTAGCTCAATCAGGTACGCTGACGAGAGCAGGAAGTGTACTCAATATGAATCATACTACGGTATTACGGCGATTGAATCAGCTTGAAGCGGCGCTCAGCATTAAACTCTTCATCCGTCATCAAAGAGGATATCAATTGACTGATGCTGGAAAAATGATGTTGACACAACTACCTGAGATCGGAAGTCAGTTTAATCGATTGATTGATGACTTAAGTAGTGTAGATCAAAATCATCATGGTCATTTGAGGATCACAACGTTAAATGGTTATGCTCCTTTACTGAATCAAGCTTTGGAAGGATTTCGTGGCGCTTATCCCAAAACATGTATTCAAATGATTGTGACAGAAAAAACGATCCCGATCGAATCGGGTGTTACTCATATTGCGATAAGAGTTGGACCACAACCTATCGGTCCGGATATTATTGTTAAAAAACTCATGAATTTGAATGTTGATTATTATGCATCAAATGATTACATTGAAAAATATGGTTTGCCTCGCGATCCGTTGGAATATAATCAACATTTTTGGGCTATGCCTAGTGGAATAAAGCAAAGTATTACTTTCGTTAAAGATGTTTTACAGCATTTGAAAAATGAACAAATCATTTACCAGAGTAATTTGTTTACGGACTTACATTCGGTGGTTGTTAAAGGAATAGCCATAGGCTCTATGACTGAGTACGAAGCGAAGCAGCATAAAAACTTACAAGCACTTGAACTTGACTTTAAGCAAGAGGAAGAAGTGCTCTGGTTCGTTTATCATAAAGATCTTAAACATAATCCAAAAATAAATGCTTTTTATCAATATTTATTAGAGTCTTTAAGCTAACGATTATCCCCAAGTATTCAATTAAGTTGACTATGAGTAATGGCAAGTGCTTAAGGTCTTATGGCGTTTCATTCAAATATGACACTTTATTGTTATGCGGTTTTAAGTCATACCAATCATATTGAAATAGGATTGGTGCCTAAATTCATATAATAAGGGCAATCGATTTTAACGTCGATAAAGTGCCATGGTTAATGATCAATAAACATTCCTAACTAGTAAGCTTATTAACCTCTAATAATATTCTCTCTTTGGGGTTATAGCGTCCACGGCTGATGATATCATTGGGATCTAAAACGGATTTCAGCTGATCGACGACTCGCCAAAAAGGCGTCGTACCATCGAGTAGCCAATGTTGTTGATCAATATTGAGTCGATAGGGGACAAAACCGAGTTTTAGTCCTTCATTAACGAGTTCTTTTAAACAGTCATGTGCATCAGAAACTGCCTTGGGATTGGATAAATCAAACACGATAGGGATAGTGCTGTCGATACAATCGTAGCGTAAATTGGTGAAGGTGATAAAAGGCTCTATATTGTGTTTAGGGCATATTTCACGAATAAAATTGACATACTTCCTCATTGCCACCGTATTCATTGGGACAAGCGGGGCATACCATAATAGGCCACAGCCATCTTTTCCGGGCGATAAGGGCGCGTCATTGGAAAGTGAATGAGCTACCATGGTGTTTTTATTGCGCCAATATGCGAGTTTTAGTGCCACTGGGTTTGGTCGCCCAAGCATGATTTCTTTGCCTTTATTAAACGAGTGGATTTGCGCTTTAGCGATGGATAAAGCGCTTGAAAGGTTGATGACGAAATGGGGCAGTTTGTTGAGAAGCTTATCACCTAGCTTAATCAGTAAACTATCCGAAAACAGCATCTTGCAGGGTGTCTGCTTAAATATTTGTATAATTTCTTTTTTAGCGGTATTCACTATGGCTTCTGTGCCATACAGGCTACCGACAAGGGTCCATGCGGGCGTATCCATTTTTTCGGTTGCGGCGACAATATTCTCATCTGATAGGGTGATGTGGGCATCAGGACCATTGGGATTGTCAGCAAACATGGAAATTACACGGCGTTTATCCATTAGATTAATGGAGCCTACAATGCCTTCATAATCCCTTAATGTTTGGTGAATGAGTGGTACCACGGCCTCAAGTTGATCGTCACTTTTGACTTGAATGAAAAAGGCAATAAACCCCTTACGACGATAGGCTAGTCTGAGGGTCATTTCGGTTACAATACCGAAATTTGATTGGGTAAATAATCCATCCATATAAGGACCGATGCCCCATTTGAATGTTTTATCAACCAGATCGGTACCAGATTGGTCTAACTCATTAACGGCTGAGCGATAACTTGTTCCGTTCCCCCATATTCCTTTTAAAGCCGTGACGGCACTAAAATGCTCTTGGTTTGGGGTGATCCCATACCCCCGCTCTAATGCATTACTCATAATGGCACAATCAGGGCCTGCTCCCGTAACGGGCACCATGAATTCGTCTCCTGCAGCAATCAAAAACTGGCTCAGTTGTGCTTGTGTGACGCCGGGCTCAATTGTGACTAATCCAAGCGATTTATTGAGTTTGATATGGCTAAGCGTTGACAGATCTAAGATAACCGCATGAGGTATAATGGCTGCGGGTTGACTGGTGTTATATCCCCAATTTCGACCACTGCAAATAGGGTATAACACAAAACTTGAGTTGTTTTTAAGCGAGAGTGTATTGGCTAAGCTAACAATATCATCAATGATTTGAGTATTGTTTGGCTGAATGACGGCGAATAAGTGCCGTTTTTTATTGGCGAGTTTATCAAATCCCTCAGTACCTCTGAGATAGGGAGCTAACTCCTTTTTAGTCGATAATACCTGTGCTGAACTTCCGACTGTCTCAATTAAGCATTTTAATAGTGGATCCATACTATTACCCTAAGATTACTGTAGAACTCATTCTAAAATGAAACTCATTAACATATCGTGATAAATATCAATATATATCTAAACTATCTGAAGATAATCAATTTAGATGATTTAGCAATAAACAAATTAAGGTCATTAACCTGAACGCCTAAAGTGAGTTGGCAATGACTTTGAGGACTGACGAACCCTCAGTTGTTTTTCAAATCGATCTAGGTTAACTTGTTGATTTAAATTTAAATCTAAATATTAGAGTATGAGCGAACTGTTCACTACAAACTCATTGAGCTAAATCAGCATGAAAGTTTCAATTGTTTTATACCCATAACTTCAACGTTGTTCCACTTCTATTGAGGATATTGTCCTTAATATATCTTGCCGAGTTCAGGTTAAATTAGCCTATTTGGGTCGTTGTTTTTCTTCCCTTAAGTTATAAGATTAAAGATTGTGCCTTCATTTTCTTATTGAACGTGTACTCAATAGACTTTGAAGGATGAGCTTCTTTAAATCAGCAGTGAAAAAGAAGCGAGGATGATTATTGATACAAGCACCAAGGAGGAAGGCATGGGGGAAGTATTATTTACGACACTGATACAGATGGGACTGATGAAACTTATGTGGATCACACTGTTACTGTTATTACTGTGGCTGCCGTCGGTGGTTTACAGTGTGCGCTTAGGCGAGCAAAAAGGCACTCCTGTTTTAGGTTTGCTTAAAGGGGTTATTTTTGGCCCATTAGGTGTGATCTTACTGGTACGGCAGCCGAGTAAAAAGAAAGTTTAATTAATGTCAGTGTCCGAGCGCTATTGAGTGTATTCGTTGTCAGCGCTTTCATTCTTGTTGTGTTCTTATCTTCATTTTTCCCACTGTTTATCTTCCCAGTTATCTTTTTAGTTTTGATCCTGCCTATTTTATTAATGGTGATACGAGTTGTTATTATGTGAACTCACCCAAGGTTTTATCATGGGTTTTATGTCATTAATAATGTGTATTTAAGTCGTTTTTGTTTAAGTGACTTTTTATTAAAGGGGATGGCTATTGTATCACCCTAAGGGATCCAGTCGTAGATGATTTTGCTGTATTAGAGCGCGTGAGACGATTTGGATCGGCGGAGTCATGTATTGGTTTATGGAAGAAACCTTGTAGAACATTCGATTGGGAGATCATGTAATATGTACGGTATGTTATTAGTCACGCATATTTTATTTGCGACTATCTGGACGGGAGGACATATTGTATTGTCTTTGGTTATTTTACCCGACGTACTGCGAAAACGTTCACCTGAGACACTACTCTCTTTTGAATCGGCTTATGAAAAAGTGGCTATGCCGGCGCTGATTATCCAAGTCGTAACGGGGCTGATGCTTGCCTATCAGTTAGTGCCGGATGTGTTTTTGTGGTTTGATGTGTCAAACCCGTTATCCAGAGGTATTTTAGCCAAGTTGACGTTATTGGCATTAACCCTTGCTTTTGCGCTTGATGCGAGGTTGCGTGTTATTCCTAAATTGTCAGAAGATAACTTAATTGACATGGCGCTGCACATTATTCCTGTGACGATTTTCTCGATTTTATTTGTGGTGGTCGGGGTTTCTTTTCGCACTGGTTGGTTATTTTTATGGAGCATCAATTCCAATCTTTAACGTATTCGTAATGCTTGGAGCATCGTTTTAGGATATTGAGTTTGATTGTTTTGAGGATGGGCAGTGAGTGCTTGGCTACGAGCCCTTGAAAAATGAGTGTCGCTGATGATATATCGATGGGGGATAGGGGTTAATGGGTTCGCATGAGTCTCATTGCGATTATTTCCACTACCAGTATTGCCACTATCACCATATTCATTATCTCCGTTGTCATTTTGCTGAGCAGTACTTTTACGAGTCAGTCTATTATTCTCGTCGATCGTACTTATCACATAGGGTCCTATTTTAAATTGGGTAATGCCGTGTGCATTGGTACTCAGGTTAAATTCAGCAGCGTTTGCTTGTCCTGCTAATGTCGTTAAATCAAAGATGTGGCGTTTTATTTGTTGTAAATGCGTTTGTGTGAGCTTAATGGTCTCCATTTGATCGATATGGATAAGGCTATTGGTTATCTCCATCGCTTTAATGACGGCTTCGTCAGAGAATAGCTTATTGATGAGCCATTCTATTTCAATGTGTTCTTGCTTTATGTTTTTGTGTGCTAATTGATTAAAAGCAACTTCCTGATTAATATCGTCAATAAAATAGGCTGATAAAGCGTTATTTTGAGTCATACCTATCATAAAACCTAACCTCTATGAATTTTTAAGTTGCTATTGTGAGTTAAATATTAACTATATGTAAGGCGTTAGTCTTCCATAAAATGCTTTTGTTGTCACTTTTGTAATAAATATTGACTAAAACGTTTTTCTGTCACGATAGAGTGACCGATGCTGGTGGGGGATATGGATATACCGCAGCCATTTTCAATAGATTTGGGTATATACTTAAATAAAGGTAGAAAGCTCTTATTTTGAGATGTTGATATTCAAGCTTAAAGAGTGACATGGAGAGATAACAGGGAGAGGTGATATGTCGAAAAAAAAGAAGTGGGCGCTAACTCGTGATACGTTAAAGTCTCAGCCGTTACCTGAATGGCTACAAGAAAGGATAGACTCAGGTGAATTAAGCTTATTAGATGAAGAGGCAAGGCAAGCGTTATTAGAACAAACCTTATCTTCTTATTTGAAAGATCAACCTTTATGGATTTTCGCTTATGGTTCATTAATGTGGAATCCAACCTTTCATTTTGATCAAGTTGAGCCTTGTACTTTAGATGGATTTCATCGGAAATTTTGTATTCGCGATGTGATAGCGCGAGGTACCAGTGCGGTTCCAGCATTAATGCTTGGGATTGAAGAAGGAGGAAAATGTGAAGGCTTAGGCTACCAAATCCCTGTCGGCGAGGTGAAAAATGAACTTGAATTACTCTGGAATAGAGAAATGCTCACAGGGGTCTATGTTCCCACGTGGGTAGAGATTATAACTTCATCCAAAGAGGTGCTCCCCGCGTTAACGTTTACGATGAACAAATCTCATGATAATTATTTACCGGGCTTATCACGGGCCCAAGTGAGCCACTCTTTAGGCATCGCATCGGGTCCTTTGGGTCAAAATAGCGATTACTTATTCCAACTTGTCGATCGTTTAAGTGAACTGGGGATTCATGATGTTGCGATGAGCGAATTGAAGCAAGCTTTGGGGAAATAGCAGTGGTTTCTCATTAGGCTCATGTTAATGCTTCAGAGGCTCACGCTCAATAAAGGGTATTCACGAGATCCAATATTCCTTTATTGAGGGGAGATGAGATCTTATCCTTGATCTTCGTTCTAGGTTAGGTTGAATGAGCTGATTAAGTTGAGATTCTACTCTCCTTTTAGTTTAGATTTTGAGCTGATACGATGACGTCTTTTTGGCCTTTTTTCTGCAAGATTACTAAAAGAGCTAGGTAAAACCTCTACACCGACCCACTTACCTAATTTTACAATTAAGGGGATAGTGAGTGGGGCAAAAGGCAACACGGCAAACACGCCTAAGCCTAAGCTTTTCAACAAATCGGCAAATTGCTTATTCGCTTTGGCTAACTCTTCATGAGAGGCTTGTTTTTGAGTGTATCGCTTATAAGTGATCAGCATGTCTTTTGTTTCTTGTTTTTCTTGAGACAAGGCTTCTTTAATTAACAGCATATCACGCTTCAAACGCATCCAAGCTCGGCGTCGCCCAATTCGAAATACACGAACTGGGGCTTTATGTACATGAGCATAAATTTTCATCGTTAGATTGTCTCATAGCCGTGACATTAAGGCTATTAAAAATAAGCTAATTTAGGTTAAAGAGTCTTTAAAAATATTCCCTAAAATGGGCGATAGGTGATAAATATTTTATTATCTAGAAACGGGTGAACTTTGGCGGTGAGCGTCCGGCGAACTACGCCTTGCTTAGTTTAACGTGCCAGGGTAAGAGACTATTGAGGTCGCAGTTGGGAGAGGATAATTGTTCCAAACAGTGTGCGATATAATCGA
>NZ_JAKIKS010000148.1 GCF_023284005.1 Shewanella surugensis
GCGGTGCGCCAAGTCAGCGAAATAAGCTAAAAAAGGCGAGTTGGGACGATGATTACAGGGCAAAAGTTTTCTTTGGTTAATTATCCGACAAAGTATGCTCCCGCCCTGATCGCCTCCCCACCTTAAAATACCTTTATGCTCCTCTTTTTTCTCTCGATATTGACTGCGAGTAATATATATACATCCAGCCATCGACAGGGATGATCTCCTTAATTGTCATAATGGCAGGATCATCCGTCGGCTCAAACCCAATATAAGGGTTTTCACGAGGATTGATATCGATAGCACCGCCATATGCATGAACCGATGATACGCCGCCACCGATGATTTCTCTGCATGCATATGCAGCGGTATTGTTCGAATTTACAACGGCAGTATCCTCTGAGTCACTTGCCTCTTCAGGTACAAGCGACGCATCAGCGTTAAAATGGGAAAATCCTGGCGATAAAGTTGCCTAAAAGCCCGTTTAAGTGAGCCTACAATGGTATCTAACGTGGTAATCGTACCAAGCTGAGATATCCCATCAAAATCATAATAATCAATGCTAATAGTTGCTAATCTATCTTTTGGTGCACAGTTCTCATTGAACACTTCTTTGTGAATGAGGCTGGTATCATCTGCCATCACTTTGTGAATAAACATTAGATTAACCACAGCGCACAAACATATCAGTCGATTGAGACGAAACATATGACAACCTTTTTATAATGAATAACACCATATCAGACAGAAGTTCATCACTATAGACGTTGTTTAACGATTATTAGTGACAGAAAATGAATAGACAGACCATTGCGCCTATTCACCGACACCACACATACTCCCATGCATTCAACTCAATAATAAAAGCCGAATTTACCAACATGAATACAAACACAACGAGGCGAATAATTAAGGATGTCTTGGATCTTCTCTTGTCATTCTCCATCGACGTTGCCGACAATATTTTATCCGTCATCACGTGAGCGAAGCGTGCCGCTCCTTAACGTCCATGTTGAGGTGGTAGCGATTTATTCTTTGCTTTTATTCACGGTGTAGGCACCGCCATAACCTTCGAAAACAAGGACGTTTTCGCAGAGCTTACAGGAAAGTACTAGCTGCGTGTTATGGAAGTGCCTGCAAAAAGCCTGCAGCAGGCAATAAATACCAATAAGATAAGGCTTAACAACAAACTCACTTAATACAAAACCATCAAAATTTAAAATATTATTAGCTTTCATTTGAAAGAATATGTACTTTGGACGTTATGGAGATTGGTAGGGTGAAGACCACTAAAGTTGTCTCTATGAGCGAGAAGCTGAACTGGCCTTTGGATAAGGATATCCTTGATAAGGACGAGCAATCCTCATCTTACTGCAGACAATTGATATCAATAAAGTTAAAAGAGACTGTCCAGTAACTACATGGTTAAAGGCTAATTTGTAACAGACCTAGTGTGAGTAGTGATTCACTTGAAAATAACGACCTTCTATAAAACACAGTTGAATACATAAAAAACCATTTCATCAGTTTAGCGATGAAATTAAGGTTTATGAGGTAAAAACCCTCGGCCTGCTTTATATAAATGACTCTCTCCCAAAGTGGTGTCATTTAGCGCGCTGCCATAGTTTGCTCGGCAATGAAGACAAGGACTCATCTTGTTCACAAAACGACCTTTTCTGGTGTACTTTCTAATATAGGCATGTGAAATTTCCACATTACCCCGATGTAATTTTATCGCATCCCCCAGTTTATGCTGCAAATCATACAGCGCGGCATCTTCAGCGCACATCGAGTCCGTTGCACAGCCCCAACCGATCACATCTTTGCTAAGCTCACGGTCCTGACTCACATGGCCCAAATATCGAGCCGCTACCCACGGTCCACTGTGATTCCCCGTGGGTTGACCATCAGCGAACTTAGAGG
The DNA here is from genome assembly GCF_023284005.1 of Shewanella surugensis. GTDB lineage: Bacteria > Pseudomonadota > Gammaproteobacteria > Enterobacterales > Shewanellaceae > Shewanella > Shewanella surugensis. The sequence goes on from NZ_JAKIKS010000148.1 coordinate 1,906, forward strand.
GCCGACTGGCCAATTCGTACGAAATGCGTTCAAGCGGATTGGTTGGCATCCTGTCATCAATTGAGGCTCTGAGACTAACATTGACAGCGTTATGGAGAGGCTCATTCGCCCCAGAAAACGTCACAAAATAATGATGATTGTGGCTACCTCTTAAATCACCATAATGCGGCGCCACTTCAATGGGGTTTATACGGGCTATTTCAGCGATGGTGCCGTCGCAAGCGACTATTTTATCTCCGACATTAAGATCTACGGCCGTTATCCACTTTTCAGCGATAAGGTAAAAACGGTGCTCCTGTACCACAAACATCGCCGTTTTTAACTCTCCAATCGTATATTCAATCTCAATCATATCTTGTACAACACTTCCCAATACTCAATACTTTCTCTAAATAATAAGCCAAAACAATAAACCGAAACATTAAGTCAAAACAAAAAATCGACACCAACGTTCGAAACAACACTCAGCGACAGAGAATAACAAAAAATGATGAGTGGCTATATAAAAACATTGTATTCAGCAAATAATGATGGCTGTTTGAGTCCTTGCTGGTTATTGATAGTGGAACGAAAAAGAACCTAAGATAACTTATAAATGAGTGCTCAAGTGACTTGACCCCTTATCTGCTTTCTTGAATTAGCTACAGCATGCTCCGTTTTCTTGAATTGGAGGACACTTGACGCTACCAAAAGAACAATAGACACAACAATCACCCGCTAAAGGCTTTAAAATCTTATGGCAAGATGTGCATTCATAAAAATATTGACAAACCTCCGTAGGCATCCGTTCTTTTTTCTTAGCGCCACATTCTGGACAGATGATAATCGACTCTAGAATAACCTCTTTCATTTAACTCCTCCCGCATGCAACATCGTAAGTGCACCACAAAAATTAACGCTTTGAAGAGATAGTCATCTTAGCATGCCTGAGGAAACATTTATGATGCCACCCATCATTATTAATTGCTGCTGCCATCGCATTGGCTCATGACTTTTTAAGCACAATTTAACATCAAGAATATCGGTAACCAGCTAAAACTAATGACTTTACCTGAACTTCACACACGGTACGTGACTGAAAAACGTTCCGTACAAAATTGAATTAATGACGAGAGTTAAATGCCGTTCAACGACATTAAGCATGCCCAAACCAACGATGACAATTACCTGCACCTTGCCGTCGTTCTCGCTCTAAATGCACACAATAGGCTGCCAATAGGTCCTTTAAATAAAATGCGTCAATTCAGTAGTCAGTTTAAGCCAGTTTTCTTGAGGAATTCAAAATAAGCATTGAAGACTCACTGATGAGCCCCCACTTGTCACCTCGGATAGTTCGGCCTGTTTCATCAACGAGCTCAAGATAATCTTTTAGTTCAAAAGCAATGCCTTTGGGTTGATTCTGACGTTCATTGCAATCGATTCATTAAGGCATCTCCACTCTTTTGAAAACATTGGCAACTCATATCACTAAGCCGTGAGCGCGTATCACCACACAAATAAGCACGCTGCACAACACGACTACAGCAATCTTAAGATAAGGGAAATAAGGTCTGTTTGTTAAATGAAAAGTTCGATGCTGATCAAGCTTCTTCTTGGACATGGCTAGGCCAGTAATAAATAGTAAAAATGTATGATACTCCATTATATATTTAACCATAAGTTTAACTCAATATCAGTCTTGAGACCCAAGATACAAGAGGCATAACGCTGTACACTTCAAAAACAAATAAGCATTAAAATACTTTAATGATAAAGATCATAATATTTACTATCGGACTTCACTTTACATCATGTTAAAGGTTCATACATTATGATAAAAAATATTTTAGTTACGGGAAGCAGCGGCCATTTAGGTGCTTCGTTAGTTATTATTTTAAAGCAACGAGGTTTTAATGTTGTTTCTATAGATTTGAAACCTTCAGATACAACAGATATTGTTGGTTCAATAAACGATACAAAGTTAATTTATCGATATATGAAAGGAGTCGATGCCGTTATCCATGCAGCTGCACTACACAAGCCGCACATTATGACACACTCATATACAATGTTTTTAGAAAGCAATACATTAGGCACGTTGAATCTCTTAGAAGCTTCTAAATTAATGAACGTTAAATCTTTTATTTATATTAGTACCACAAGCACTTTTGGGGACGCTCTTATCCCCGAGCAAGGTCTTCCGGCTGCATATATAGAAGAATTAACACAAGCTATCCCTAAAAATATTTATGGTGTGACTAAAAAAAATGCTGAAGATTTGTGCCAAATTTTTCATCGCAATTATAAATTACCTTGTTTGATTTTAAAACTATCACGGTTTTTTCAAGGAGATGATGATTGCAAGTTAGCTAGAAGCCTCTTTTCATCCGACAATTTAAAAGCTAATGAATATTTGTATCGAAGAGTTGATGTTCAAGATGCTGTCGATGCCATTATTCTAGCAATGGAAAAAGCACCTAAAATAAAATTTGATCGATATATTATTAGTGCCAATTGTCCTTTCTCAAAAAAGGATATGCCTGCACTACGCTTAAATGCATCATCAGTCGTGCAAAAATACTTTCCAAACTATATTGATATATATCAAGATCTAAATTGGAGGATGAACACTGTCATTGACAGAGTCTATGTTAACGATAAAGCGAGAAGAGAATTAAATTGGCAACCAAAATTTGACTTTAAATATGTATTAAACGCTTTAATACGAGGTCATAATTACAGGAGCCCGCTCGCTGTGGAGATGGGATCAAAAGGTTACCATGATGAAGTGTTTGCTAATGGCCCATACCCTATTTTCGAAGTCTGCAAACGGGTGATGGGTTGAAAAAACCATACAACCAATGGGCTTTAATACTCGAAATAGATAAGTACAAGTCAGTTGCTTTACAGACTGCTGAATAAACCCGTCTGCATACGCGCCGGACCACAGCCTATATCAATGACATCTTTACCTTTAACAGCGTCTAATAATGCTGGATTTTTAATTCTCTTCTCTGGATTGCGCTGCTTATTCGATTAGACCTCGTTCTTTACGCACATCGATAATACCCCCTTTATTCGATACCTTGGTATATCCAGCTTCTTTTAGGGCAGACATGGCTTTTCCTGCCCGCCTTCCACTGCGGCAATACAAATGAATTTCCGTACTTTTATCTAACAACATATCATGCACACCTTGAACAATATTGTCGTGTGTAATGCGAATATCTCCTTCGATACTGTCAATAGCATGCTCAGCTTGACTTCGCACATCAATCCAAGTGATGGCGGCACTCGACAAAGCGCTGAAAGATACCGCTAGCAATAACAGTGAAATCTGGGCAAATATTTTCCAATGCATAATGTAAACCTTAACGGTATTGTATTCGCTGAAGTTGACCACTTTAGGACTGACAGGTTAATGACTAAACCCACTATTATTCATCTCTTTATTTATCCGATCCTTACCGTTCCAAAACCATCTGAAATTAGGGGCTTCAGTGTACGCCCAATGTAACAATGGCTGGCAATACATCTAACTACTACCAACTTCAGTAACGGATCCTATTTTTACTGTAATCTTCAGGTCCCAAAATGGCTTTATTGTATCTTTTGTGCCACTAACTAGATCTTAGATTGCCATAATAACGGACACACTTTGGCCTAGAAAAGAGGAAGAGTTGCTTATAAGCTTCAATCTCTCACAAAATCAGCCAAGGTTCTCAAATGAAAAACCCGTATAAGCAATTCACCTTAAAAGAAAGATACCAAATCGAAACGCTAAGTAAACAAAATCTCAGTGCGAGAAACATTGCTAAGCACTTAAAGCGAGGAAATAAAGCCATATCGAATGAGTTGCAACGCTGTCCTCTTGGTCATTATAGTGGTGATACGGTTCATACCCAAGCCATTATGAATCGTCAATTGGCTTTCAAAAGTAAAAAAGTAACGAATAAACGGAGTGAATTAATGGACTCCTTGCTCAATATTGGTTTAAGCTCTGAGCAAATAGCGGGTCGTATGAAACAAGAAAAACGGCTTGCCACAGTCTCAACTAACACACTATATAGACTGATTAAATCACTCAATATGGCAACAAAACTGCCTCGCAAAGGTCACCCTTATAAAAGCGGTAAAAAATCAGATGCAGGTGCAAAATCAATCCCTAATAGGGTGGATATTAGCCAACATCCTGCCATTGTTGATAAAAAAATAGAAATAGGCCATTGGGAAGGTGATACGGTATATGGACAAGATGGCTATCTAGTGACACTAGTCGAACGCATCTCTAAATGCCTGTTAACGAAGCGAGTTAAAAACAAGTCAAAAACAGAGGTCACTAAAGCCATAAATCAAATTATTGTAACCTTAGAGGTAATAGTTTTGATGGTGATACCCACAGCTTTGGATAATGTCTTTTTTATTTATATTGCCTTTATGAAAACCATATGCCATTGATCAAATATCACTCTAAAAAAGTAAAAACTGACTTCAATCAGGTGTCGGATGAAGAGATAGCTCGGATATTATTCACCATATGACAGATTTATGCAGCATTTGAACGCAGCTTAAGGTATAAAGTGTTGTGTTTCATGTGGCGAAGGGGCCCTTCAACGTAAAATTCAAACAAAGTTCAACAGCCCCTAGTCATCAAGATTTTTATTCCTTGGTTGATGTTAATTATTTCCATAAACACGGACGGCTTTTGCGTTGTAATTATCGGTAGTATTAATCCTTTGAGCAGTGTTAACGCCACTTACCGAATCCACTGGTTTTGCTTCATCATACGTACCACCATATCTGTCAATTCCCACTGTGAAAACATTTATTCTACCTGGATACTGTTCAGCAAAATGATCCGCTGTTTGTGTCGCCTTCGTTCCTGCTGCTTCTGCATCACGCGCAAAAGCAAAAAATGCTCCCCCTCTGTGTTTCGTCCCGTAGACTCCTCCAGCAACAGATACAGCGATCGCTTCAATGGCGTAAGGATTACCAAGATATATATAATAAATATTATCTTCAGCATAACCACATAACTTCTCCCGTATGCTCGCCTGAGTCGCACCTACTGCATCTGTGATAGCCATACACCCCTTTCTAATATTATCCTTTACGGCATCCCCAGACATTACAGGTCTTAGTAAACAGATTCCAATTACATAACGATACATATTCAGGTTGTTAGGTGTTGCATTAACCTTAGAGCAAGCCATATATTTTGCATCTTCTGCTGCTTCTGCTTCCGCATATCCTACTTCTGCGCGAGCTATTCCAAGGACTAAAAGAATGGCGGTAGCAAACATAGTGACTCTAACTATAACTTTACTCATCATACTTCTCCTGCATCAATTAACTAAGTATGATTATAGCAATTACGTTGTTAATACTCCCCCAAAAAAATGTTACTAAAAATATCACTGGGTATGACGTCCAAGCCCCTCCGCCAGCCGCTTATGGAGATAGTGTCATTAATTTCTCTCGTATAGAGAAAGCGTTAGCGGCATATCAATCCGTACAGCTTTTCATTAATAACCCCTTTTTTGATTATGTCGATGGTGATATTAATGCCATTGATAATGATGAAAAGTGCGGCGAGATCACCTTTATGGCAAGCTCAACGGGTTGTACTTTTTGTCATACGGGGCCTTTTTTACCACTGAAGCACCATTACCGGCGAATTATCCTCAAATAGGCATAGGTAAAAATGCGGATGGTTCTGATAGTGGCACAGAGGGAGCGACGCCCAGTGCAGGTGATTCAATTACGCGTTATTTTGCTGATGACGAAATGTGTGCGCTTGAACAGTTTAAAGACATCCCTAATTGCGTCGAAGTGGTGGCCCCCGATGGGTTAGCGCATTCAATGGCCATTTTAGAGGGCAATGCCGAGTTCTCTAATAATATCAGTGACGCTGAGGTGGACTCGATGGTAAACAGTTAGGATCAACAGATAAAGACGATAATCCATTGTAAAATTTAGTTTTTGTCTGAAAGTAATAAAAGGCAAGATTAGCGCGAATCCTGCACTTTTGTGCTGTCATGTAGACTTTTAATCGCAGCATCGAGACTGGGAAGTTTGATTATATTGTGATGTCTAAACCACTATCACTTTCCTTGGCACTAGTATTAGTATAAATCCTTAATGGTTCATCCTCGTATCAAAACCTAATCGACAGGCGTAGACCAAGTAAATAATAGATTGTTTTTATATTCATCACGCGATTGCCCATAGCGAAGAGACTATGGCTAATAGCACCAAAAAAGGCATGTCAATTGAAAGAGAGACCTACTTATTAAAGCGGATCGTAAACGAGCTGCTTTAAGCTTTCTGCTTGTAAAATGGAAGGTACAATGCTGATCAGGCTTCTTCTTGGACCTAGCGTAACAAAATCCTACTTCTACTCGTCAATTAAGCTTGTAGAAAGGTCTAGAACAAACAGCAAAAGATCAAGGCGAAAATATATCATAGAAAACCCCTCTGTCAGGATGAGATAGCCGAACTAATTCCATATCATCACCACAAAACGCACAAACAAATGGATTCATACCTGCCACTTCTCTAAAAAATCACTATATTTCAATCGACTAATATAACTAATCATACCATCAACTAAATCTCCTGCTACATTTGCGATTATTTCATACCATTTCTTAAAACTCGCTGTCGCTTGTAGCCCATAATAACGAATCCTCTGGAATCCTTTAGGCAGGAGATGTTGCATCATGCGCCCAATAAACACCTCCGCATCAACACATTCATACCTCGCCGTTTACTGCTATATGACTGATAGTAATAACTAACATCCCCACCGCTAACACTGGTTATTCTTGACACACCTATTGGTGGTGAAGCTAAGTATTTAGTCAGGTATTTAAGTAAGCCTCGATAATTTTTCGTCGGGACTTTTTTATCATTTCCAGAGTGGACATATAACCCTTTAGGATGCTTATCCCTGAGGCCTTTAATGATACCGTTTAGCTCTTCAACACGAGTCAACATGAATTCAAGGAAAAACCAAGTCACCCATTGTTAACTCTCTCATGTGATTGAGCTTATACAAGCCCTTTGCACAATGAACTTTAACACCTATATGAAGGTGCCCCTCGCCCGAAAGTTTTTAAAAGCAGATCACACCCGAAAAAGCAATCATCACTTTTCAGGAAAACCATCTCCTATGAACGACTTCGCTGTGAAGAAGGTGTTAAATTATTCAAGCTCCACTTAGACAACATTTGCTGATCAAGCGGATCCTCTCCTTTTAATGCATTTTGTAAAAAATAAAAGTCATCAAAACCAAAAAACACCTCATCATCTAACAAAATACTGGGAATACCAAACACCCCTTTAGCTATGGCCGTCTCTGTTTGCTCTTTCAACCTGTTTTTTGCAATATCTAACTGCGCCTGAGCAATCAGCTGCTGGCCATCCAGCCCCACCTTATTCACCAACTCAATAACCACACCTTCATCACTCACATGCTGCTGATCAACCCAAACCGCTTTAAACAAAGCATCAATTAGATTCCATCGCTCAGCCGATTCAATATCAAGCGAGGATACACGCAGCGCAAGCAAAGGATTAAAAGGATGATGAATCGGTGGATTCATCGGCACTCCTAACGCCGCACTTTTACGCAAAATATTTTTTAACATCCACGCCCGCTTAGTAGGAATTTCTGCCGGCCCCACATTACCATGAGCATTTAATAAACCCGCAAACAACACTGGCACAGGGTTAAATTGCACCTGATACTCATCTGACATTTTTCTCAACTGAGTCCAAGCAAGGTAAGCATTGTTTGAAACATAATCAAAATAAAAATTTAATACCTTCATTTTAATACCTTAACTTAATTTTCAGTGGATTCGTTAGAAGCAATCACCGCACCTGAAGAAGCATAGCGTTTTTTAGTTTTTTTACTCCATTGCTGCTCTTCTCCCTTGGGCGCACCATAAGCGACACCTCTTTGCACACCGGGTCGTAACGAAACAGACTCAAACCAGCGAACAACATTTTCATGATAGGTAATATCAATTTTACACCACTTCCAGGCACGCACCCAAGGAAACACCGCTATATCTGCAATAGTAAACAGCTCACCAGTAATAAATTTTTTACCCTCAAGTTGCTTATTAAATACCGTTAATAAACGCTGCGCCTCTTTAGAAAACCGCTCTAAAGGATGCTCTCTTTGCAACTCACTGGTTTCATTTATCAAATAACGGGTATAACTTAATTTATTACCAAAAACAGGTCCCAAATTAGCCGCCTGCCAATACACCCATTGCAACACATCCCATCTATCATCACCTTCAGGCATCAAACTTGAAGGAAAGGCTTCAGCTAAATATTGCAAAATGGCACAACTTTCCATCAAACACACATTATTGTGCTTTAAAGCCGGAATTTTTTGATTCGGATTAATCTTTTCATAGACATCAGAAAACTGCTCTCCTTGCAGTAAATTTACCGTGTTGACTTGAATATCAGGTAGCTGCACGCCTTGTTCTATCAACTCTTCAAGCATAATAGAAGTTTTCCAGCCATTAGGGGTTGGTGCGGTCCACAATTCAATCGACATAATAAATAACTCCAGAGAACTCTGCTAAATAAGCCAAGTTTATCATTAACTCATTCCATGCTTAATAAAAAATGTCTAACCTTCACTCAAAAGCCATCATTCAAAAAACTCAAATCACAACAACAACAACAACAACATACTGCTTTGTGCTTCTTCTCTTGCTTTCTTTTGATTGTAGAACCAGTGCGAATACAAAAATAACCATCGGAGGCAGGGCGAAGATTTACGATAGTAATCGTTTTGAGCGAGAGACAAGCGCTAAGTGACTCGAGCATCAGTATGCCAAGACAAAAAGCCTGACATACCCATGTCTTAATCATTTTCTGCTCGCAATAAATTTAACAATAGGTGACTTGGTTATTCCTGTTGCTTGCCGCAGGCTAAGATTGTGGATTCCCATCCACACAGGGGCAAGGAGGACTGCTCGTCCTTATCCTCCTTGCATCCACCATAACGCCCCGACGGAGTAGAAGCACTGTGAGCGTCCGGCGAACTACGCCTTGCTTAGTTTAACGTGCCAGGGTAAGAGACTATTGAGGTCGCAGCTGGGAGAGGATAATTGTTCCAAACAGTGTGCGATATAATCGAAGGGGATTAAACCATTCGCTTTCGCCGTTTCTATGATGCTGTACAACATAGCACTCGCCTCTGCACCACGGTGGTTGTGGTTAAATAACCAGTTTTTTCGACCGATCACAAACGGTTTTACAGCACGCTCAGCACGATTGTTGTCAATATTGAGTCGACTATCCTCTATGTAACGACTGAGCGTTGACCATTGATTAAGACAATAATGTATGGCTTTCCCAATCGCACTTTGCTTT
>NZ_JAKIKS010000149.1 GCF_023284005.1 Shewanella surugensis
CGAAGAAAAAGCATCGATAAACTGGATGTTTAATGTTGATAAGGCGCGCGAGAAATTCACACGCGCCTATGAACAGCTCAATCAATCATAATTAATGAGCCAAGGTACTAGTATCAGGCTTACATGCAATTTGCATAAGCAAGCCGATACTGTCTGGGTCATTATTCTTAGCCAATGTGGTTAACACATCAAAGAGCTCACCAACACTTTGTTTTTCTTCAGATAAATTTTCAAACTAATTATTCAATAGCACATCAAACTGAGTCTCTAACCCTTTATTGCCATCACCTGAAGCACTTAATACAGTATAAATATTGCCCGTTCCCATCGCATTTATCGTCATATGATAACCTAACATTAAAAAAACTTAATCAATCAAGCTGGTAATACGCAATATCATCAATAAATCTGTCAAATAACGACTAACTGTAAGCTAAAGTGGTCAAATCTGATGGTTAATTACTCATCCTATTTAGCATCACCTATGATTCTAAAACCAGTATAGAAAAAACCTTAGCAGATTATAACTATCCCGAGTTCGCCCTCGAGCATAATATGACCTTCGCTCGTCAAAAGGCAGTTTTTTTTTGAAAAACGATTAGCCCAATGCGTTCATACAAAAAAATGATCTCGATATAATAACCCTGTTAACGCACAGACAGGAAAGCCTAAAAATAGATTATTTACATTAATATGTTAGTTCAAAGACGCTAACTCATTAGAAAAGGAAATTTTAATATGTGGTTGCAGCCCCCTTAAGCGTGAAGGGAAATGGAAAGATTTACAACGTTCTATGCTCTATCATTAATTCGTCGCCAAGTAGCCCCCCCCACTAACCATAATAAGCTCTTGGTTTTTAAGCTATCGTAATATTCTTATACTCACTTTTTGTGAGAGATAAGATGGTCCTTAACACTTTTGAACAGCATTTTGGCCAATTAGATGATCAACGACAGTCAGCCAAAATCACTTACCCCATTTTTTATATATGATTCATAACCTTATGTGCAGTTATAGCGGGTGCTAAAGGTTGGGAAGATATTAAAGAATACGCAGAAGGTCACTTAGACTGGTTTCAAAAGCATGGCTTTTTACCTTCAGGCACCCCTGTTGATGATACGATTGCACGTGTTATTGCAAGAATAAAACCTGAGCAATTCAATCAATGTTTCGTAAAATGGATGCAATCGATTAATCAGCTCTAAAAAGGTGACATTATCGCGATAGACGCTAAGACACTTAGAGGCTAATATGACAGAGAAGATCGCCGCTCTACATTGCATATGGTTATTGGTCAAGTCAACACAGATGCTAAATCCAATGAGACCACTGCAATACCTGAACTATTGAAGCTGTTAGATATTAAAGGGGCATTAGTTTCTATCGATGCAATGAGCTGCCAAAAAGACATGGCTAATACCATCATTAAGCAAAAAGCAGATTATCTTTTAGCACTCAAGGGAAATCAAAAGTCACTGTATAACGCAGTCGAAGATATGTTTAAAGATTTTCGCAGTTCAGAGTCAACCCACTTGAATATAGAAAAAATCGTAGTCGTTATGAAGCAAGAAGTTATCAAATACTGGACGGTAAGAAGCTTACTAAACAATTTCCAGAGTGGGCTAAGCTAAGCACCGTGGGGATTAGCATGAGGTATCGGCAAGAGAAAGGGAAAGCGCCAAGCTTAGAATATCGTTATTACATGAGTTCAGCGACATTAACCGATTAAAAATTTGCTGAAACCGTTAGGGAGCACTGGGCTATAGAAAATAGTCTTCATTGGCTTCTTGATGTAACAATGAATGAAGATGACTGCCAAATTTACAAAGATAACGGTGCAGAAAACTGGGGGGGGGGTATTACGTCAAACCGCTTTGAATATGTTAAGAAAAGAAAAAACGAAAGTGAGTATTCCAACAAAGAGAAAGCGAGCATGGATGAAACCAGCCTTTCTTGAGAAGGTATTAACGTCTGGATCTACTGATGTGGATAAAAGTTAATCACTCATGCCGTTACCCTGTTCCCTCATTTAACTAAACCTTAAGGCACAAGGGTAGCCGACACACTTGTAAACTTCAAACTATTCCCGTAAAAAATAGTTTGAAATCACCTTTGAATTCAATATATTATAATGATGACAACGTTCTATCGGTACTACTTTTAAATCTGAGGATAAACAGGACCTAATAGCTTCAATTTGACAGTCTAAGTCAAATTGATTTCTATTTACTTTCAGCTCTAAATCAAATTTAGCTTGGAACAATATGACTTTCGTGCTTTCTAAGCAAATATTAGCAAAAGAAAACATGATCTCTCTTTCAATAGAGATGATCGCAATCGCTTTTTCAATATAATCTACACCGTATCCATCATTAACGAGTCGCTGTCTAATCTGCAAGGTATGTAGCCTCTCCCACTCATGCACATCTTTCTCAGAATAATTATCTGCTGAAGACATAAGGTGTGTATCAACTAAATATAATGTTACCTGCTGCCAGCCTCTATCTTCTAATAAATGCGAAATTTCTAATGCAATCAGCCCCCCCATAGACCAACCGAATAAAACAACAGGCTCATTTTTACTTAATTGAGTGACTATTTCTGTAACGTATCGTTGCGCCAGTTCTTTGACATCACTAATTTTATCTTCATAGATTAAATTATAATTATTAACACCAAAACACTGCCATTGTGGCTTTAATTGTTCCGCTAATCCTTGATAGACTTCGCTTCCTGCAATCGATGGGTGAATCATAAATAATTTTTTATTACTGGCCGATCTGGGCGTTAAGGGTAAAAATAGCAGCGATTCTTTATCCAATAGTGCCTCAGAGAGTAAATAAATACTGGGTCGACTAAAGAGTAATGCTACTGGCACTTCTCTATGGATTTCTTTTTTAATAATAGCAATCAATCGTATAGCAATAATTGAGTTGCCACCAAGATGGAAGAAATTATCATGAGTCCCAATTTTTTTTAACCCTAGTACTTGCTGCCAAATGTCACACAACTGCTTTTCAATTTCATTGCATGGCATCACATAGTTATCACGATCAATCAACTCGGACTCTGGTAATGCCTTGCGGTCAAGTTTGCCATTAAGGGTCAATGGCACATTTTCAATAAAAGTGAAACTGCTGGGCTGCATATAATCAGGCAATGTGATAACTAACTGCTGACGAAGCTCTTCAATAAAAATCTTTGTATCGATATTAATCGTTTCTGCCACTATATAAGCCGCAAGGTACTGATGATAGTCACTCTTATGCTCACTGTGACTATCATTAACATGCTGACAGTTAATCACCACCGCCTGCTTAACTCCCGCTATTTTACTCAGGGCCATTTCGATTTCACCCAACTCAATTCGGTGACCGCGGATTTTTACTTGACTGTCATTACGCCCCAAAAACTCTAAATTACCATCAGGAAAGTAACGCACCATATCCCCAGTTTTATACAAACGGATATAGCCTTTTTCAATATCATCTGCGGTGGCAAACGGATTATTAATAAAACGCTCAGCGGTCAGGTCAGGCCGATTTAAATAACCGCGGGCTAAACCTGCGCCGCCAATGTAAAGCTCGCCGGGAGTGCCAATGGGCGTTGGGGATAACTGATCGCTAAGTACATAGAGCTTAATATTACCCATGGCCTTCCCTATAGGAGGAATACCATTTCCTTGAGCGAAAGAGCAATCAAAATAAGTTACATCAATAGCCGCTTCCGTTGGTCCGTATAAATTGGATAATTGCACGTTACCAATATTGATTTTGGAAAAAATGTCCATATGTGCTGCGGTTAAAGCTTCACCACTGCAAAAAACATGTTTGATTGAGGGTGGAAGGGTTTTCCCCTCTGAATACAGAACCTGACTAAACACATTAAGCATGGACGGCACAAAATGCAAACTTGTTACCTTGGCTTTTATAATAAGTTCATTTAATACCAAAGGCTGAGTGTGAAGTTCAGGTGCTGCGACAACCACACAAGCACCAACTTGATTAGCCCAGAGTAACTCCCACACCGAAACATCAAAGATGTAAGGTGTTTTTTGCAAAACCATATCCGAAGCCATTAATGGATATTGAGACTGCATCCAGTGAAGTCGATTGATCACAGCTTTATGTTCAATCATCACCCCTTTAGGTTGACCCGTGGTGCCAGAGGTGTAAATCACATAGGCTAAATCAGCAGCTTGATTTATCACGCTTGGGTTGGTGCAGGGCAGAGGTGTCCACTCATCATCGTCACTTGAAATACTACCACTTAAGATACTGTCGCTTGAAACAATAGTGCAGCGCTGATAACTGTTATCCTCAAAATTTCTGCTACCCTCAAGCTGACCATCAACACCCGCTTCATCTAACCATGCATTCAGCTTCGCTTGATAATGCCCTTGAGTAATAACAAAACTGGCTTGAGTATCATTCAGCATAAACAAGGTACGATCTGCCGGATACTCAGGTGAGATAGGCACGTAAGCACCACCAGCTTTGAGCACCGCCAAAATGGAGATAATCAGCTCTAAGGAGCGCTCAAGATACAAGGCTATTAGGGTGTCTGGTCGTAGAGGTTGTTGATGTTTTTCTTGGTATTGTGCCCGTATATGATGAGCTAACAGATTGGCTCGCTCATTCAATTCTTGGTAAGTCAGCTGTTCACCTTCAAATTGATTATTACTACTATCGTTAAAAACGAGGGCAATATTGCTCGGTGTTTTTTCAACTTGTTCTTCAAACAATTGCTGCAAGGTTTTATCTTGGGCCTCCTTATGGTCAAGAGCGGGCACCTCTGTTTGATTCCATTCGTGCAGCAAAGTGTAGCGCTCTTCATCTGACAGCAAATCAACTTGACCCAACAAGATTTGCGGTTCCTCAAGCATAATAGTTAAGGCTTTTTGGTACATCTGAGCAAAACGCGCAATCGTATCTTTTGTAAATAAACTTAAGGCGTAATTCCATTGCAGTATGAGCTCATCACCCCCATCATCCACAAACAGACTTAAATCATACTTGGCCGGACTGAATACACTGGGAGTATTATCAAACGTCACAGGTGTAAATAATGTTGATGACTGCAATACCACATCTCGGCCAAACTTCTGCACACTGAACATCACCTGAAACAGCGGGTGACGCGACATATCTCGCTCAAGACCCAGCTCACTGACTAACGTCTCAAACGGCAACTCTTGGTGCATCTTCGCTCCTTGTACGCAAACATGCACCTGCTTAATGAACTGCTTGACACTTAATGCGGGGGCAACCTCAACTCTTAGCGCTAACACATTGACAAAAAAACCAATTAAGGATTGCGTTTGCGCATGCTGGCGGTTACCCGAGGGGGTGCCTATGACAATATCTTGCTGATTACTCAGCTTACTCAACAGCAAATAAAAACCACTGAGCATCACAGTATACAGGGTAGTATTCTGGGTGTGAGCCAAGGTTCGTAATCTTGCAGAGACAGTGGTGTCTAAACTCACTGAATAATCTGCGCCTTGATAATCAATTTTTACAGGGCGGACATGGTCAGTGGTCAAGTTTAACGTCTCTGCATTGGATAACTGCTCACACCAATAGTTTAACTGTATATCAAGTACCTCACCTTGCAAGTAATCACGCTGCCAATACGCGAAATCAGCATAACTAATCGACAATTCTGGCAGGTTGGGCGCTCGTCCCACCATTAATGACTGATAACATTCAATCAATTCATTAAAGAATACCTCCATCGACCAACCATCAAACGCAATATGGTGCAACATCAATAATAAGTAACGCTCACTCCCACCCAGCTGCTTATTGTCACTCAACTCTGACACTGGCGCTAACTCGTACAAACACAAGCGTATTGGTGCTTGCTCGGTTAACTTAAACGGCGTCGCTATCTCAGCTTTAACGGCTGGCTCCAACGCTGCACTATTGAACAGGCTATTTAATTGATAGCTCAACGGCCTATTTAACAGATGGGTACGGGTATCACTCGCAACATGATTCGTCTCTTGACCCGCTGCTTGACTCACTTCTTGATAGGCACTATTGAGCACCGGATGACGCGCGGCTATCATATTGATACTTTGCAATAGCAGCTCTGTATCGGTAGCTGACTGCAAACGGGTCAAATAAGGTATATGGTATATATCACTGCCGCCCTCAAATTGCTCAATAAACCATAACCGCTCTTGAGCAAAAGACAATATGTGGCTGTTATCATTTGTCTCATCATTGACTCCAGTACGGGGAATGGTTAACGCTTCTGTGCCTAACTCAAGCGCAAGCTCTGCAATCGTAGGGTGAGCAAACAGCTGAGCCAAGGGAATGTCGATATTTGCCCGTTGCCGACCCTTGGCATTTAAACGAATCGCCGCAATGGAATCCCCGCCAATATAGAAAAAATTATCATGAATGCCAATCCGTTCAAGACCCAGCACGGCGTGCCAAATCTCACACAACTGCTTTTCCATCTCCGTACATGGCGCCACATAAACATCACTATCCACAAACTCAGGCTCTGGCAACGCCTGACGGTCAAGCTTACCATTAAGGGTCAGTGGCACACGCTCAATCAAGGTAAAACTGGCGGGCTGCATATAGCCAGGCAATACAATGACTAACTTCTGACGAACCTTTTTAATAAAAACCTTTGTATCGATATTGACCGTTTCTACCACCACATAAGCTGCGAGGTAGTGACGGTTTTCACTCATGTACTCACTGTGACTATCATTAACATGCTGACGGTCTATCACCACTGCCTGCTTAACACCGTCAATGCGACTTAACGCTGTCTCAATTTCACCCAGCTCAATTCGATGACCGTGGATTTTAACTTGACTGTCATTACGCCCTAAATAAACTAAATCACCATCAGGCAAGTAACGTACGATATCGCCCGTTTTATACAAACGGGTATAGCCTTTTTCAATATCCGCTGCTGTGGCAAATGGATTATCAATAAAACGTTCAGCGGTGAGTTTGGGACGATTCAAATAGCCTCGCGATAAACCAGCACCGCCAATAAAGAGTTCCCCAGGCGTGCCGATCCCCACAGGCGATCCCATGGGAGATAGCACATACAAGCGGCCATTATCGACGGAGCGACCAATTTCATTTAAGTTCCTCTCTATCACGCGTTTACCTGAGGCGTATATAGACGTTTCCGTAGGACCATAAAAATTATATAACGCATAATGTTTGGCCCAATATAAACAGGCGGAAGGCTCACAAGGTTCACCAGCAAAAATGAGTGCCTGTATTGAAGGTAATTCACGCTGAGGCATCATCGCCAACACGGCAGGCGGAACAAATACAAAGTTTAATTGATGCTGTTCGATATAATCCACCAAAAAATCAGGGTTATTTCTGACGTTTGAGCTAAAGAGATGCAGTTCACCACCAAAGCATAAGCTATTAAACATTTCCGAAATAGACACATCAAAGGTATAGTGACTAAAACAGGATATTTTACGATACTTTTCAGTGATATTATAAACAGAATTCATTGATAGTAATGTGTTTAATACCGACCCATGCTCAATAATGACCCCTTTAGGTTTTCCTGTGGTGCCCGAAGTATAAATCACATAGGCTAAATCAGTGGGGTGATTAATTAAACTTGGATTCGTACATGGCTGAATTGCCCACTTATCACCACTCAGACTAATACCACTAGAAATACTGTCACTTAATATAATAGTGCAGCGCTGATGATGGCTGTTATTCTCAAGATCGCTGCTATCTTGAGGATAACAACCAATACCCGCTTCATCTAACCATGTATTCAACTGAGCTTGATAATGCCCTTGAGTAATCACAAAGCTGGCTTGAGTATCATTCAGCATAAACAAGGTACGCTCTTGCGGGTATTCAGGCGAAATAGGCACATAGGCTCCGCCCGCTTTGAGCACCGCAAGAATGGAGATAATCATCTCTAAGGAGCGGTCAAGATACAAGGCTATCAGGGTATCAGGTCGTAGAGGTTGTTGATGTTTCTCTTGATATTGTGCCCGTATATGATGAGCTAACAGATTGGCTCGCTCATTCAATTCTTGGTAAGTCAGCTGTTCATCTTCAAATTGATTATTACTACTATCGTTAAAAACGAGGGCAATATTGCTCGGTGTTTTTTCAACTTGTTCTTCAAACAATTGCTGCAAGGTTTTATCTTGTGCCTCCTTATTTTCAAGAGCGGGCGCATCAGTTTGACTCCACTCCAGCAGTAACATGTGCTGCTCTTCTTCAAATAACATGTCTACATAACTAAGGGGATCCTCTGGTCGCTGCGTACATTGCTCCATCAACAGCATGAATCGCTTGCATAATTGTGCTATATCAATTTCGTTAAAGTAAGCGTCTTGATAAGTCATTCGCAATCTGAGAGTATCCACATCCTGAAAATCAATCAATCTGATATTTAACGGTCCTGAGCCAGACGCACTTATCAAATAATCGACTTTTATTCCAAGCGCACTTTGAGGATGAAATTGATAGTTTATTTGAATATCCGTTCTGAAATTGGGCGTTATTCGACTCAAATGACCATAGGGAAACTGTGAATGACGCATCCCTTGTCGTAATTGATTATTACACTGTTTGAGTAGATCAATGAAATGGCGTTTTTCATCCACTGCTGTTGCGATCACGATTAGATTCGAATGCATACCCACAGTCTGCATCCCAACTTTCCCCCTACGTCCATGTACGGCACTACTGACTACCAGTTCATCGGAATTTAACACCCGAGTGAAATAGAGGGTGACGATACTCAGCAAGAGGCCCATTAAACTGGTTTGATGTGTTTGACAGAATTCACGCAGCTCTGCGGTCAGTTGTTGACTCAGCTCAACTTCAAAAAGATGAGCTTGATTCTGCTGCAAGTAGAGCCGAGGTAGCCGACTCATTTCATGTTGCTGTAGAAACTGCTGCCAATAATCTTGATCACGATTATAACGGTTTGAAAGCAGGTAATTGGCGGCTTTTTCCGCAACTAAACGATAGTCAGGAAGCGCTTTCATTTGACTAGGAGCTGCTGCAGTCAGTGTTTGATAAGCACTTAACATCTGTTCACAAATAAGACACACGCACATCGCATCGATAAAAAGATGGTGAAAGCAGAAAAAAAGATAATACCGCCCAGACTCTATTTTCAGTAGCGCCAGCTGGTACCGCTCGCCCCGCTCCACGTCAAATACGTGCTCGCATTGCGCTCGCATCCATGCTTGGGCAGCTTGGTCCGTAACCTGTCCGGAAAAATCCAGCGCCGTAATTTCCGTAATAATTTGCTCAGGAGGCAGCACTCGCTGCTTCGGTAACCCGTCGGCTTGAGCTTGAATATCCAAACGCAAGGCATCACAATCCGTAACGACTTTTTTCCAGGCTTGCTTGAGTCGAGAAAGGTCAACAGCTTCATCAAGCACTTGATACCAAGTAATATTGTATTGAGGATTGTAGGAGTAAACCCTCTGATCGTACCAAACATTATCTTGGGCGGGGTGCAGGGAAAATAAATCTGTGTTAAAAAAATTAGGGATACTCATTGAGCAACTCACTTATTAGGTTAACATGGTTACAATGCTACAGGTTATAAAGCGTCTCTCTGAAAGCATTCAATTGAGAGTCGTCACCTCTGCTCTGAACATTGGCTCTCCGGAATAGAGCGAAACGTGGCTTGCCCTTACTGGATCTCCAATGTTTAACTGTCGATGGAGAATTAAACCGTAACATATGAATTTGAAAATAAAAGAATTAAACCACTTATGGAGTCATCATGTAACACGGTGCCTTTAGGAGCGGGCATAAGGGAAGATTGCGGTTTTACTTTTTCCGATAACATGCAGCTCTGTCTGAATGTCTTGAGCCGAACCGTCGAAGTACACTTTAAAACTCAGGCTGTTTTTATATGTATATGGCTTCCGTAGCAACATGACGAGTGCCTTTATGTAGTGCACTATATACACTATATAAAACCATGTTGTGATTGTAAAGTCTCCCCCGAAAAAAGTACATCTTCAATAACCTTTATTGCCCCTTATTTCAGGATAGATCGCATTGTGAAGCCGCCGGAAATATCCATTCATACCAATTAGCGGTGAAAATGATATTAGGGAACAGATAAAATAACAAAAAATCAGCGAGGTGAATCAAAAAACCAAGACAGCCTCAGCTTACTGGGTACTTACAACTTAGGTGCCTGATCAAAACGTAAACCTTGACTGTCTTTTGCTGACAAAATCGGTGCTTTTGTTAGCCAATCGTTATAGCCAGCCATTATTAATCAATAACATACTGAGAATTCTAAAAGATATCAACACTCAGTATCTATCAAATCTAGATCAGAACCATTTTCAACACATTACCTGCTAATAATCTTGAAAAAAGAGTGATATAAGTGGAATTGGTGAGTTTTAGGCTGTTGAATAACAACTCAGTTGATTAACTGAGGGGAATATTCTTGATAAGTAAAAATAAATTTTTCCTAATAAACGTTCTTCTTGGGTGTGGCCGAGGTCAGTATTAACGAGTTACCTCCTACTTCAACTAGTCCATCAAGCTTAGTCAGAGGATTTAAAATATACCATTAATGATGGATGTCTATATTTCACCCTGTGCGGAGCCGCATGCAGGCTGGTGGGTGGTAGCTAGATACCTCCGGCTACCCGATTATGTGTTTTTTTGCTGTAACTCCCTACGAATCTCTTCTCTAAGTTCCGGAGGCATCGGGTTATACCAGCTTACTTTCTTTAACTCTGGGTCATAAACAACACCAATAGAACGCCTAGGTAAAAGGCTTTCTAACTCCACACCGATAGCCTCTAGACTTGTAAGGCCAAGTTCTAATTCTCTTAGAAAGTCAAAAAAGCAAGCTACAGCGTCAACATAATCTGAATCAGTAAACGCAACTGGAAACATAAATTTTAACGTTCGGTTGTCAAATATTTGGGCAGAAAACGATAACTCATGAGAAAATTTACGATCTAGGGGGCGTTGACAATTGGCCATGATTAGCTGATTAAGATACAATTTTTCTCTTTGAAATTCATATGTCTCGTAAAATGATTAGCGATAAGCAGTGGCGACGAATTCAT
>NZ_JAKIKS010000150.1 GCF_023284005.1 Shewanella surugensis
AACGGATTGACTGGTGTCTCAATAGAAATAACATTATCATTTTTAGTCATTGCGATGTTCCTTTTGTTAATTGTTGATCGGCCAAGATCAATTAACAGGTTACATCGCAATTCTTTATCCTCATACACCAGAAACGACTATAGCTCCCAACAGATCCCTAAACATGATGTTGTCACGCGGTTAGTACAGCTTGCAACGCGGTTGTCGGGTAACAAAAAAAAGGATCCACTTGGTACTACGACCGTTAAAGTGGTGAATGTGAATGGGAAAAATAAACTGGTGTGGGCTGGGGTATCGGGTGCATTAGGCTATTGTTTATTCGACAATGATAAAGCAATGCCCGATAACGACATTCAATTTATCGATAAAAAGGGCAAGCAATTTTCTGGTTATGGACTGACTAATACCAGTACTCATGATGCTTACACAGTGAGGGCTTATCAAGATATTGTCCATGACTGTTCTGTGCCATAATGTTGATGATGAGTGCTTTATTCATATGATGGCCATGAATGACACTCGAGCATTTATTGATGCTATCGAGTGTCATTTTACGTTATTGACTGGATGGCTGTTAATCGCTTTTTGTTGTTCCCCAAATGTCGTTATTGGCTTGAGGAAGCGAAGCCTTTTTCGTTTGGCTCGTTGAGCCAGAGTCTGCTCTGGGGGCTGGAAGAGGTAGTTTATGCAGTTTTAAATATAAGTATTCTACTTTATCCCGTGCCCACTGTGTTTTTCGTAAAAACTTTAAACTGGATTTGACACTGGGATCGTGATTAAAGCAACGTATATCGATGCGTTGACCTAACTCTTCCCAGCCATAGTGATCGACAAGATCGTTTAAGAGATCTTCTAATTTAATGCCATGTAACGGGTTATTTGCTTGCGTCATATTGAGTGAGTAACTTAAAAACCATCATTAAGCTAATGATATCAGATTGAGGTGGAAAGCGTCTGTTTTGTTATGATGAAAAAAGTGTTGTGATAGTCATAAAAAAGGAGACTATTCGTCTCCTTTTAAGTTGAATAAATCAAATTGCTGAATTATTCGAAGCTGATGCTCCATGAGTTGATGCTACCGGTATCTTGGCTGGCATTATCAACCGCTTTTAATGACCAAGTACCATTTGAATCGCCACCTGAGTAATCAACTGAATAGGTCTTGCTGATATTATCAGTACCACTTCCAGAATTATCATGTAGCACCGCAACTTGACCAGTCGGGCTGGTTAATTGGATGTTTAAATCGCCAATATAAGTATGCGTAATATCAAGTGTAACGGTTACGGTACCAGAGTCACCTGTGCGCGTCGCTTCTATTGAGCTTGAAACGCCTGTGGTGCTGTTATCTGGAATGCTATAACTTGTGGTATTTGAATATGTCGCTGCTCCACCGGTATCGCCACCATCAGATGATGCCGTGTAATTCGCTTCTAAGCTGACGCCACTAAATGCGGTGTAGCCTTGTAGCATGACATAATACGTTCCTGTTTCTACAGAAGAAATATCGCATGATTCTGCATTACCTGTCTCCCAAGAGCGACAATCGTAGCTAGAGGTGGTTGGGTTGGCACCGAAAGAAACGTAAAGATCAGCATCACCGGTTCCACCACTCATTGCAAAGCTAAGATCGGTTGCGCCAGCAGGCACATCGAAGGTGTAATAAAGTTCTTCACTTTTTGAACCAGACAGACCTGTTTTAGCGACGCCATTGGTTAGGGTATCATCAGTGTTGCCATCGGTTGGTCCATCACAAGACTGAGCGAGGTAAACATCGGCCGCTTCAGCGTCGACTAAACCATAACCTGTTTTATCATCACGGCCAGCGGTTTCAAGATCTTCGGCTGTGGCTTTTAATGCAGCACGAATTTGCTCAGAGCTACAATCTGTGTGATGACTCCACACGAGTGTCGCTACGCCTGATACATGAGGCGTAGCCATTGATGTACCGTTATAGTATTGATAATCCTCGCCATCAGTGGCTGCAACCGTTGCAGAAGAGCCGACTTGATCGAGAAGCGCAAGGCCTGTTGTTCTGTCAACACTGACAGAAACCATAGGGACTTCATTATCAGTATCCACTAAGAAAGGGTTCTGTAGACCGGGAAGAGATGAGTTACTGTAGACAATAGCGGCACTGCCTCCTGCGTCATAACATGCTTTAGCAGCCGCAATTTCAGCTGCATTAGCTGATAACCCTGATGCTCGCTCAACTAAGCAAATTTTATTGTTCATGTTATTACAGCTGTAACTTGTGCTGCCTGTACTGCAGGCTTTTAGTGTATCAGTGACACTACCTGTATTGAACTGTTGAACATAATTACCGCTTGTTTGAATATAACGATTATGAGGCACAATACCACTGTCAAAGTAAGATTGACCGCTAATAGTGATATCAGCTAATACACCTTCACCTTGAGTCACTGTTGATAAAACGGCAGTACCAGGACCTGCAATTTCAACTTGATCGGTATATTGTGAGAAATCAGAATGATCTTTATTGTTATCAACGGAAGCCACAGACATGACTGCATCATAAGATGCGGGGTAACTATGGGTATTATCACCATCATTACCTGCAGCGGCAATGAGAAGGACACCATTACTTTGGTGAGCGGCTAATGCATTTTTCTCTGTGGCACTGTAAGTTGGGCCACCTAAACTCATGGTAACGACATTGGCACCATTATCAACACAGTCATCGATTGCATCGACGAGCTCTGAGGTATATCCCCAGCCACTTTCATTGAAGACTTTTATAACGTGAATATTCACGTTTTGATTAGGCATCACACCGACTACACCGCTGCCATTGGCAATCGCGGCAATAGTCCCCGCTACGTGAGTACCGTGAGCATTATTGTTACCCGGCTCGTACCAGTTACCTGTACCTGAGTTATTGGTACCTGAAGCATTGTTACCACTGAGATCACTGTGGCTAGCATCGTAGCCTGAATCAATAATACAAATGGTGCGGTTACCGGCTTCGGTGTCACTGAGTACGGTTGCACCGACGTAAGTTTGTCCCCATGGTGTAGTTTCACTCAATAGGCGACGAGGTACATCTTCTTCTACGTAATCGACATCTGAGCGTAAACGCAGTGATGTTAAGCTATCGTCATCTAATTTAGCACTATAGCTATTTCGACGGGCAATACGCTTCATTTCTTTTGCTTTGACGCTATTGAGTACACTGTGATGAGAGAAGGCGGGATTGATTCTAGATGTACTTGATAATGCATTGATGCCATTTGTGACAGTATCAGCATCTTTAAACTTAACAATGTAACGTTTTGGTAAAGGTGCATCAGATTGTTGTGATTGAGCGGGTAATAGCCCAGGACCGACTGAAGGTGCAGCATGTACATTTGCAGAAATCGCAATCGCTAGTGCTGAAAGTGTCAGCGCAGCTCGAGTTGATTTTTTGAATGTCATATTTTTATTCCACATTTATTATCATATTGTAATTATTATTGGACAGTTTTGGTTTTTGATACCAAATATCTGGTTACTCCGCTAATAAATCTACCCGCATGTTATCTCGTTGTAAATGCATAGTTAATCTGTGTGTTTTTTACTATCTGTGGTATCAATAAATCTCAATAATGAATGAAACTGGTTGTTTTATTCGGTATTGCTGTAATTTATTCGTTTTAAGTGTTTTTTTATTCACTTTGTCGCTATGAGTTATGATGGGGTAGGCATTTTATTATGTGCAGGTTTAATTGAAATGTTTCTCATATGTTCATGATAAACAATTAGAAGTATGACAAAATGTTTCCGATTAATATTATTGATGAATAATATATATCTTTTAGTTATTAATTGTTTTTAGCAAACTTGATTTGAACTTGTTTCTAATATAATTAACTGTGTTTTCTTTTCTAAACAGTATTATACTGGTGTTTATCACTCTTTTGTGAACAAAGAGACTGATGGGAGGAGTGAATGGATTTTGTCATTTATTTGCCATTGGATCGTGCTATTAAAGAAATGGTTGACTGATCATAATAATTTTTTAACGAATGTATGCCTGTTAAAGTGGAAGTTTTGACAATATCGGCTACCAGCTGATTAATTCACGAGAACTAAAAGGGTAAGGCGGATCATAAGCATTAGTCATGAAATGAATGTGTTGTGATGTAGGTTTTTCATTATTCACTTTAATGACTGTGAGGAAACGTTGGTAAGATAGCCATTTTATGCTCTACAAGCATCGACAGCATATACTCCTATATTACCTATAGCATTTTCAATAGAGTGGGTATTTTGTTTATTAAAAGTGGCGATGCTCATACCCAAGTTCATTGAAAGGTGAGGATGGTGGATCGATCACAAGACAGACTATGGGGGATGTATCGATAAATAATAAAAAACCGCAGGTAATGCGGTTTTTTATTATTTCACTGAATGATTAGATTAGCTGAAATAACATTAGAAGTTATAGCTGTATTGCATACTGTAATAGACGGCGTTAGAGGTTGTGGTTGCGGTGATAGGCGTTTGCGTACCAAGATTGACGAATGAGCTGTATTCAGTCAAATCGGTTTTCTTACCACGTACGAAGGCAATACCTAAGTCCAGAGATGATTTTTGGTTAAAGTGATAGCTCACGCCTCCAGTGTACCAATTACGATCGGAATCAGGAATCGATATCGAACTCAGATCGCCTACCACACCTTGGTCATACATATAGCCGATACGAGCGGTCCAAGTATCATTGATATCGTAAGTGCCGCCAATACTGAATAACCAAGAATCATCCCATTGGTATTCTTTTAAAATAGCATCACTGCCATTAACGTCACTATCCAGTAAGGTGAGTTTATCGAATTCGCCCCATTGGGTGTACTGAACCGTATAGGAAAGGGCGAAATGTTCAGTGATCTGATGAAAACCACCGAGTTGAGCAATATTCGGTAACGGAATTTCAATTTGATCATAACTGACGCCTAATCTTTCTATTGTGTCTCCATTTGCCTTGATAGTTGGACTATAACGATAGCTCAGCCCAATGCGGTTATCATCGTTGATTTCATATACTAAACCGGCAATACCGCCTACGCCCCAGCCACTGGCTTCGACATCGGCGACATAATAATCTACAGCGCCAGCAGCATAAAATGGTCCGTTACGAGTCAGTTTACCTGTGCCGTATACAAAATCTACGCCTAAGCCGAAACTAACGTATTCATTGAACCGATAAGAGACACTGGCATTGAAATCCACTGATGTGATTTCGGTTTCACCGAGCAAATCGATAGGTGCTTGGGTAGTGGCTGTCGTATCATCAGTTATCGCTGACGTATCGGTACCGGTGCCAAAATTACTGAATGCGGCGAACCCCATAGCCCAGCTTTCATTAATAGGTTGGATATAATAGGCATTAGGAATGATTTTACCAGAGCCTGCACTGTCATCACTACCAAAATTGGTTGTTGGTGAGCTGACATCGTCAACACTGACATCAACATCAGCATAAGTGATCCCAAGAGAAACGGCTTTATCTTTAAAAAGCGCCATTGCGGCAGGGTTACGGGATAATACAGAAGCATTGTCTGCAATAACCGCATCACCGGCCATTGCACGGCCAAGACCCGTTGCGGATTGACTGTTAAGTTGAAAACCGGCTGCCATAGCTTGAGAGCTGGCCAGCGTAATTGAAATAGCAAGGAACGTCTTGTTGAAGCGTTTCATAATCATCATCTCTTTATTTAAGGTCTTGCTTATATGACTTGCTGAATAGCCGAGTCGCAAGATCCACTTGTTAGACCAGCGCATGGTAGAGGAGTTAACGCCTATTCAGCAACTCCGACCAGATGCATTTTTTGGTATAATTAGTTAATTAAGGTTGTTATTTATGAACAACGGTTAGGAGCTTACTTCAAAAAAGGCTTATAAAGCAAACCAATAGTTTGGCTATATAAAGGAGAATAAACAAGGCTAGATGTTAATCTTTTGTAAGTAAAGCGATATTGCCTAGTATTTTTCGCTGAATAAATAAGCGCACATATGTGCGCTTATTTATTTTATTTTATTGAGAAGAGGGATTAGAGCTTAGCTGTGAAAGCATTGAACTGCTCTGAAATGGTTTCACAAGGCGTTGAAATTTTACTGACAAGTATGCCAACACATGTTGCAAGTATGAAACCGGGTAGGATTTCATACAGGTCGAAAATCTCGCCTGATAATTGTTTCCAAACGATAACAGTGACTGCACCGATGATGATAGAAGCAATTGCGCCATTGCGGCTGTAGCCTTTCCAAAAGAGTGACAGTAGGACGACTGGACCGAAAGCTGCCCCAAAGCCAGCCCAAGCATAACTGACTAGGTTGAGTACGCTACTTTGTGGATTCAACGCGATGATCCCTGCGATAAGGGCAATGGCAAGGACGCCGAATCGACCAACGAGTATCAGCTCTTTATCTTTAGCATGGGGTCTTAACCATTTTTTATAGAAATCTTCAGTAATGACGCTTGAGCACACCAGCAACTGAGAATCAATGGTACTCATAATAGCGGATAAAATAGCGGCAATGAGTAAGCCACTGATCCAAGGATTAAAGGCGGCATTGGCTAAGTGAATAAAGACGGTTTCAGGATTTTCTAATGGACTATCGGCGAAGTAGAGGCTACCGACTAAGCCAGTGGCTAATGCCCCAATGAGTGCCATTAGCATCCAGCTCATGGCTATACGGCGTGATTTAGGGATGTCTTCGGGAGAGTTAATCGCCATAAATCGAGTAAGGATATGAGGTTGTCCAAAATAACCGAGCCCCCAAGCTAATAGAGAAATAAGTCCGATGATAGTGGTGTTGTCATGAATAAACAAGAGCATATTGGGATCAAAACTGTCCAATGCATCTTGGGTCGCCGGTTGATTAAAAATGGCAACAGGGACAAAGAGTAGCGCGGCCAGCATCATACAACCTTGAAAAAAATCAGTCCAACTCACAGCAAAGTACCCGCCAACAAAGGTATAAGCCACGATAATACTCGAGCCAATAACTAGCGCTAAGGTGTAGTCTAAGCCGAAGGCTTTTTCAAATAGAATCGCGCCGCCGACCATGCCAGATGAAGCATAAAAAGTAAAAAACACCATTATGGTGATCGCAGAGACGAGCTTTAAAATGCCACTTTTATCATTGAATCTTTTTTCAAAGAAATCTGGTAATGTCAATGAGTTACTGGTAAATTCAGTGTAAATTCGCAGTCGTTTAGCGACGAGTAACCAATTAAGCCAAGCACCAAAGACGAGGCCTATGCCTATCCATGCTTCTCCGAGTCCTCCAAGATAAACGGCGCCAGGGAGGCCAAGTAATAACCAACCGGACATATCAGATGCGCCCACACTTAATGCGGTGACACCGGGTCCCATGCTACGACCACCGAGAATGTAGTCATCAATAGATTCTGTTGATTGATAGGCTATGAAGCCGATGCCTATCATTAACGCGAGATAAGCAATAAAGGTAATGAGAACGGGTAATTCTATGTTCATGATTACTGAGTTATATTTTTATTGTTGGATTGTGGGGGCTATGCTACCAGAAGTTTGCTAATTAGCTCAATTGTAGGACTGAAATAGCCGGGAGATCTGACCTGTCACTTTTCTCCCGCCGGTATTTTGTGAAGTGCTTAAATAAAACTTTGCTTAATTTCGTTTTTAACGTAATTAATATCTTTGTTATTGTCACCAACGATTAACATATAGGCATTATCAATTTTAAAACCTAATCCTTTAAGCTTACTATCGGCAAAGGCATCTTGAAGTTGCATTCTGTTTTCCATTGGGACAATAAAGAGGGTGACTTTGCCCTGTTCTCCTTGCATGACCAAGTGTAAGCTTTTCACGCCTTGGAAGTCACAATAGGTGCTATAAAAGACTTTACCTGGCTGTTGAGTAAATTTGGCATTGGATAAATTTGTCAATGAAGCCAGTTTCGTGTTGACATCTTGATACGGAATGTTGCCATTGATTGTTAGGGCTTTATTTTCATGATGAACATGTGCGAGTGCATAGGCACTGAGATCTACTGGACCGAGTCTGAAAAGAATAAAACTTATTCCCGCTATAAACGCAATAGAGGCGGCGAGTGCAACCGTGAATGCGGCTTTTTTACGTTGACCTTGATGCTGGAGTAATTGTTGGTTGAGCAATAGTTTATCGCTCAGATCGGAAGGAACATCAATATTTAAGGCACTTTCTATCTGTTGATCGAGATTATTCAGCTCATTAATAAAAGCCGCTTTTTTAGGATCCTCTTTTATCGCCTTGATAAATTCAGGTGATTGATGATGAGGATCGGCATAAGCCTGACGTCGAAACTTAAGCTCATCCATGTGATTGTCCTCTGACTTGGGGTTGTTCGAGTGCTTGTTTTAATTGGTGACGGGCACGAAATAAACGCGTCATAACAGTATTGATATTAAGAGAAAGAATTTTTGCAATTTCTTCACCACTAAAACCGCCAATAAGCTGTAATAATAATGGCTCTCGATATTCTAATGCTAATCTTTCAATCTGTTTTTGTAACAAATGCTGCTCGACTTTATTCTCGGTGCTAGGTGACAAGGTGTCTTGTAACTCTTCTTGTTCAATATCTGAGTAAGTGAACTGTTTTCGCTCAAAACGCCGCGCATTTTCTCGTCTTAATATGGTGATAAGCCAAGCTTTGGCGGCTTTTTCATCTTTTAAGGTGTCGAGTGAGCGCCAAGCACGTAAAAATGTCTCTTGGGTTATATCTTCTGCAATATGTTTATCGCCACAGAGCCAGTAGGCATAGCGGTAAATATCGGCATGAAGCGCCTTGACTAGGCTGTTATATCGTCGTTGTTTATTTAGCATGTCAGAAGAGACCGTGGATGTACTCTTTTTATTTCGCCAGTGACGCAACATTTTTATATTTCATGAGGAGAAGGGTGATTAAAGTTTAATGCTAATATCAACTAATTACAAAGTAATGAGTTGATATTACATCATTTTTTATGTTCAACTTGTCAGTGTAATAACTTTTAAATCATTAGGTTATGGATTCAAATCAGATAAAGAGGATTTCTTTTTCTGATTTTGTTTTCCGTTGAGTTGCCGGACAGCATGCAAAATGCGGTCATAATCGATATGACTGCTTGTTTGTGAGAAAGCCCCGCGCTGTAAGGCGGCAATACTGCTCGCCAGATCGGGTGATAATTGGGCAATTTTATCCAATGTCATGGATTTTTGATAATGGTCGGAAAAATGTTGTTGTAAGCTCAAGAGGACTTGACTGGGATCGTGCATTTTGCATGCTTGTTTTAGGCTGACGTTCGATTGAGCATGAGCCTTAGGCATCGGCAATTGGCTTGTCGTTTTCGGTTGAGATT
Organism: Shewanella surugensis; assembly: GCF_023284005.1. Lineage (GTDB taxonomy): Bacteria > Pseudomonadota > Gammaproteobacteria > Enterobacterales > Shewanellaceae > Shewanella > Shewanella surugensis. The sequence continues at coordinate 9,365 of NZ_JAKIKS010000150.1, forward strand.
GAGATTGTTTACGCCATAATAGGCCGTATGCGATTAAGGTGATGATCCAAAGTGTGGCAAAAGTCAGTGCAATCCACATCCAGTAAGACGGTGTTGCCGATACTGACACTGACACCTGTGGTGGTTGTGTGACAGGGATATCAGCTTGCTCGGCGGCTTTAACGGTAATGCTTCTCGCCGGTAGCGTCGCGATTTCTTGTTTTTTTAAATGTGGATTCCACCAAGGCACATCTAGTGCAGGAAGCGTATAGGTGCCCGCTTTGGTTGGAATTATCGCGGTTGTTTGGCTTAATATAGCCAGAGTTTTATTGTCTCGAATCCTATTTTCTCGTTGCGCTTTTTCAGGATAAGATTTAAGCGTTGAAGGAGTGTCAAAATTCAAATCGGGCAAGCGGCTTTCATCAGTATTCACAGCCGTTAACGTGACGGTGCGGGTGATAGGTGTACCGACTTGATATTGAGCATCTTTGGGCCAATCTTCATTGAGTAAGACTAAATCAGCTACAAACCAATGCCCATGATAGCTTGCTGGTTTATCTTTGATGGTTAATTCGACATTGGCTGCTTGAGTTTGTACTGGGCGGCTATCTGTGAAGCCAAACAAGCTATTACTACGCTGAGATTGAACGGTAATATCACCATTAAAGCTAGCGCCTTGAATCGTCAGCTTTCCAGGCTTATCGGCAATGATGGCATAATTTCTTTCAATGACTCGGTAACGGCGTCCATTAATGATTTCGGTTGTGTCTTTATCTTCGCCAAGTTGTTTGACTTCAGCGTCCGAGACAATGGGTTCATTGAGTATGCCTCTTTGTAACTCTGCAGCGAGGAACAGTTTAACTTTATAGTTAATCAGTTGTTCTACATAAGCGTGTTGAGTCGATAAATGGGCTTCTATATACACGTTTTGCGCTTGTTTGGGCATAGAACCCCGTGGTTTAACCGTCATTTTAATTGGCGCAGAGCTCACCCCATTGATGCTAAAGGCGGGGATGATGATATGACCTTGACGCTTAGGTAATAATAGTACTTGCCATTGAGTTTCTTTGGTGGTGGTAAAATTAACCATACGCGTACTGTGACTGGTGCGAGGTCTTTGGATTGTAAAGTCATTCTTAAGTGCTGAAGTATCCAAAGCTTGAGTATCTAAACTATCATCGGCGGTAATGGTTAACATGAGCGACTCGCCTGCATTGACGATATTTTTGTCAACGGAGGCTTGCAAGCTAGTGATCGCCCGCGCAGGAAACGCGGCGATCAATCCGAGAAGTATAATGAGGAGTAATGAGCGTTTTACCACTGTTGGTTGTCCTTTGGTTGAGCCCCATTTTGGTGGCGTTTTTGATATTCTAATTGCATTTTGTTACGCAGTAATATTTGAGGATCGTCAGCGAGAGACCGCAATGCGCGTTGCATGTCAGCCGGAAGTGCTTCTTCAGGTGCGGTATTATCCTTAGTCATTTCTTGAGCGTTAAGTGGCTCTTGCTTGTCCTGCTGGCTTTGTTGATCTTGCTTGTCCTGCTGGCTTTGTTGATCTTGCTTGTCCTGCTGGCTTTGTTGATCTTGCTTGTCCTGCTGGCTTTGTTGATCT
>NZ_JAKIKS010000151.1 GCF_023284005.1 Shewanella surugensis
AGCTGCTTGCTGATGTCATATCAGGTATTCAATTTAAAGATGGTGAGCGGATCACTCAAGATCAAACAGAACATCACGATTCATTGATACACCACATTTGACAATAACTCACAATCAAGACACCCATAGTTATTTGTCGGTAACTTATTGAAAATAAAGTCAGTGATAAGTTACAGAGCATCGAGACTGGGAGTGATAAGCCTTTGCTGGTGGGTAATATAACTAATCAGGATAGGCCGCGCGGAGCCGCGTCTCTGTTTTTAAGAAAGAGGCAAGTGTACTTTCTATTAACGTGAGGAGCCCGAGGCTGAGGCTTAGGTCATACTCTTTATTATGCAAATAACTGAACGAGAGTTCGCTCTGTTTAGGGTGATGTTTCAGGGGGACCGTTTTTGATAGTTGTGATGATTTCAGCGAATTCATAGACAGCTATTGTTACTGTTTGTTTTTGTTTTTGTTTTTGTTTTTGTTTTTATTTTTGATTTAACTCCCCATCGGAGTAACTTTAACTTTTCGATAAAAAATATTGTGATTAAGACAGGAAGGTTGAAACGCTATTATATGGACTGTAATAGCTTGATAAACTGGTGGTATAGATAAGGCGAATACACACTACACAACGATTGTATTTTCATCAAGGGTATAAGGTATCTAATTGAATAAGAAAGTATTTTTATCAAGGATTGGTTTTGAAGGTAAGGTTTCAAACTCATTTGAGAGCCTGACAAAATTGCAAGAATGTTTTTTGGGGGCAATACCATTTGAGAACATTGACATTATCGAAAAAAAACCGCTTGATTTTTCAACTAGCAAAGTATTCGACAAAATAGTCACACACAAAAGAGGTGGTGTTTGCTTTGAAAATAATAGTTTATTTTTCTCAGCTCTCAGAGCGCTAGGCTTCGATGTGAGAGTGATTGAAGCGGAAATGTTTCCTGGTGCCTCATTTAAAGGCCACTTTGATCATATGTCATTAATTGTAACGCTAGATGAAGTTGAATATCTCGTCGATGTTGGCAACGGTAAATACTTTGGTGATCCCATTTCAATTCATAGTCATGCAGAAACTACTGGTGAAGAGTGTATTCACTATAAAGTTATGCGCTATGGTATAAGTGACTTTGTATTGTGCTTCAATGAAGCAGATACTTGGAAGTATCGGTATGCATTTCGCTTGGCATCTAAAAACATAAGTGATTTTCAACAAGTTAGTCATTTTATTGAAACATCCCCAGAGTCGATATTTACCCAGAAGCTTTTGGTTACGGTGTATAAACACTCTCAACGGATCACTCTTTCAGGCGATAGGTTACTGATCACAGATCAAAGTGGACTGCAAACGGAGAAAGTGGTGCAAGACTCGGAACAAGCTAAAGTATTAAAAGGTTATTTTGGTATATCAGCGTAACGAAGAACATAACAGATAAGGATAGGCCGCGCGCAGCCGCGTCCTTATCCCAAGTGTTGAACAAGCCCGAGGCTAAAGTTTAGTCATACTCTTTATTATGCAAATAGCAGAACGAGAGTTCGCTCTGTTTAGGGTGATGTTTCAGGGGACCGTTTTTGATAGTTGTGATGATTTCAGCGAATTCATAGACAGCTATTGTTGCTGTTTGTTTTTGCTTTTGATTTAACTCCCCATCGGAGTAACTTTAACTTTTCGATAAAAAATATTGTGATTAAGACAGGATGTCGAAAATAGCCTTAGTTGAGCCAAGGACGGCGAATATGAGGTGATAAATATTTTTGTTTATCGCACAATTGAAGTGCTTCTACTCCGTCGGGGCGTTATGGTGAATGCAAGGAGGATAAGGACGAGCAGTCCTCCTTGCCCCAGTGTGGATGGGAATCCACGACTTTAGCCTGCGGCAAGCAATCGGGGAAAAGTCGGGTCAGAGTAAACGTTAAATAATCAACAACCAAACTACCCACAACTATATCTAACTTATTGAAAATAGAGTGAATGTTAAATTAGAGAGCATCGAGGCTGGTGGAGATTTAACAATGGCTGGTTTGGTTAATTTCCGGATGGTAGCCATGCATAACAAGGCGCTGCTACGGAAAATTTTTGCAGAGCACTGGGTTAGGCACAACCAAGACATCCATAATTATTTATCTATAACTTATCGAAAATAATTCACAATTTAGATATCCATAATTATTTTAGCATGTTGAAGGCGGGTGTGTCTAACTAAAACCTGATGAATATTATATAATACAGTATATTAATAATGCGTCTATTTTGAGAAAGAGCACTGGTCTGATGTGGTGATCGAGCATGCGCACTATATAAAGGTTATATTTTTAGAGAGGATTTATGAGTTCTTATATTGTAGGGCATCTTTCAGAAGAGCAGGGGCCTGTAACCAGTATCTATAAAGACGTTCGGAAAGTGCCATTCTCGTACACCAGTAAAAAGAATGAAGCAGAATTGGCATCAGAAGGTTCGTATGTTTACGTCATTGAAAAAGAAAAGGTGGGTAGAAAAAATATTTTTAAACTCGCTTATAGCTACAAGTGTACTGAATGCTTTCGAAAAGCAGGGGGTAAATGGCTCGGAAAATTTGATTATAAAAACACAGTGAAATATGAACAGGATGGCGAACTAAAATTATTAGATCCCCCATTAGCAATAACTGATTCTGATTTTATTAGTTGGTATAAAACGAAAGCTTTAGGAATGCGTGTCATTCCTACTGAATATGAATCCGTGTTAAAAGCTATGTTTGTGTAGCTATGGGTTCAAATATAACATGTTGCTCACAACCAAGGTACCCATTATTATCTGTCGGTAACTTTTTGAAAATAAAGCGGGTGCTAAATTAGCGTGCATTGAAGCAGAGAGTTTCACAGGTCTATCTTTTGCTGGTGGCGTCAATCTAATCATCCAAGCACTCATCTTACTGCTGTTTTATGATCCTGAATATCCTTCAGTCATTTTCTCAGCATGAACTATAGGGCAGTATATTCATTCTATTTAATCTTACTCGGGTTTAATTCCTCGCAACTTGTGGCGTAGCGGTGTTTGGACCTTAGAGTAATCTAGATACCCCTCTTCGCGTAGCGAATTTGAGCCGAAGCGAAAAGCCTTGGTGCGGGGTCGTTGATTGATTGGAATGTTCGATGTTAAATTGACCTTTTATATGATAATCAATTGATTATTAATGTATTTGCCTGTTTTGTAAATTTTAAGTGAATTACTTTAAAATTTTAAATATTTTGTTACTATGATGGCCGTTTTAGTTAACAATAGTTAGGTGCCAGTATGCGTTATTGGTTAGTGGGGATATTTTGTGCGGGCCTGATCTCTGGCTGTAATAGTGACGATGGAGCATCTAGCGACAATCAGGGATCTGATGAAGCGGTTGTGAATGATGGAGGCTCTGATGCTAGCAGTGATGATGATACCCACTATAGCCAAATTAGCTGTAGTGATGATCTGACGACTGTTTTGGCTTTGATTAATGAACAGCGTACACAGGAACAAACTTGTGGCAGTGAACGTTATGGTCCTGTGGAGGAGTTAACCTGGAATGCTTTATTGACTGCGGCTGCACAAGCGCACTCGAATAATATGGCTAATTATGATTTTTTTAGTCATACAGGCCTTGACGAAAGCACAGTAGCGACTCGGGTTACTGCTCAAGGCTACACGTGGTCTTATGTGGCAGAAAATATTGCTGGCGGTCAGACTACGGCGCAGTCTGTCGTGGATGCATGGATGGTGAGTGACGGACATTGTAAGAATATTATGAGCGAAAATGTGACGGAAATGGGCTTAGCGTGTAGCGCAAACAGCGATGTAAATTATCACTATTATTGGACACAAGTCTTTGCTAAATCTCGTTAATCGTAAACCGTGTTGGCTTTAACTGCTCTTCACTGCATTTTATAAAATCAGCAAGAGTCTTTGAAATTGGAGAACCATCAACAATCAAGGCACCCATCATTATTTTTTATAACACATTGAAAATAAAGTTGATAGTAATTTAGAGAGCACGAGGCAGAGAGTGACCATCCTTTGCTGGTGAAGATTTAACCACGGTTGATTTCATGCTCAATATGATAGGCGGTTTAGTGGCTTACCAACTTAAAGAGAGAAAGCCACAATTTAATATCACATCAGCTGAATTCAACACAATTGCAGTGATGCGTTAAACCGATTTGAGGTTACTTATCGATAAATGGGAAACAACTAAGAAGAGAGGAAAAAAAACCTTTAGATGCGAACTCGGGTTTATGCCTGTCATTTTGTATATCGAATCTTGTTCTATTATGGCTTATGTCCCTATTTTGACTCGACGTACTGACTGATTTTTTTTCAATGATTGGAGTGCTTATGGACGTAGGGATAGGCTCTACTTGTGCTTGCTGGGCTTGTTGTGGAAACTCAATCGCTTTTGATGCGGATGTTACAGTGGTTTGAGCATTCATTTCAAAATTTGATATTGGATTTTTGTCTTCCCATCTTGCCATCATTTTTAACAACCATTCTGGTGATTTATGGTTATCATTTAATATATTTGTAATCAATTTTCTATAGTCTGATCTGGCATTATCATAGGTTATTTGAACGTCTTTAGAAGGCTGATGAACTAATGCTTTTGCTGCTAATGTGTCTGTTGTTTGAGGGAAGTATGCTTGTTTCATTTTGCTTTCGGTAAGGGCTAATTCACTTCTTGATAAAAAGTCTTCAAAATTGCTCGCCCCATCAAAATCAATCGCTAGGTCTAAATGATCCGTATTTTGATGACTGCTGTGTGTGTGGTGGGATGTGTGTCTATCTGTTGTTTGATGATTGTGCGCTCTTCTCGTTGGAAAATCATCATAATCTAAACCGTTATGAGTTGAACTTCCAGAACATGTTGCAGCAATAATATTTCCCATTATTTACTCCTTGTAAAATTGAAATATGTTTATTTGACCAACACTTATTACTCTAATCGATTGAATTTCGTTTGATAAGATAGCCAATAGTCTAGTAAGGGGACGGTTTAAAAATTGGGACTTTGATGTACTTAAAGATTTTTGAATTCACTCAGTTTGTATTCATTTTGTATCCATAAATCATTAAAAAAGCTACCTACCTTCATCCTCTCTGTTATTTTGACTTTTCCTACTTTGTGTCGAAGGGAACAATCAATATACTCATTGTTATTTTTATAACCAATTGAAAATATAGTTAATAGTAATTTAGAGTGGCCATTCTTTGCTGGTGGTGATTAAACAATGGGTGAAAAACGAGATCTATTTTTACATGATCTTTTACACTAACAACTCAGGCTTAGGCTGGTGCCTTCTCGGAACAATTGCCAGAGCCTTTGCGCAACCGGTCCGGCAGGCTCTGAATCCAATCTAGCAATTCGAAATTCGATGCCCGGAGATCCAACCTCACCTTCAACTTTTATGGGTGCGAGTAACCCCTGTGCAAGCTCATCTTTTATCAGGTGTTCGGGTAAGCTGCCCCATCCCATGCCTTGCATGATAATTTCTTTTTTAGTTTGGAAATCATTGACTCTCCACTGATCGCCGCCTTCAAGCACACCGTAGCTTGTCGTTGAAGATTTACGGCCACTAATAATGACCTGAGGATGAGTCTTCATGACGGCTTGGGGCACCACGTCATATTGTTGTAACAAGGGGGAATGTGCCGCAATGACCGATACGAATCGCAAATTCATGAAGTGCATAGATTCCAATTTTTCAATATTGTTAATCCAGGGAATGATCAAAATCGACGCTTGCCCGTCTTCCAGTAAATCTAAGGGACCCATGCCATTTTCAGAATAAATTTCCAGTCGAGTGCGGGGAAACGCCACTTTACATTGTCTAATGGTACTGATAATCGGAGACACAGGGATAGCGGAAGTAAAAGCAATACCCACCCGTAACTCTTCTCCAGTGGCAAGTTGTTTTGCGAGTTTTTTAAATGATTGTGCTTGTCCTAAGACTAACTTCGCTTTTTCATACAGAGCCTTGCCTTGCGGTGTTAGTGTGTTTCTATATTGGTTTCGATCAAATATTTTGAGTCCAAGCTCTTCCTCTAGGTTCTTTATCGCGACACTGATTGTGGGCTGTGTTCGGTGCAGATCCTGAGCAGCCGCTCTCAGGGATCCACCTTCAACGATGGCCTGCAAGGATTTAAGTTGATCGAGTGTCATGGATTTCCTTAGAAAAAACCTTACATGTTAATAGAAAATAACAAATTATATTAGATATTAACTAATGTTATTGTCTGTTTAAAGCGAAATAGGTTCAATTTTATCAATAATTTCAAGATGGAAAGGTCATTATGCAAAAGCAAACAGATGTACTTATTATTGGGGGGGGCTTTGGCGGGGTGGCTGCTGCTCAAAAGCTATCTAAAAAAGGGGTTAGTGTGACATTAGTTGATAGAAAAAATTATTTTGAAGTGACGTTTGCCGTATTACGCAATGTTGCCGCCCCCAAAACACTTGGCAATACCCCACGTAAACGCTATCGTGATTTTATCGACGGGACCTTTATTCAGGGCAGTATAAAATCAATGAATGATAAGGAGGTTAAGCTCGACAATGGAGAGAGCATTCGCTTTAAACGCGCCATTATTTCATCAGGAAGTCGTTATCCGACATTATCGTTGGCCAAGTCGAATGCTGCGTTCGATTATACTGAGCGTAACCAAGAAATAGTGGCTAATCACACCTTGCTTGCATCCGCAAAATCAGTTCTAGTGATCGGAGGGGGAACAGTAGGGGTCGAGTTTGCAGGTGAAATTGCCAGTGCCTTTCCTGATAAAGACATCACTTTAGCCCATTCAACCGATACGCTATTAGATCACATGAAACCCAAGGCACAACGTAAAGCATTGGAGCAATTAACGGCCAGAAAGGTAAAAGTGAAATTTAACCGCCGGTTTACGAAAGACGGGAATGTATATCGGTGTTCTAAAAGCAATGAATCCCTTCAGGTCGACATTGCTTATACGTGTGTCGGAATGGTACCCAATACTGAGTTTTTGAATGCTGAACTCTCAGATGTTCTTGATAATAAAGGCTTAGTCAAGGTGGATCCATTTATGAACGTTGTGGGCTATGATAATTTGTACGCATTAGGTGACTGTGCGGATCTCGATAATCATAAACACGGCTATATTGCCAGTGTGCAGGGCACTATGTTGGCAGATCTGCTACTCAAATCAGCGAAAGGGAAAAAAGGGAGCGCTTATAAAACCCCACCGTTTGCCATCATCACTCCGACAGGAACGGATTCGGGAGTTGCACAAATGCCTTTTGGTGTGACCACAATGAAATTTTTCGTCAACATGAAACAAAAGGATATGGGGATCAGCAATATGTATAAAATCTACGGCAGTGAGCCAAATAAGTTGATTTGATTAATATAGAAAAATATATCCTGTCGCTCAGTGTGATTGATTCACTGAGCTTTTGGCACTGTCTTGTCATTTTACTTGGAAAATAGCTTAGCTTTAGGGGGTGGGTAAAGCGACTTCTTTCGAGGATCTTACAAAGGCGATGGGTGAAGAGGGCTATATAACACCCACGATTATTTTCATTAAGCGGCGGAGGACGTTATCTTGATACTATTGAATCAGCGGCTCTATTTAGCGATCACTTGAGTAGCCATTTTGATTTCAGGTATTGAGGTCGATTGTATCGCTTTCTGAGTGACTGAGTAAAATGCTCTGCTACATCATTTGGTGAGTATGCCTGATTAGTCGGACTACACCAGCCCAAAGGAATAGTTTTCGTACTAAAAAACTATCTTGAGCTTGTTGCTGAAACAGGCCGAATTATCCGAAATGATAAGCAGGGATCAATATCAACTAATACGTGTAGGTGTTGAATATGCTAAGTATTCCAGATGAAACCTGACTAAAGATCATTATTAGTGACGATACAGAAAATTGCCTAGATCGTAATGTGGTAGGTTGAGTGTGTTGATACCTTGTGAAATTCCAAGTATATTATTGATTTATAATGGCTTGCTATGACTATTCCAAGTACTCATACTCACCTTGATTAATGGGTATATACCCACAATCAAGGTGTCCGATGGAATTAGGCCCGAACAAAATGGGGATATTTATTCTGAATAAAGGGGCATTTTTGGTTAGGCTAGCAGGCAATGAACGAGTGTTTATCGAAATGGGGGTTGATAGTTGGATTATCTTCTCCGTTTAAATGATTATAAGGGGTTAATATGCACGTAGATAAAGCTAAAAAACGCATTGCTAAATACGTTAAGGCAGGCTTTAAAGGTTATCCTCAAATATCGTTAGCCTATTTTGGGGCGAGCGCTGATTGTGCAACTGAAGTGGTTGTTCAGTTTATGTTAGAGAAGGGGAGCGAGGTACAGGAAGAGCGCTTTACGAGTAAAACGGATGCAAGGGAAAGTGAGGTTATTCAATCTGCTTTGGTTAAAATTATCGAGCGGGCTAATGCCAATTCGGTGGTCGAAGTCGCAGGTATTTCGATTAGATAACACTTTTTTATAAAATGTGTAAAAATAGCCAATACGCATTTGCCTATATAAGCTGTAATAACATTAGCTTATTGGCTATTTTTCAATAAATATTGTAGTACTAGTTTGAGTAGTGGCAGTGTTTGTTGATTTGCATAGCAAGTTGCGGGGTATTTACAAGCCAAAGATTATGATGTGGAGTGGTTCACTATAAAGCAGCGATAACCGCACTCACATCGAATTATTTAGCGTTAGATAATACTGTGGATTGAAAAATAACGCTTAAAAGTTTGATGAATACTCAACATTGAATGCAGCAGCTAGGATCCTGAGTTAAAGGGATGGTAATTTTGTCCTTTTTTAGTGTGCCGCGATGGGTATTGGCCTTTTTGTATTGAGGTGTCTTACTCTGTAGAATAATAAAGATTATATTCTATTACTGCTTATATTGTTGTATCAATATAAAATGATAGGTGTCACGTTTATATTAATCTGAGTGATGTTGTTTTATCTCTGTATATAGTTTTTTGATGATTTACTTTTGTTCTGTAAGTGATGTGAAGTATTTAACTCGTTGTTAATTTATTGTTCCAGCATGGCTCTTGTGTGTTAAATGAAATATAGAGTTATTACTCACAGTCATATTGTTGTCAATGATGCCAGCTACTTTCACCACTAGTATTCTAAAGGACTTGCGGCTGATTTATTTTTAATAATCGCGTTAAATAATAAATGTTTGATATCTTATTTGTTTCAATTTGTAACTACTGTTAATAAATAAAGATTTAATGTCGCAGTGTATGAATAGAGCTAGATATTAGAGTTAGATGTTAGAGTTAGATGTTAGAGTTAGATGTTAGAGTTAATATATATTATGGAGATTACCGAAATGAATTCACCTTATGTTTTTACTCTTAAATTACAAAAATTATGTATTTTAGCAAAAAAGGCAAATAATGATTTTGAAAAAGCGAGTGTCTTTTCTGCCACCGAGTCCTTAGTATTGAAGTTTTTAAAAGAAGATAAATTACCGGGGAGAGTATCTGAATATATTTACTTAATTAGGTATCATATCAATGCCTCATTAGGTTATGATTATGCTCATGGGCTTACCGCTAGCGATCATGATAATCAAGCATTAATAATAGCCAATGATCTTATTGATCTGATAGAAACAATGACAGAGTTTGATGATACACACCCGAGTTATATTAATAATAAAGTCAATAAACTGATGTCTCTGGTAAGGGGATGATTCATTTCTCAACAATAACTAAAATAACTAAAATACGATATTAAGTCGGTAGATGCTTTGTCGAGACAGTGGAGCTGCAAGCCATTCCTAGGGATGTTTTTCAAGATAGTAGACACTCTCTATAAACGACACATCTTGACCGTTAGACCTGGATAAGGTATTAGGCGTTAGCGGATATTGATAATTCAACATGTAGCCTTAATAATACCGTTTTTAATCAATATAATGGTATTATTAAGGCGGAATGAATATGAGCGATTATTTATTTTCATCTTATGGATTTAATGCCGTTAAATATTCGAGTTTGCATTCATAAAAATCTAATCTGTCAGTCAATATCGATTCTAGAGCCTGCAGTGGTGAGATGAGCTAGGGCTTTGATGTATTTTCTGAATACTTTATCGGTATCGTCAATGATGCCACCTTTTATCTGTTATGACTGGAATATATTATTCACTGGCTTGCCAGTCTTGATTGATGAAAGCAGCAATCATTACCTCTCTTCTATAAGCAAAGCATATCGAATATGATGATTATTTTTATGTATGTGAGTAAGGGGATATATCGAAGCCACCTGAAGGTGTAGGATCCAGCTGGAAGTAAAACATTTTTAGGCAAGATCGTTGATGGCTCCATGCATTAACTGGCATTCCACCATCTGATGTTTAGGTCTTTGTTGTTCCAGACAACAATAAGACATTTCCTCTATCCATATAGGTCAGATCACCAATGTAGTGATCACATTGAAGTGAATGAACGACTATGACGGTCTTCTTGAGCTGACAACCTTGTGATCCTAAGTTGATGCGCAGTAATGCAGTATAAAAAACTTTCCCCTTCATTTTCAAAAGAGCGCCTATTAGGAGCGTATAAAATAGCCCAATTCGGTGTCACATCAAAAGATGCCTACATTATTTCGTGAGCGTCCGGCGAACTACGCCTTGCTTAGATTAACATGCCAAGGTAAGAGACTATTGAGATCACAGTTGGGGGGAGATAGCTGTTCCAAGCAATGTTCGATGTAA
>NZ_JAKIKS010000152.1 GCF_023284005.1 Shewanella surugensis
TAAGGTGTTCGATCAGGGTCATTGGGTTACCTCTCAGAAAGTGAGGTGCGATTAGATCACAGTAATTCAGCAGATTCAATCTTTGTTAACAAAGTGCGATCCCGCCCTGGGCAGAGCCGGGGGTTTACCGTTTGTTAATTAGCTATAAGAGTGAACACATTAAAATATACAGTAAGAATATAGGATTAATATTACCACTATGAATAGCTACTTATTAACAACCTAAAAAACAAGCTGATTACAATACCGAAGTAGAAAAGAAAAGTAAGATAATAAAGAAAGGGAACATACTAGATGACAATAAAATAGCCCGATAGCATTTTATAACGGACTATTTCATTTATGACCTTTCAACAGAATTAATCTTGCTCTTCTGTTTTATATTTATCAGCCGTTTCTTTCAATATTGGCTGTAACTCACCTTTCTGGTACATTTCAGTTAAAATATCACAGCCACCAATCAACTCACCTTCAACCCATAATTGCGGGAAAGTGGGCCAATTTGCATATTTAGGCAATTCAGAACGAATATCTGGATGCTGTAAAATATCAACAAACGCAAACTGTTCATCACAGTTAATCATGATCTGAGCGACCTGAGATGAAAAACCACAGCTAGGTAACTTAGGCGATCCTTTCATGTATACGATGATCGGATTTTCTGAAAGCTGCTGTTTAATTTTTTCTACTGTTTCCATTTTTTTTCCCTAACGTGGTAAAACACAATCGATGTATATCTGCTATTGTACGTCAGGTTTAGCAATAACAAAAACCTACTTTTAAAAAGGATATGCGAATGTCCTTGCTATCAGTAAAAATAATCAAAAAATATCCACAAAGGAAGAGACAGCCCCCCCCCTTATTAGGTAAAATACTTAACAGTGAGTAAGACATATAAACATAAACTTAAAGTCAACGGAGAAAGCTAATGGCTTTTGAACTACCTGCATTACCATACGCACAAAACGCACTTGAGCCACACATCTCTCAAGAAACCATTGAGTTTCACTATGGTAAACATCATAAAACTTATGTGGTCAAATTAAATGGTTTAATCGAAGGCACTGAGCTTGAGAGTAAGACATTAGAAGAGATCATTAAAGCCTCCACAGGCGGCATTTTTAATAATGCCGCACAGATCTGGAACCACACTTTCTATTGGAACAGTTTAGCCCCTAACGCCGGTGGCGCAGCCACTGGTGATATCGCTACTGCAATTGATAAGAGCTTCGGTTCTTTCGATGCTTTTAAAGCACAATTTACTGACTCTGCCGTCAATAACTTCGGTAGCGCATGGACTTGGTTAGTGAAAAAAGCCGATGGTTCACTCGCGATTGTTAATACCAGTAATGCAGCCACACCACTAACAGATGATGCTGTCACGCCTTTATTAACGGTCGATGTTTGGGAACACGCTTATTACATTGATTATCGCAATGTTCGTCCAGATTATTTAGCGAATTTCTGGAAATTGGTTAATTGGGTATTTGTTAATCAGAACTTTACGGCTTAAAAAGCCTAGGGGCTATTGACCTTTAATCATCGGCAGGCGCATCAATGCGCCTGCTTTTTTTGGGCTTCACAGCCACTTTATTCCGCCTTCAACAAATGCAATTGTTGCATTCGCAACTATTTGTTATTGTTTTTATTGATATTTACATACTTGTTTCTCTTTTTAGGTCTAAAATTAACAGTAGGAAGCAAAGTAATATTGGCTTCTATCATTCTATTTTGGCGTTTCAGGGGGGAGTGCACTATGGGTATCTTTGAACATTACCAACAGCGCTATGAAAAAAAGCTTGATGAAGAATATTCATTAGAAGAATTTTTAAGTCTCTGTAAAAAAGATAAAATAACCTACGTATCGGCTGCTGAACGTTTATTACTCGCCATCGGTGATCCCGATCTTATCGATACTGCAAAAGATCCGATACTGAGCCGGATCTTCTCTAATCGACTCATTTCCAGGTACCCTGCATTTGATAAATTCTATGGGATGGAAGAAGCCATAGAACAGATTGTGGCTTATCTCAAACACTCAGCTCAAGGCTTAGAAGAGTCTAAACAGATCCTTTACTTACTTGGCCCTGTAGGCGGAGGTAAATCATCCTTAGCTGAAAAGCTGAAAGACTTAATGCAACATATTCCTATTTATGTGTTAAGTGCTGACGGTATTCGAAGCCCCGTTAATGATCATCCTTTTTGCTTATTTAATCCCGAAGAGGATGGTAAATTACTCGAAAAAGAATACCGCATACCACAGCGCTACTTAAAGACAATTATGTCACCTTGGGCAGTCAAAAGATTACATGAATTTGGCGGCGACATCGCCAAATTTAAAGTAATCAAAGTCTATCCCTCAATTCTAGATCAAATTGCCATCGCCAAGACGGAGCCAGGTGATGAAAATAATCAAGACATTTCTTCTCTCGTAGGTAAAGTTGATATTAGGCAACTGGAACACTTCGCACAAAACGATGCCGACGCTTATTCCTACTCTGGCGCCTTATGCCTTGCAAACCAAGGTGTTATGGAATTTGTTGAGATGTTTAAAGCACCGATAAAAGTCTTGCACCCACTGTTAACCGCCACTCAAGAAGGCAATTATAACGGTACAGAGGGTTTATCGGCACTGCCTTATAATGGGATTATTCTCGCTCACTCTAATGAATCAGAATGGTCAACCTTTAAAAATAATAAGACCAATGAAGCCTTCCTTGATAGAGTCTATATTGTCAAAGTGCCCTATTGCTTACGTGTTACAAAAGAAATCAACATTTATGAAAAACTGATTAGTAATTCAGAGCTTTACCAAGCACCTTGTGCACCTGGAACATTAGAGACCTTAGCCCAATTTAGTGTACTATCTCGGATCCTACCCCCAGAAAACTCCTCCATTTTTTCCAAAATGCGCGTATATGATGGCGAGAGTTTAAAAGATACCGATCCCAAAGCAAAATCATACCAAGAATACCGGGATTATGCGGGAGTTGATGAAGGCATGTCGGGATTATCCACTCGCTTTGCGTTTAAAATTTTATCCAAAGTATTTAACTTCGATAATATTGAAATTGCAGCTAATCCGGTACATTTATTCTATGTATTAGAACGCCAAATTGAACAAGAGCAATTCCCAACTGACATTGCAGAGCGATATCTCGAATTTTTGAAAGGTTACCTCATCCCTAAATACGTCGAGTTTATTGGAAAAGAAATTCAAACGGCCTATCTTGAGTCTTATTCAGAGTACGGACAAAATATTTTTGACCGCTATGTCGTTTATGCTGATTTTTGGATCCAAGATCAAGAATATCGCGATCCCGATACCGGCCAGCTTTTTGACCGTTCAGCCTTGAATGCAGAACTGGAAAAAATTGAGAAACCTGCGGGGATCAGCAACCCTAAAGATTTCCGTAATGAAATTGTCAATTTTGTTCTCAGAGCAAGAGCCAACAATGATGGCATGAACCCACTATGGACCAGTTATGAAAAGCTGCGTACCGTCATTGAAAAGAAAATGTTCTCTAATACTGAAGATTTATTGCCCGTAATTTCTTTTAATGGGAAAACCTCCAATGACGATCAGAGAAAACACGATGATTTTGTTAACCGCATGATGGAAAAAGGCTATACAAAAAAACAAGTTAGACTATTATCTGAATGGTATCTGAGAGTCCGTAAGTCTTCTTAACTTACCGATAGACGGGATCGATGGGTCTCGTCATTTGGAGGTCTGTATGGCAAATTTCATTGATAGACGCTTAAACGCTAAAGGTAAAAGCACGGTTAACCGCCAACGCTTTATTCAGCGATATAAGAAACAAATCAAACAAGCCGTTAGCGATGCGGTGACACGCCGCAGTGTCACTGATGTCGATAAAGGGGAAGAAATCAGCATCCCCACTCGTGATATTAATGAACCTTCCTTTCATCAAGGCGCTGGGGGAGTAAGAGAAAAAGTGCACCCTGGAAACGATCAATTTATCCGCGGGGATAAAATTGAAAGACCCCCTTCAGGTGATGGTCGCGGTGCAGGCCCAGGTGATGCTTCAGATAATGGAGAAGGTCAAGATGATTTTATTTTTCAAATATCAAAAGATGAATATCTGGAACTCTTATTTGAAGATTTAGAACTGCCCAATTTACAAAAAAACCAACTCAACAAACTGGTTGAATATCAAATTGTACGTGCCGGATTTACCAATGATGGGGTTCCTGCCAACATTAATATTGTTCGCTCATTACGCTCTTCCCTCGCAAGACGCATTGCGATGTCCGCCTCAAAACGTGCTGAGCTTAAACGATTAGAAGAGGCTTTAACACAATTAGAAGATACTCCTGGAGCTGAAGCAGAAAAAATCATTGAAATCAGATCTAAGATCAAAATATTAAAAGATAAAATTGCAAAAGTCCCCTTCATTGATACCTTTGATCTACGTTTTAATAATTTTGTAAAAAAAGAGATCCCTTCGAGTCAGGCTGTGATGTTTTGTTTAATGGATGTCTCAGGATCCATGGATCAAGCGACCAAAGATATTGCTAAACGATTTTATATACTTTTATATCTCTTTTTAACGCGAACCTATAAAAACCTCGAAGTCGTGTATATACGGCATCATACTCAAGCAAAAGAAGTGGATGAACAGGAGTTTTTCTATTCACAAGAAACCGGAGGAACTATCGTCTCCAGCGCATTGAAACTCATGCATGAAATTCAAAAACAGCGTTATCCTGAAAATGAGTGGAATATTTATGCCGCTCAAGCATCTGACGGTGATAACTGGGCCGATGATTCTCCTCAATGCCATAAGCTACTCGAGAAAAATATCTTACCCACTGTTCGCTACTTTAGTTACATCGAAATCACCAATAGGGCTCATCAAACACTCTGGCGCGAATATGAAAACCTTCAAAAATCGTATTCTAATATTGCCGTTCAACATATTAAGCACGCCGACGATATTTATCCTGTCTTTAGAGAATTGTTTAAGAAACAATCGGTTTAGGAGGAGGCATTATGGGAAAAAAACAAACAAGAACGCCATTAGATGATGGACCAGACTGGACATTTAACTTACTACAAGAGTACTTAACCGAGATTGAACAGGTTGCGGCTCATTACAAACTCGACGCTTATCCCAATCAAATTGAAGTCATCACTGCAGAACAAATGATGGATGCCTATGCTGGGATAGGTATGCCTATTGGTTATACCCATTGGTCTTTTGGTAAACGTTTTATCCAAACCGAACAAGGTTATAAACGCGGACAAATGGGATTAGCTTATGAAATTGTCATCAACTCTAATCCTTGCATTGCTTATCTGATGGAAGAAAATACCATTACAATGCAAGCCCTTGTCATGGCACATGCCAGTTTTGGACACAATAGTTTTTTTAAAAATAATTACTTATTTAAAACATGGACAGATGCCAGTTCTATCATCGATTACCTCGTTTTTGCCCGTAACTATATCAGTGAATGTGAAGAAGTTCATGGTATTGAGCGTGTCGAAAGTATCATTGATTCATGTCACGCCTTAATGAATTATGGTGTGGATCGTTACAAACGACCCAGTGAGATTTCTTTTAAAGAAGAAAAACTCAGACAAAAAGAACGAGAGGATTATCTTCAAAGCCAAGTTAATGATCTCTGGCGAACGATCCCCAATGCAACCACAACCCTCACTGAAAAAAAAGCACCCATTTTCCCCTCAGAACCCCAAGAAAATATTCTTTATTTTATTGAAAAAAATGCCCCACTTCTAGAGCCATGGCAACGTGAAATTGTTCGTATTGTGCGTAAAATGGGGCAATATTTTTACCCACAAAAACAAACACAAGTCATGAACGAAGGCTGGGCCACATTCTGGCATTACACTATTCTCAATCACCTTTACGATGAAGGAAAAGTGACCGAACGTTTTATGCTCGAATTTTTACAAAATCATACTAATGTGGTTGTTCAACCCGCTTATAATAGCCCTTACTATAATGGTATTAATCCTTATGCTCTCGGATTTAATATGTTTATCGATATTCGACGCATATGCGAACACCCGACAGAAGAAGACAAACAGTGGTTTCCCGATATTGCCGGCAGTAATTGGCTAGAGACATTGCATTTTGCCATGGCAAATTTTAAAGATGAAAGTTTTATCAGCCAATACCTTTCACCGACTATTATTAGGCAATTTAAATTCTTTTCCATTCTTGATGATAACCGTAAAAATCATTTATCAGTGTCGGCCATTCACGATAAACAAGGCTATCAAGATATCAGGCAAATGTTATCTCAACAGTATAATTTATCGAATATAGAGCCCAATATCCAAGTCCAGCATGTTGCCGTCTCTGGCGATCGTTCTCTCACACTGCGCTATGTCCCCACCCATGAAATCCCACTGCATGAAAGCTGTCATGAAGTCGTTAAACATTTACATGAGTTATGGGGATTCGATGTAAAAATTGAACAGATAAGTGATAAAGGTGACATCGTATTACTGGCCTCTTGCCCTGAACAAGTTGCTCATTAAGCATAAAAAAAGCGCCCACTAGGCGCTTTATTTATTCACTTATAATGATTAAGCGAATTTGAAATCAATATGCTCGATAAGAGTCTTAAATGCATGACGTTGCATATCTTGAACACGTACTTTAGTGTCTTTACCATCGATAGCCAGTGTTAGCACTGAAGTATAAAAATCTTCGTTAGCTTGGATGTTAATGATATCTTTATGATCAAAAGATATAGAAATCGCTTCTTTACCTGGACCATAAATAACAGCAGGTACTTTGTTCGCATGACGTAGGCGGCGGCTCGAACCTTTCCCTAGTTCAGTACGGATTTGGGCAGTAATAGTATAAGACATAGTTTACTCACTAAAATTAAAAATAATAAAAAAAGTGGTATTCTTTTCGACCAAGAATCCCACGCTTTAAAGCGTTGCGAATCCTATCATAGAAGCATAAAACCAACAAATACTTTATCCTAAATCCGCAGATTCAGGATAAAGTAATACCCATCAATAAAAAATAGGGCTCCAATGAGCCCTATTTTATAGTCTGGTTCTCAAGCTCACTAAAAAGCTGAGTACCTATCCACTTACCAATGTCGAACAGGACCAGTATCAATATGAACAAATCCTGATTTAGGATAATAACCCACTCCGCCTAACTTTAACGACATAGCCGCTTCCCTTACATCAGCAAGCTTAACGCCGGGTAACGCTAAATCGAGTGCCATCCCTTTCATATGATAGCTGTGTTTCGCTACACCACTGCTTCTTCTTGCTAACATCGCATTCGTTGTGGGTGAACGATAACCAGAAATAATATGAATCTCTTCTTCTACATTAAGTGTGTTTTGAAGTTTAAAAGCATAGTCAAACAAACGTTTATCCATAGGAATGGATTCATTTTGTCTAAAATCCCTTAAAATTTGATTAAACTCAGTTAAAATATTAGCTTGATAATCCCCATCAACCCAGTAGCTTCCTTGCTCACGCTCTCCAGTATGACGATTATAGAAACTTAATGTTCTCACGCCTTTTGTGGAACGACTGGCATTGGCCTTTTTTGGAAGCACCGAAAAAGCGGCGACCCCACCAAGCCCTAATAACAACTGTCTTCGAGCTGAACATACAACAGACACTGAATCACCACTGAACAATAAATAGACAACAGCGGTGAAATTACCTCGTGAACGAACATAAATCAAGCGATACGGTCATTTTTCAGCTAACTTTCATTTAAGTCATTGAATAAGGTTACTGAGCTAGAGACATCAATGATGCTTTTTGTTGATTATAAATATCTCGCCGATACTGAACCTGGCCCTGATCATCAATCCATGTTGTCCAATACACTAAATGTATCGGTAGGGATGCCTTTAACGAGAACCAACGGCTTTGTTCCCTTTTCGTCTGCATGCGTTGCCATGTTTTTTTATCATTCACGAGATGATCCGCCATCCATTCAGCCAATAATTTCACTTTTTCAACGCGGATGCAGCCTGAAGACAACGCTCTATTCGCCTTATTAAATAAACGGGGGTTTGCGGTGTCATGTAAATAAATACTAAAGTCATTAGGAAAATAAAATTTGTAACGTCCCAAAGTATTTTTTACACCCGGTTTTTGCACTAAACGATACGGAAAAGCGCCCTTCGCAATATCACTCCACTGCTCAGGTGTACGAAAGAGTTTATTGCCTTGCCTATCATACACCTCATAATTCCCGTTATTGATATATCGACCATCCCTTCTGATTTTAGGTAACAGATCTCGATGCATAATGCGCTTTGGCACACGCCAGCTAGGATTAATAACCACGTTGGTTATTTCACTGCTCAACTGGGGGGTTTGACGAGAAGGTTTACCAACAATGACACGAGAATCTAGGCTGATCTCACCATTATCCATTAATAACAGATGAAATCCAGGAATGTTAATCACAATAAATTGGGCGGATTTTGTGGCCAAAAAGGCATGCTTTTTCACATAATTTTCAGCTAATACTTTCGCCCGATCAAACGGCCTCATATTGAGCCAACGCAAGGTGGCAGGACCGATAACACCATCCGTTTCCAAACCATGACGTTTCTGGAATACTTTCACCGCATCAACAAAATGGCTTGTATAGACATCCCCTATGATTGCTGAATCATCGAGATCGCCAAGTAACCATAACCTAAGCCCAATTTCATTGAGCTGTTCATGTTTATCACCTTGTTCAATTAGATTATTTAATGATAAAGCAGACCACAAATAAGTATCATCTAACCATATGAAATGTTTTATATTATTAGTAAAATATAAAAAATCATCTAACTTAGGCTCCAGCCCTATGGCTCTTTGATAGGTATTACTCTTTAATCTAAAATTAGGATCTTTCAAAGGAATATGTTTGCTCTGCCAATAGTTCGCCAGTTCAAACTCAATACTGTCTTTCAATATACCTTGATAAATTTGATCGTTATCTTCAAGTAATTGATAATAATCATGGAAAGCTTCATTAGGTTCAACAAGTGATAATAATAACAGTTGATCTGAGATCAATTGACGACCCAATGAGTCTGGGTCTTGTCCCCAAGACTGATTGGGACTCAAAGACATAAAGAGAATAAACAGTAAGGTATTTCGTTTATGCATCACCCTATCACCCTATCCACTACCGCTTACGCGACTACAACTAAAGTATGACAAAGTTTAACAAGGTATCTGTGACAAAATGTAGGATTTCATCGTCAAATAGAGACAATCACATTGAATCATGCCATATTATTCTCATTAACCTTTTAAATAATCTCTTTAAATCAAATAACCTCACGGTCATGACATACCCCATCATAATATTAAGTGATAAAAAAACATTATAATCATGAAATCGAATATATCCCCACTGATCTTAGAGTCACACTTTAAATAACGTGAAACCGCTAACATTATGTCAATATCGAACAAATCCCCCCCCCCTGTATTAAGCAGGTTAATTCTAAGTCATATATAATCATACATAAAATAGTGCCTATTTCACTCGAATGTTAGGAGTACGCAATGACGTCAAACACTGGGCATTTTTATGATGAAATCATAAAAGATAAGATTAAAGTGCTTTTAAACTACCCCAACCTCAACGATGACATAAAATTCGGACATTTTGATACCCAACACCATAAAGAAACCAGTATCCATAATGCCCGCCAACTCAACACCCCCCCCCACATAGAGCAAGAAGGGTTTTGCCTACTGACATCCAATATTAATCTTCACATCTTCAGCATTGATGAGCTAACCCCAAACATCATCCAACCGTTTAACACTATACTTGTTGACACATTGTCAGCTAAAAGAGCCCTATTATTAGGTGCTGTCATCAGGCATGAACAAAAACACGACACGGGCCTACCTTCACATTCAGAGATCCGTTCACCCGCAGGCTTTATTCATGCGGACTGGGGGATGCAACGCCTGCAAGCATTGACAACAAATCCTGATCCCATTTTAGTCAATAATCCACAGATCAACCACACTGATATTGCAAATGTCATCAACAAAGCATCCCGTTGGGGCATGTATAATATTTGGATCCCATTAGTTCACCTTACCAATAACAACCTCGCGCTATGCAGTATTAATGGAATGAATAATGAAGATATAGTAAGAAGTTTTATGTTTAATGGCACCTCAGAGATTATGACATTAAAGTATAATCAACATCATCAATGGTTTTATTACCCTCTAATGCAATCAAATGAATTACTGATCTTTAAACAGTATGATTCTATAGAAAATGATGATACTTACACTTGCGTTTTTCATACCGCTTTTAATATTGTCAAAGATGACAACCTAATAATGAACCCGAGAAAAAGTCTTGAGCTACGGTTTTTGGTCAACTATTAATTGATCCTCAAGCCAGATGAAATAAAATACCTTAATCACATGATCAAACAAAAAATTAAAAAAATATTATTAGCTTTATTATTCTCATGATACTCGTCATCTTTATTGTGATCCTAGGCAGTACTTTCGAACGCTCGGCTAAGTGAGTAAAATCACTAACCGAGGTGTAATATAATGACAAGCAAATACGCAAAATACACACAGATGAGTTCAAGAAAGAAGCACTTGCTTTAGCTGAAAGAAATGGGGTTTCCAAAGCCGCAAAAGAGCTGGGTATTCATGAATCACAAATCT
>NZ_JAKIKS010000153.1 GCF_023284005.1 Shewanella surugensis
TATGCATAACTTTCCTTGTCATTCGCATGAATAGCGTGATGAGACTATTCTAAATATAGTCAAGTTTTTTAACTTGGCAGATTTAACCTTTTATTGAAAAGGTTAAACTCATACTGAATACACTCTTCACATGAGCATATAAAAGAGGCTGTCATGAATAACGACCTAGAAGCTTTTTGTCTTAAAAAGATGAATCGTTCATTTTGGGAGCATGTGCCTGATGAACGATTTCAACGTCGAGTGGAATTTTTGAAACACTGATCGAGTTTACGCTCAAGACATTAAAATGTCAGCAAGCTGAATGCTAATAACAATACCACAGAAATATAGTATGCTATTACTGGGTAGCTAATAAGCCTTCTGGGGTTGTTTTGGTACTTGACTAATATCTTGCTTCAATGGATTCAGAACGAGAGTTAATCGCTCTACCAGTGATAAGGCTCCATATCACTGGTTTATGAATTGATTAGTCACACCTGTTATCGCGTAACCATAATATCAATACATGAAAAAGTAATTGTTGCTTTTGGGTAATTACCCAAGATATATGGGCCAGAATTTTCAGTAGAATTAATTAATTTAATTTTTTCGCCTTGACTTGAGCAAAAGATACCAGCCTCAGTTAACACCTCAGCCATTAATGGCTCACTGCCAGATGGAAATGCACCTTCTTCTCGAGACATTACATAAGTGTTTTTACCCGCAGCTATTGGGCCTATTGTTGTAGTAGCACAACCTGTAAGCAATACCATAAGTGATATTCCGTAAGTTATATTTTCAACTTTCATTTCAGTCCTTTAACGATATTTTGTTGAGCACAGCCCAAGTGTTCATATTTTATTAGGTAATACAATTTCTATTGTACACACTTGAATTTTAATTGAGCGCTTGCACAACGAACAAATGGAATTCCATCTTTGGCTGCGACATATATGGTTTCTACTTGCTGCCCTTTTTTACTGCAAAACTTGTTAGCTTTCTTGTAGGCTTCAGCTTCTTGCCCACTGCCAGTAGCGAACCCACATCCACCTGCTTTCTCGGATAACATATAAGAATCCCGCTCCATTTTAACGACACCTGAAGAGCAGCCTGATAGTAAAAATATCGCCATTATTATTATAATTCTCATAAATTACCTTATTTATTATTCAGTTATATTCTTTAGGATTCTAACTTGTAGCCTACCAGTGATAAGGCTCCATTATCACTGGTATATTCAGCGCTTGGAATAGGTCGTGGCTGCGCGCGGCCTATCCTTATCTGTGAGTTTTTTCATTTTTCGGTTTTGTTCTTACTTTCTATAGCTGTATTAATACGAATATTTGCTAGGTCTTCTGCCATGCCTTTGATCATTGTTCCTGACCTGTCTCCATCAGTTGGACTTAATACAAAACTGATTACAAATAAGCACGTCGATTGAATCAGCGTAACGTCAATAAAAGCGACCAACCCTAAGCTTACGAAACCAGAGAGTAAGAATAGAAATGACAATTTATCAAATATTTTGGCACCAAGGCGTTGACTACTATTTTCATAAATAGCCCTTTCTTGAACAATATTTTCAGCTTCTTTTTGATATGACTCCAGCCACTTAGTCATAGGTTCCTCTTTTAAATATTGGCGGTAAACATAACTTCTTTCACGATAGCATTTGTTCCAACATTATCAAAGCAAGCGTAACAATGAATAAGTGATGTCTTCACTAAGATCCCCCCCTACCAGTGATAAGGCTTTTTTATCACTGGTTTGTTTAACTTGTAATATGGGCAAAAAAAGTTAGAGAAAAAATCTCTTTAAAAGTAGTTTGAATGAGGGAACGTATTGTGAGTTAGCATTGCCCAACGGATTGCGTACTATTCCTTTCTACATAATACGAGGTATGAAGCCCGATACCCAACAAAACGATTCGAAATATCCGCCTGCTTTTGTTTGTTCCACAATCCTTTACAATTCACAAGGCCATAGTTCCTTCTCTAAGCACTCAATTTTTAGATTCTCAACTAATCCATAGAGGGTTTCGGTCAGTACTTTTGAATCAATTTGATGATTCGATGTATAAGACTCCTGCTTATCCAAAGGACTAAATCCTATATTTATTAGCGGGAAATGCTGATTGTGCACCGCCTCACACCGAGCGAAATCATAAAGTATTTGATTATTTGAAAAGAGCTCAATGTATTTCTCGAAGTTATCACAGTTAAACCCTGATATATCAGCGTTT
Organism: Shewanella surugensis; assembly: GCF_023284005.1. Lineage (GTDB taxonomy): Bacteria > Pseudomonadota > Gammaproteobacteria > Enterobacterales > Shewanellaceae > Shewanella > Shewanella surugensis. The sequence goes on from NZ_JAKIKS010000153.1 coordinate 2,222, forward strand.
TTTAATATCTCCAGCAGTTTTTCCCGCTTTTGGTATCGGAGACAACAACTACCATGTATATCCTCTTCTGTTCCAATAGCCCGCTCAACTGCAAGTATAATCTCATCATAATGTGTCAATTTCTTATAAATTGAGCAATCAGATACTTTTGAGTCCTGGTATTGGAATAGAAAAAGTAAGTCGATATTTTCAAATAAATCATATTTCCCTGAGTATTTTTTTACTACTTTTTTGAATGAATCTCTATCGTATAGCTCAGGGTATCGACCCCGAGCAAGTGCGGAAATATGGCATAGCAGAACAGTTAACCCCTCTAAATGGAACTTTTTCGAATCGGTTAGAAATTTTGCTCTTTCAAGTTTATCCCCCCACCCATTGAAATAAGCTTCTATGAATTTATACTTTGAGCATCCCATACAGTTTATTATCCACACAATAATGTTCTAACTTAAAATATAGTAAAGAAATAATCATAATAATTGGGTTTATCTCTCTACCAGTGATAAACACGATTTATCACTGGTAGAGGAAGATAAAAGTCTAAGTAGGCGCTCCCCAGCGAACCAATTTTTTGTACAAACTCCATGCGTAATTTTTGATGGTAAATAGGGTGCTGTGTACATTCGTGCGAAAATGGGCGGTAGAGTAATTTCACTTTTGGGTTTTGACCTTTTAAAACTCCACCTTCTGTCTATTAAGAATATAATCACCGTATAAAATGAGTGCTAAAAACACAGTGCGCATAATAGTGAGACCAGTTAGGTTAATGCACTATGAGTAAAGAAACCACTTCCTACTTATAATGGGGCTAGTCGTGTATCATATTCAGCGTCAACAATAATAAGACAAAAGGGTGATAAATGAAGGCTGGTCGCAATGATCCTTGTCCGTGTGGCAGTGGTAAAAAATATAAAAGCTGTTGTATGGATGCGATGTCAAAACAGCGTGTTGACATCATCGATGATCTGAAACAAATAACAGCGATGAATGCCAATTTGAGCATAGACGAACTCAATGTAGTGGCTCAACATAAGGCGGCAGAATATAATAATCGTGCATATGATGATTTTTGTGGTCTATCGCCAGCACAAATGTATAACTGGTTGTATGCGCCATTTGGCGAATTAGAAAGTTTAACGCTCTGTGTTCCTGAGGATTTAACTGCTTGCCCTGTGATGCGTTATTTGTCGCTGATCCTTGAAGAAGCCATGCAACATGGTGGTTCTTTTAAATCCACCAGTAAAGGTAACTTACCCACCAAACTCGTTAAGCAAGCCAGCGAATTATTACCTGAGTTTGCTGTGGCAGGGTTTGAAACAGAGTTAAGCATTAGCGAATTTGCTGGCAGTAATGAAGACAAGTTTAATGCACTGCATTATGCTCGATTATTGGCTGAGCTGTCAGGGATCATTTATCGTCGCAGTGGCCGCTATCACGTAAAAAAGACAGCACAAAAACAGTATAAAGCACAGGGGATTAGTGCTTTCTTTTTGCCCATGTTAGAAGCAGCCATTAAGCAATACAATTGGGGGTACTTCGATAATTTCTCTGATGATATTGATTTACAACCTTTTTGGTTATTTATGCTATGGCGACTGCGGTCACATGGTTCTATTGACACATTAGCTGGCGAAGTCGCAACCGCTTTTCCAGCGTTATTGAGCCAATGTTCAAATGATGAATATTTCTCATCACATAATCTGCTCGAAATGATTATCGGATCACGTTTTATCACGCGTTTTTTACAGTTTTGGGGCTTTGTCACTGTTGATCCGAGAAGGTATATTGATGGGAAGCGAATACCTCAAGAGGCAAAGAGACAGCCGCTATTATCACAAACCTTTGAATTTTTGCTTTAATGTATAAACATGAAGAATAAGAATTACTCGATGTAGCTCATTTGTTCTAAATTAAGCGCAATTTTAGTACATCTAACTATTGTGGTCAGCATAGACAAATCTGACTGTACTGCAAGAGTTTCCCTACCAGTGATAAGCGATCTTATCACTGGTAGAACTTTAGATAGTTTGAGTCTTTTTTCTACTATCTAAGGTTTGTTGCTGACTGTAATTTCACCACTTTTGCACTTAGATCCTATGCTGCCGTAAGCTCCAGATTAATTTTGTGTATTGGAATAGTTTGAAGAATAACCTATGGAAACTATATTAACAGTCATCATTGTTATATAATGCCCCCGCTAGTCTGAATATCTCTTTCAATCAAATATTAAACTTTTTAAACAGAGCCCCTGCACATTTCATCATCAAATAAATGAAGAATATTCCCGATAGTAAAATTATCAATAATATTAATATAAAGATCATAATTCCCGATATGGGCATGGATTTTACGTTTGCAAGAGGATCAAATCCAAATAAAAAAGCAACTGAGATCGTTACAACATAAAGCATGATAATAACCAAAGTCAATAAACTGTATAAAATCATTGCCCGGTAACGTCGTGCTTTTGGCGTTCTACCGTCGTCGATGTGTATTCGTTGCATGGTTTTCCTTATGTAACATATAAAACACTTTCAAAGCAAAAGTTATCAGAAACTCCCACAGTAATAAAAAAGTTAGCACATTGTAAATGTGCTAACTCACAATCAAAGGTACTACAATCTATATATTGATTTAATTAAACGCAATTCAATGTACGTTTATATAAATCCTTACCACTCGGGTAATTGTGAAACATAATCCACTATGGTTTCCGCCCCCCCATTAAAGCCATTGGTTGCTGAACTGGCAAAGCCCGCTGCCCCCCCATAGCCTGCGCCGATCTGGACTTCAGCCACACTCCGCTTAGCATCGGTATACGCAGGGCTATAGGAATTTTGCAAAATTCGAGATGTTGTTGATGGCGTCATATTATGCTGGCTCTGGGTTAAGGTATTATTGGGAAAGCCGCGTCTTTTAATCAAAGCTTGAGCCCCTCCTTTACCCAGCGCGCCACCAAAAGTACCCAGAATAAAAGCTTCAGCCACGTTATACGGTGCAAATTCACCTTTTAAAGCCTGATTGGCGAGCTCGCCCAAACCATTTGCTGTCCCCCCCATAGCCATAGTGCCTAGCCATCCACCACCAAAAGTCGAAGCCAATCCAACCGTTCCTCCAATAACACCTGCTTGTACTGTATTCATCAAATTAAAATCTTGGCTATTGTAGATATCAAGCCCCGCTCCAATCACAAAACCCGTCGCAAACCCAGCAGCTTGTACAGCCCATTCACCATTTGGATCAACATACTTATAGGGATTATTATTGGCATAGGCATAGCGATTAAAGCTATGACTACCACCCGCAAACCCCACTGGATCGTTACTGTAAAAACGGCCAATAAGTGGATCATAATATCGGGCTTGCATGTAGGTTAATCCTAACTCTTTATCATGCAAGTGACCTGTGTAGCCTATGCCTGCTTTGTCACCGCTTAAACGCTTGCCGAATGGCTCATAATAGTTACGGGTTGTCACTTTTCCCTTAGCGTCGGACTGCGCCAGTGGCGTGCCTAAATGATCGGTATGTTGATAAATAATCGTTTGATCGCGTTTTTCCGCAATGAGTTTGTTACCAAGGTATATATATTCCGTTTTAAGACCCTTTTCATCCTCACGATAAAGTAATTGCCCATTGACATCGTATAGGCTAAAGCGGCTGCCTGCTTTATTACTACTTTTAACCTGACGATTATACCCATCGTAAATAGAGGTTTGGCCATTCGCACTCACCAGTTGATTGGCTTTATTATAACTCAGGGCGTAACGGCCATTTTTAGTGATATTACCTCTCGCATCATAGCTATATTGATACTTATAAGCACCAGTCACTTGTGTAAGGTGGTTTTTATTATCATATTGATAATCTATTTTACCACCACTCACGCTACGGCTGGTGAAGTTACCTAAACTGTCATAATGATAACTCCCCGCTCCCCATTTACCCTTGGCGCGCGTCAGCCTATCTAAACCGTCATAACCAATTTGCTTCACGCTGTATTTCGTATTAACAAGATCATTGATTGCTGTTACGTTATCATTATTATCATAAGTGAAAGTGAGCGCTAGTGCCTTACTGTCTTTACTCAGATGTTGCAATTTGTTAATGCGCTGCGAAGTATCTAATACAGTCCCATAACTAAGGCCATTTTCAAAACGAGCAGATCGTAGTTGACCATTGCCGTAATAAATTGCTTTCGTAATAAGGTTACCAGCGGTTGTAGGCTGTCCATGTGCATTAGGTGCAAAAGCCATTTTTGTGCCCGTAGGGTAAGTTAGCGATGATAAATGACCTAACTTGTCATACTCTCTTTTAATGCTGAGTTTCTTCGCCCCTATGGTTAATGCTTCACTGGAAAGCTGATCTAAACCATTATATTGATATTGCCATTTAATACTCCCTGCATTGAGCTGGGTTAAATTATTATTTTCATCGTAACGATAACTCTTATTGGGAGTATTATCAGGATATATTTCCGCTTTTAAATGCCCAAGTTGATCATATTGAAACTTGATTTTATGGGATTCAGGCACCACCTTCGCATCACAAATTTTTGAGCTTCCTTTGGTACCTTCAGCGCGCCAAACAGGCTGATTCTGATTATTAAACCCAACTGCTGTGATCCCTGTCTCTGGTCGAACGATTTTACAAAGGCGTTGCCTTGTATCATAAATACGCTTCTCTTGCTTTCCGCCTTGGGCGATCTGAGTGATATGACCAAATAGGTTATAGTTAATTTGCGTTAAGCTATGCTCTGGTCCATCAATCTCAACAGCTAAATCATGACTCGGCATACCATAAGCAAGGTAGCTGTTAGTCGTGGTATTTCCTTTTGCATCAATAATACGGACTCGATTGCCTTTTAGATACTCATAGTTTGTCGTTCCGCCATCGCTCTCACGAGTAACGTCGAGAATACGCCCTAGAGCATCATATTGGGTTCTCAATCTTGCTTTATGATGTAAAACATGATGGGGAAAACTTTCAAAAGTGATACGTCCCTCATGATCATACCCCTTTCGTTTATAATAAGTGGTATTATTTTTTTTAATATCCCGCTCAATCTCCAATACTGGGCGTAACATAAAATCAAAATAACTAACTTGCTCATAATCCCCTTGCTTAAGCGTTCTTTTAGTGAAGCCTTTACTTACTAACCCACTATAACCCCCATCATCGCCATCACTGTTGACCTTGGTGTAGCTGATTTCTTTATTCTCAATGGCCTTATTATTGTAATTTTCTTTGGTTAACCAACCCATCGCATTATATTCGTAGTTGGTTTTATGGCCTTTAAAGTCGGTGATGCTTTTCACTGTAGCATCTGAATTAACATCAACTTTAGTCACTACAGTATTTTTACTGCTACCATTCGCAGTTGAACAACCATTGGCGAGTGAGCAGGGTAAAGTGATCTTACGAGGAATTCCACGAAAATAACTTTCATATAGTTCATACCGTTGGCTACCATGATAGTCAATTTTTTTAAGCTGACCATCTTTATGGTAAGTATTCGTTTTAACTAAACTTCCCATTTCTTTTGACTGGTGAGGCAATAAACTGTCTTTGTGATAAGTTGTTTCCTTGGTAGCCGTATTAAATTGATTATCAAGCGAAACATATTCTAATCGCGGTAAATTTAATACCCATTTATCAAGATTATGCTGATAACTCAGCTTGATATACCGTTCATTATGGCTAACGTTGTTATATTCATGGATATGTTGCACTGCGCCATACGGATTAAACTGACTATACTCAGTCGTATAAGTATCCCCAGCTAAATCGATAACCTTCTTAGTTTGTGAAATGCGTACATTTTTATTAAACAGATTATCTAACAATAGCCCTGAATTGCCCACGGGGCTAGTAGTATAATCATATTGTACTTCTTCAATTAAGCCGCCTTTATCATAAGTCCGTGTCGCCATCAGCTGACCTTCTAACGAACTGACGCCATTTCGATTAAAATAATATTTCACAAAGCTACCATCAGGACGGATCTCTTTAACCCATTTATGATGTGCCTTCCCTATAAGAGGGAATCCAAAGTGAACAAGTCCATATTCAGAGGTATTATCTATAATATTAGAGGGCAGGTCTTCTTTTAAGTTATTAGAATCGTTTGGTTTAGTTGTAAACCATGACCCCTTAGTTTGTGAATGGCTGTAGCGCCATATCATGCTCTTGTCTTTAGCATAAGTAATCGTTTTGGATTCTAATGCCAACACAGGATTATCAGGCCACCTGAACTTAATAGTGTAGTTTTTTTTCTTCTTATAATCATAAGCTGTTCGCGCTATAGATCGGGTATTTGAACGGCCAAAATTTTGTACTTTGAATTTAAATACACCTTTGGCACCATCAGGATGATGCATGGTAATGTCAGTTTTCCCTCCAGTGTTAAATGTACCATCAATTCTTGTCGATAGATTCCTACGGTTATTAGAAGAATGCTGAAACCCCCAATGGTTATTGTCAGGCAAAATAACTTTACTTAACCTGCCGCCAGCATATTCATATTGCCATGTTTTGTCACCATGATGGATTGCTTTTAATTGAGTATTTGAATGATTAGGGTGTAATTTTCCATATTCAAAGGTCACTTCCCGACCATCGCTGGCTGTAATTTTAATCAATTGTATATTTTCATAATGATACTGAAGACTATTTCCAAACCTATCCTCTACTTTAGTAACTAATATATGTGCCTCAAAGGCTCCCAGCTTAGAACCTTTGTTATATCGAGACACACTCAATTTATTAAACGTATATTTAGTTCCATCAGGGGAATAACCAACGAAACCTTCATCGTTGCTGTTTGTCAATTTTGTATTACAACTAAAACGCCAATTAGAAGTAGTTTTACGTCTAAACTTGCCATCTTTAGCTGGAGTTTCAAGTAAAAGCATATCTTGCCCTGCAATCGACAAAAAATCACCAGACCATGAGATGGCTGGATCATCCGCTTTTTTTGGTATTTTTGTTAAACCTGTCGGATTAATATTACCTGAACAAGCCTTACCCATCCCCCAAGAACCATATAGTAATCGCATATGATCCTTATAATTGTCTCCTTTTTGCTTAGGTTTCTTGTAAAGTGTCGTATGAATAGAAGGAATATCTAATGACCAATCAAGCATCAGACTGTTAGTCAGTCTCTTTGGGTATAGAGATTGGCCTTGATCTTTTAAAGTACGGCTGATCACAATATCAGGGCCATTACCTTTAATCACTAAATCAGTTTGGTGAAAACTCACTCTTCCCGTATATAAATCAATTTTTTCGCCAAACAGCGAACTATCATGGGCGCTAAAGCTATTACTTGATATAGGAAGCCGAGCCTCAAATTGTTCATCAGACTCACAATTCCCACTAGCGAAGGTAAAACCTGCCATAGAGAGTGGCAGTAATAAAAATAAAAAATCGAAAAGGTAACAACATGTTTAATCCATTAGGAAATAATTAATAAACATTACTGATTGTTGTTTTGTATGATCTACAAATACTCTCAGCAATATATTCCTACATATTGTATCGTGTTGTATCGTGTTGCATCGTGTTGTATCGTTGTGATTTTACTATGAATTGGTAAAACGAGACCATGGTCTAGTGCTGCAATTTAGTATATTGCTAAAATAAGGTTGCCTTATGTAACAAATATCTATTTTTACGCCTTTATTTAGCAAGTTACTAACAATAAGCTTTGTTGATATTTAAAGAAATGGTGAATATTAATTCTTCTGGAGGAGGGGCGAGGGCTTGGAGATCCTGATGCTGTCCTAATTGCTTTTTGTTCTTTAATTGCTGCAATTGTTCATGGTTACTCTGATAAGCATCAGCGCTACTACCTAAAAAATCAGCTTGGTTAAATATCAGTTTACTTGAATATACCAGTGATAATGGAGCCTTATCACTGGTAGAGCGATTAACTCTCATTCTGAATCCATTGAAGCAAGATATTAGTCAAGTACCCAAAACAACCCCAGAAGGCTTATTAGCTACCCAGTAATAGCATACTATATTTCTGTGGTATTGTTTTAGCATTCAGCTTGCTGACATTTTAATGTCTTGAGCGTAAACTCGATCAGTGTTTCAAAAATTCCACTCGACGTTGAAATCGTTCATCAGGCACATGTTCCCAAAATGAACGATTCATCATTTTAAGACAAAAAGCTTCTAGGTCGTTATTCATGACAGCCTCTTTTATATGCTCATGTGAAGAGTGTATTCAGTATGAATTGAACCTTTTCAATAAAAGGTTCAATCTGCCAAGTTAAAAAACTTGACTATATTTAGAATAGTGTAGTGGCATAGTTAATTTGGCCACTACAAGTCTCATCACACTATTCATGCGAATGACAAGGAATGTTATGCCGAACGATGTCAATC
>NZ_JAKIKS010000154.1 GCF_023284005.1 Shewanella surugensis
CATTTTTAGTCATTGCGATGTTCCTTTTGTTAATTGTTGATCGGCCAAGATCAATTAACAGGTTACATCGCAATGCTTTATCCTCATACACCAGAAACGACTATAGCTCCTCATTATCACTGGTTCAATAGTAACCTTCACGTTTTTAATGTTCAACAATCAAGTTTGTTACTTCATTGATACACTTTTGAAAGGGGGGGGGGGGCTGTTCGCGGAATATCGATAATATTTAGGGCGACCTTATAAATATTTCTCGAGCAGGTTTTGAGTAATTCCTGTTTGAATGTAATAAAATTTTCTATATCTTGGGGTAATAAATAACCACAGAGGCATCATCAGATCGTGAATTGGTGAAAATCACTTGAGCTTGTAATGATTGTGCTAAAGATAAGGAATTCAATTTTATGTCAACGCAGTTAAACAACCCTTCATAATCGTTAAGGCTATAAGCATCATATAATATGTAAGTGTTTTCTATAGGAGAAAACTCATCAATTTTCCCATCATAATAGAATAACGCTCCTTTAGCTTTTTCAAATTTTTGGTCAGCAGCAGCTACCTTACAATAAGGTCGAAGTTCAGAAGGAACATAATTAATATGATTAAGAAGCTTGTTTATAACTTCTCTTACATCTTCACTAGATGCACTTATATGTTTCCAGACCATTTATATTCTGCGACTCCTAAGTTCTGTTAGGCACTTAATACACTATATGCGCCTTAAAGTAATTGTCAAATTGACACGGTTCAGTCGATATGCTCATCACCCCGTTACCAAACACGACTGCTATCCTAATGGCAAATTCAAAGAAGTACGGTTGTTTATTGATAGTTGGACAAGCATCCCGTTAGAGGGGGCACTGGGGAGCGGGAATTTCTAGTCATAGCTTCAAACTACATTTTACTACCAGTGATAATAGTGCTTATCACTGGCTCAATAGTTAACCTTCACATTTTTGAAAATGGTAAGCCCTAAGCTAAATGTGGTAAACAAAAAGAGCCTTCAAGCCACAAAACGGTAAACCGTGGAAGATGACTGGTAAGTAAATAGACCTGTCAGCCCCTAAGTTGCCACTTAGATGAATAAAAAACCCTACCAGTGATAAAGATGATTTATCACTGGTAGCACCTTCCCCCCCCTCAAATATCCGCTAAATAACAAGTTGACGCTCACAATTATGATTAAACTGATCACACTAGACTATTTCACTATTTCCCTCTTCAATGACAATATCGCCATTAAAGCGACCCAGCTGATCCTCATCCACGTTATAAATATCACCATCGATGCTGATATTGATATTTTGATCGCCATTTTTCACCAAAGGAGTATTGAAAGTATCAATCATAAAATCTACTGAATAAGCCACTGCATCGGTATTGAGAAATGGCTTAATGCCTTCGATTTCTGTTGCAGTCGGAGTCGATTTTTCAGCGCATTTGGGCACAATAAAAAAAGCATGGCTGTATCCAGTCATAGCTCCGCCGCCTGCATTTCGATACACCGCTAAGCATGATTGATTAATCAAAGGATACTGAGATAAACGTTTATCATAGTCAGCTGAAAAGCCTTCGGAAAACATAAGGTAAATGATCAATACGAAAATAATGCATAGACTCATGAGCACAATGGCACTAATAGCCACGACTTTTCGCATACTCTATCCCTTTTCTTATCCAAGTTTGATCCTTAGGATCATCACCAAATGGAGCCGATTGATACCAACCTCCCCAATGATCTTTAGCTGTTCCAGCTTGGCTTTGAGCAAATCCAGCAGCTCTTAAAAGAACAGATTCAGGGATCCCACCTGCATAACCTACTGCACCATAATGAAAATTGCCAAAGTCTTCAAACTGCCGATTACCGTTTTTCTTAAAATCCCATGGCCCTTTATTTCTTACTTTCTCATAGAACCAAACATAATCAGTTGGACCAAACATAATCAGTTGGACCAACAATTCGACCAAATTGATGCCGAATTATCTTCATATTGACATCCACTGATACTCCCTCAGGAAATGCAGGTATGGTAGACATATTCCCTCCCTAAATAGTCTAACGGATTAATAAAACTAATAAATAAACATAACCTAGCATTCAAAGAAAGCAGTTGTAAACAGATTGATTTTATTTGTAATTAAAAAGTAGAACTATCTCACAACCTTCATCAAACTCCTTTTATAACCCCCCCCCCTTCTTTTGATTTTAAGATCCCCATCGAAGTTACCGAAAATATTTTATCAATCATCGTGTGAATGCCGAGATAGCCTTAAGTGAGTCAGGACGACGAATATGAGGCGATAACGATGATTGTGAATAAAATAGTAAGGTGCTTAACTTCGTCTGGGCGTCATGGAGGATGCAAGGAGGATAAGGACGAGCAGCCCTTCTTGCCCCAGTGTGGATGGGAATCCACGACCTTAGCCTCACCGCAGGTGATAAATATATTTCACTCCGCTAGGCGTTATGGCGATTATTAGAGGGCGAAGATCACAACTGTGATCGCTATAAGCAACAAATAGGGATATCGATAAGAACAAACAGTCCTCCTAATCCCACTCTTTATTACAAGAAGGAGTGGGGATCCACGATCCTTAGCCTGCGGCAGCAATTAACTCAAATAAACCCTATTGTTTAAGGTGAGGTGATTTTATAAAAATAACGTTATAGATTACTGGACCAGTGTGGGTGGGAACTCACAACCGTCCATTAAGCGAAGCTTAATCAAGCATAAATGTCACTAGGGGCTGTTGATCTTTCGTGGTTAAATTATGTCCGAACTAAACGTGTTTTAATCACGGCGTAGTGAGTGCAGCCTAGTCTTCTAAGCAAATTCTCTACAACAAAGAGTAAAACACGTTTAGACGGATCCTACGGACAGCGTTTGTGGCGCCTTTTACAGCGTTATCGCTTATTTATGTAGAATAACTACACAGCATAAGCTCTGCCTTGTATAAAGACCCCACAAACTGCTGCAGAACCAATCACCAAAGATCAACAGCCCCTATCCTTTATTCGAAGGCCTACTCCACACTGATCTCATCCGAGATTTTAGGTTTCCCTTGCTCTATGGCAATTTCAACGCGGCGATTACGTGTCCTATTTAGGCGGGTATCATTAGGAACAAGGGGCTGCGTCGACGCCATGCCCACCACCTTCATGCGCGTTGCATCAAAACCTTTGACTCGAATAAGTTCATGAGCCACCGCCACCGCGCGGCTACTGGACAAGTCCCAGTTAGAACGATAAAGCTCGTTGGCAATGTGTCGATTATCGGTATGGCCCGAAACGGTGATAATACCGGGAACATCTTTTAATAATTCGCCAATACGATGAATAATAGGGCTAAATTGAGGTTGTAAGAAGCCAGACCCCGATGCAAAAGCCCCTTTTTCACGAATACGTATGATGATTTGTTGACCTAGCGATTCAATTTCAATCGCCCCATCGACAATTTCTTCATGCAGCGCTTGGGCCATCTTTTTCACTTGCTGATTAATCTCAGCTTGAGCAAGCGCACCGGTGGTCAATGGCTCGTTACTCGCCGCCTTTGCCATCAAAGCCGCTTTGCCGCCACGCAACTGACCATTTTGTGATTGTATGCCGCCCGCACTGTCTTCCTCACCCGATTGAAACGTCAACATGGGTTCGGTGACCTCTCGAGTATGTTGATTAATCGTCACAAGCGGCGTATTTTCAGGCCGACCGGGGCGAAACTCTAATGCAATAACGGATGTTCCTTTAGGTATGTCTTTGACATCCATTTTATTTTGCACGCCAAAAGCATACTTCATTGAGCCTGCTATTTGCTTAAATTTCATCACATCCATTTCTGAAAAGGTCAGTAACAACACAAAAAAGCACATCAATAAAGACATCAAATCGGCAAACGTCGCCAACCACATAGGGGCTCCGGGTGGAGGACAATCACACTTTCCTTTAAATTTAACCATAAACTAATTACCATCCATGGTATCGATAGTCCTCTGCTTTTCTGACAAATAATTCTTCAAAAAACTGTCAATGACTCTAGGATTCTGCCCATCTTGAATGGCCAGCACGGCATCCATAATCAAATGCCGATTGAGCATTTCCTCTCCCATTCTCAAGCTGAGCTTATCGGCAATAGGGATCGCGACCATATTCGCCAGCACCGCTCCATATAATGTGGTTAACAAAGCCACGGCCATCGCAGGACCGATGGATTTAGGATCGTCCATATTGGATAACATGCCCACCAGCCCAATTAAGGTCCCAATCATCCCCATTGCAGGAGCGACATCACCAAAAGATCTAAAAATGCCGATACCTAATTTATGGCGTTGCTCCGTGAGCAATATGTCTTTTTCTAACGCATCACGCACAACATCTGCATCATGGCCATCCACGAGCATATCAACCGATTTTTTCATAAAACTATTACTAATTTGTGCCTCTTCTAAGGCTAGAAATCCCCCCTTACGAGCAGCATCTGCCATCACAACGGCTTGCTCTATCAAGTCATCAGGAATATCCAATTTAAACATAAAGGCTTTAATGGCAATTTTAGCCGCGCCAAAAAATTGCTTTAAATTGTATTTCATCATGACCACAAATAATGATCCCAAAACCACAATCAATATGGAAGGCACATTAAAGAAGATCTCTAAACCACCACTATTTGTCATGGCGATCACTACAAATACAAACGCCCCGATCAATCCAATTAATGTTGCTAAATCCACAATTATTCCTTACTTCTCTATTTTGGCTTCAGGCTGTCAACCACACTAAAAGTCACTGATGGTTGGAGCACAAAAAAACATCCCATTCATACTATCGGGCCAGATCTCAAAACATTAAGCACTAAATGGTTTCAATGAGCGATAAACAACACGTTTGCTTATATAACAAACAAAATGAGCAGTTGATGTAACTCCTTTCTCACGGCGTTATCGCTTATTGATAGTCGGCCCATGGATAGGAAGGTGAATGACGTTTGAATCCACATCAAGAATAACGACGCAACACAAACTCTGCCTTGTATCAATAAACTGCTGCAGAAATCACCAGCAACGTTTAACAGAGCCTAATAATGTTCTCCTGCTGTTTAAGACTAATTGACACTGCCGTCTCAAAAACGCGATACAACCCTGTTTGCTGCACAAAAAAACAAACGGCATAATTTGACCCTAGCCCCCAGCTGATATACCGTGTGTATCGCTTAAATTGAGGAATTGTCACCGTGGCTAAAAAACCTGAAAATCTCACTTTTGAAGAATCTTTATCTGAACTTGATACAATTGTGACTGACCTAGAACAAGGCGATGTTTCCCTTGATGATGCTTTAAAACAATTCGAACGCGGTATCAAGCTGGTTCGTAGCAGCCAACAAAAACTGGAACATGCGCAACAGAAAGTCGCTATTTTAATGCAAGAAGATGATGCAGAACCCAGCCCTTATCAGCCAGAGGATGTGTAATTGTTACTGAAAACAATCGAACATTATCAGCACCGAGTCGATACTCATTTAACCAAGGTCATTGATGAATTAACCACCACGGATGAGCAACTTAAAGCCGCAATGAAACACGGTGCGCTGCTTGGCGGAAAACGCATTCGTCCTTTTCTTGTTTATGCGGTTGGCGACATGTTAGGAGTGGATCTTAACAAACTGGATCCTGCTGCAGCAGCGATTGAATGTATTCATGCTTACTCTTTGATTCATGATGATTTACCGGCTATGGACGATGATAATCTCAGGCGAGGACTACCCACTGTGCATATCGCATTTGATGAGGCAACCGCCATTTTAACCGGCGATGCCCTGCAATCCTTGGCTTTTGACATTATCAGTGAGCCCACATCAGGGCTGTCCGCTAAACAAAGTTTATCGATGGTCAAAGTGTTAGCCAGCTCTGCTGGCTATAATGGCATGTGTGGTGGCCAAGCTATTGATCTTAAATCGACTAATAAGAAAATCGACTTAGCAACGTTAACCCAGTTACATAGCTTAAAAACCGGAGCATTGATCCGTTGCGCCGTTGAACTGGCCATCATTGCTGCAGAAACAAATGATGATGAACGTCATCGGTTATTGGATTTTGCCGACGCTGTGGGACTGGCCTTTCAGGTACAAGATGATGTCTTGGATATTACTGGCAGTACAGAAGAGCTCGGAAAACCACAAGGTTCTGATACCAATGCCAATAAAAGTACCTACCCTAAGCTACTGGGATTAGCAGGAGCACAACAAACCGCACACACTTTAATCCAAGATGCACTATCAGCGCTGGCAAAATTACCCTACAATAGCCAGCTAATTGCCGAATTTGCTCGTTATATTATTGAGCGAAAAGTATAAAAAGAAACAAAGAATCTCGTTATGAGCTGTGATATATCTCAATTCCCTGTGCTTGCGCAGGCAGGCACCCCAGAAGAGCTAAGACAGCTACCTCAGTCTGTATTACCTCAAGTTTCTGATGAACTTAGAGCCTTCTTACTCAAGTCTGTTGCGACTTCAAGTGGACATTTTGCTTCTGGCCTAGGCACAGTTGAGCTCACTGTTGCCTTACATTATGTGTATTACACCCCTTTCGATCGTTTAATCTGGGATGTAGGACATCAAGCCTACCCACATAAAATTTTAACGGGTCGTCGCGATCGCATGCATACCATACGCCAAAAAGGTGGGATCCATCCTTTTCCTTGGCGTGAAGAAAGTCCATTTGATACCTTCAGCGTGGGTCATTCAGGCACCTCTGTGAGTGCCGCCTTAGGCATGGCGATTGCTGCTGAAAAAGAGCAAGCTAATCGTAAAGTGGTGGCCGTTATTGGTGATGGTGCAATGACAGGCGGCATGGTATTTGAAGCACTTAATCATGCCGGAGACATCCATAATGACATGCTTATCGTACTGAATGATAACGAAATGTCAATTTCTGAGAATGTCGGCGCACTCAACAATCATCTGGCGCAATTAATGTCAGGCCGTTTCTATACCAGCATTCGTGAAAGCAGTAAAAAAGTGCTGAAAAATATGCCCACCATCAAAGAAATGGCGAAACGCACAGAAGAACATCTCAAGGGCATGGTGGTTCCGGGTACCTTATTTGAAGAATTTGGTTTTAATTATATCGGCCCCATAGACGGCCATGATGTGGATTCACTCGTTGAAACACTCCGTAATATGCGCCAGCTTAAAGGGCCTCAAATTCTGCATATTATGACCAAAAAGGGGAAGGGCTATGAGCCTGCGGAAAAAGATCCCATCGGCTGGCATGCCGTGCCTAAATTTGATCCTACGCAATTTAAAAAACCCACCGCACAGCCCAGTTCACCGACCTTCTCTCAAGTATTCGGAAAATGGTTATGTGATGTGGCTCAAACCGATGAGAAATTACTCGCCATCACGCCCGCTATGCGAGAAGGTTCTGGAATGGTCGAATTTTCTCAACGCTTTCCTCAGCAATATTTTGATGCGGCCATCGCTGAGCAACATGCGGTAACCTTGGCTGCAGGCCTCGCCTGTGAAGGCTATCAAGCTGTTGTTGCTATTTACTCCACATTTTTGCAACGAGGCTATGATCAATTAATCCACGATGTCGCCTTGCAAAAGTTGCCGATATTATTTGCTATTGATCGCGGTGGAATTGTGGGTGCCGATGGTCCAACCCATCAAGGTGCATTCGATCTCAGTTTTATGCGAACCGTGCCCAACATGGTGATCATGACGCCATCAGATGAAAACGAATGCCGTCAGATGCTCTATACCGGCTATCGTTACCAAGAAGGACCCACGGCAGTACGTTATCCTCGAGGCTCTGCGACGGGGGCTGAACAAGTTGAAGCACTAACCTCTATTCCTATCGGTAAGGGGCTGATTAAGCGCCAAGGTAAAAAAATTGCCATTTTGAATTTCGGCACTTTACTCGCCAATAGTTTAGTCGCTGCAGACATTCTCGATGCCACTCTAGTCGATATGCGATTTGTGAAACCTATTGATGTGATGCTGATCACAGAGCTCGCACAAACCCACGATGTATTAGTCACTGTGGAAGAAAATGCGATTATGGGTGGAGCGGGTTCAGCGGTACTTGAAGTCTTACAACAAATCAAATTACCTAAACCGGTACTGCAGATTGGTCTACCTGATGAATTTATTAAGCACGGCGAAGCCAGTGAAATTCTAGCGGATTTAAAACTGGATGCTGAAGGGATTTTACAGCAAATCCAAAATTACCTTGCTTAAGGCCCACATTCATATGCTGAAATAATCAATAAAAAAGGACTGCGCACGCAGTCCTTTTTTAATGTTCGTAAACGAATCAGATTATGACTCGCCTTGTGAAACCATCACCATCGCAGGACGAAGTAAACGTTCATTCAATACATAGCCTTTTTGCATCACAGCCATCACAGTATTGGCTGGAAACTCGCTACTTGGCTGCATACCAATCGCTTGATGTAAATCAGGGTTAAATGCATCACCTTGAGGACTCACTTGCGATAAACCAAATTTGCCAACCGCACCGACAAAACCTTTAAGTGTTAGATCGACACCTTCACAAAGACTCTTGGTTGCTTCATCTTCGGCGTCAGTCCCTTCTAATGCACGCTCTAAATTATCAAGAACAGGCAGTAATTCATTAGCAAATTTTTCGAGGGCAAATTTACGGGCTTTTTCAACGTCTATCGCTGCACGACGACGAATATTATCCACTTCCGCCGCAGCACGGATCACAGAATCTTTTTGCTCTTCAACTTTCGCTGCAGCCGCTTTTAATGCTTGTTCCAATTCTTCAACACGAAAATTAGCTTGTGTAAGCTCATCCATCACACTCGTTTCATTTTCTTCCGTCTCGTTAAGCAGTTCCCCTTCCAGCACTTCTTCTGTAACAGTTTCAATATCTTCTGCTTGAATGTTTTCAGCTTTATTCGATTCTTTACTCATTTTTGCTCCGACTAAAAATGCTTTGTTTCTGCAAGTTATGAGCATATTATGGGGATCTATTCTCAGGTTTCAAGGTCTATACCCGTAACCTTTGAAAACGCATATTTTCAGCGCCAGTAAAATCTGTCAATTCAAGGCGCATTATTGAAGGAATGTAGGCACCTTTTGAGATAATGCAACAAAGAAGTGGTTGGTTTTAATGGCTCCTAATAGGCCCTCTTTTGAAGCAAAGGGGAAACTCTTTTATGCTGCGTTACTGAACATCAGCTTAGAATCACTAGGTTATCTGTTCAAAACTTTGCCTAAAAGGCTTTAAATTCCAGCTGAATCCTGCATCTTCAAAGGTTACGGGCCTAATACCCCGAACAATGGATTAAATATTTTATGACAAGTAAGTTTAAGACTATCGGCTTAATCGGTAAACCCAATCATCATGGCACACACCTCACCCTTAAGCGCTTAGTCCAATGGTTCTGCACTCAAGGGCTCACCGTTCTAGTTGAAGACAGAGTGGCCGATGAAATCGGTCCTGATGTAAAAGCTGTTGACCTACTCGAAATAGGCCAGCAGTGTGATTTGGCCATTGTTGTAGGGGGGGATGGCAATATGTTGGGCGCTGCGCGCGTGCTCGCCCGATTTGACGTTTGTGTCATCGGTGTTAATCGCGGTAATTTAGGATTTTTAACCGACTTACCACCAGAAGGTTTTGAATCTATTTTAGAAAATGTATTAAAGGGTGAATTTGAGACCGAACACCGCTTCTTACTTGAAACTGAAGTCCATCGACATGGTGAACTTAAATCTTGTAATACGGCGGTCAATGAAGCAGCTTTACATCCTGGTAAAATTGCCCATATGATCGAATTTGAAGTCTATATCGATGATCAATTCATGTATAGCCAACGTGCTGATGGCATGATTATCGCCACGCCGACAGGGTCAACCGCTTATTCTCTTTCCGCCGGCGGTGCCATTTTAACCCCCAATTTAGAGGCGATGATTTTAGTTCCCATGTTTCCTCATACCTTATCAAGTCGGCCCATTGTTGTTGATGCTAGCAGTATTATCACTGTAGTGGTTTCCCCTCATAATAGTGACAACTTAGAAGTCAGTTGCGATGGGCATGTCCATTTAGCAGTATTGCCCGGTGATAAAATCATTATCAAACGTAGCCAAGATACCTTAAAGCTCATCCATCCTAAGGGACATAATTACTTTCATGTACTCAGAACCAAACTCGGCTGGGGAAGTAAATTATTCTAATCAAGGTAAAGATCAATAAGACGGTGAAGGTCAATCAACATTGGCCTTTTCTCTTTTTGGGTACTGCCATTCTCATTAAAAATAAACCTGATTACCGACAAGTCTCAGCCATAAGCTACTAAAACTGAACTATAGTTAAAGTAAGGCTTTGAGTGGATAAATGGTTATGGCTAAAAGTAAAGTTCAACACCAGTTT
>NZ_JAKIKS010000155.1 GCF_023284005.1 Shewanella surugensis
AGAGTCAACTTTATAGGGTACGCAGATGATTTCGTCGTCACAGGATATTCAAAGGAAGTACTTGAAAACGAAATAAAACCGCTGATAGCTAACTTCTTAGAAGAAAGAGGACTAACACTGTCTGAAGAGAAAACGCAGGTTATTCATATTAATGATGGCTTTGATTTTTTAGGCTTTAACCTTAGAAAATACAAAGACAAACTACTCATTAAACCGAGCAAAACCAACGTTCTATTATTCTTAAAGAATATACGAGCTCTCATCAGGAAAAAGGCATCCACCGCAGTTAATGAGCTTATCAAAATGATGAATCCTAAACTGCGGGGTTGGGCTAATTACTACAGCCACTGTGTAGCCAAACGCACTTTCTCCTATGTTAGCCATCAAATATTCCAGACACTCTGGCGATGGGCTGTTAGGCGCCACCCTACCAAAGGTAAACGGTGGGTCGCTCATAAATATTTTCTGAATCGTAAAGGCCAATGGCAGTTTCACGGCTGGCAGAAAATAGCGAACATGGATAGCCAATTTAATCTGGTTCAAATCGCTGGAACGCCAATAAAAAGGCACGTAAAAATCAGACGTTCGGCAACACCTTATAATCCTGAATTTGCTGATTATTTCTATAAGCGAAAACAGAATAGGAAAAGTTGAAACTCATGGTTCGAACCTGTCCTAAATGCTTTGTAGGTTGCTGGGTGTCATATGATGCCTTAGTGGAGGCTTGAGCCGTATGCAGTGAAAGTTGCACGTACGGTTCTTAGAGGGGCGGCACTTGAGGGTAATTATCTATTCTGTTAATAGGCTCACTTAATGGGGGAATTGTTAAGTCAGCCCATCTCTTATATCAATTGGGCTAAAAAGCGTTTTAATGATTTTTAGGTTTTGTTATGGGCTTAGGCAAAAAACAAGAGCCGTAGTTCTTATTGTTCACTTTTATTTAGTTCTCGCGGCGGATCATACACTATCATGATTGGCTTGATGTTAAACTGCTTAGAGTTAATATCCGTCGCCTTTCGTTCATCCAGACCATAGTGATGCCAAAAATTCGGTGCTGTATTAGCCGAAGAAAGGGATAGGTATTTAGTTTTCTTCATTTTTTCTTGTATGAAAAAGGCTCCAACTAGTAATGTTCCTAGCCCATTCTTCTCGTACGGCGAAGTAATTAGACTGTCAACGGCCGTGGTATCGTATTTGGTTTCTTTCTGTGTTGTTTGATTTTTATATATGACTTCAAGAGGTTGATGTTTGAGTACGAGATTCAAAGCGGGCTCATTTTTTGATTTAAGGCGGATTTCTTTATTATTTATTTCGAAAAAATATCCAGACTCCCCAATCGGTGTCCCAGGATTTGAGACAGCTTTTTGCAAATTATTATCAGTTATAATCACCTGTCCCTCTTTAAGCACAATATCTGTTTCATCATGGAAATTGAATGGACTGGTGTCTTTAACCCACCCTTTCGATAAAGGGATATCTACATAGTCTAATTTATATTCCCACTCTCCTGGTCTTACTTCTTTAGTGTCCGTCACCTGATATTTTATAGAAGGTTTTCCTTCTTCTGTGACTAATTTACCCTGCGCATCGATCCCCCTGTTTCCTAAAACCCGTTGGACCACACAGGGAGCTTTGTAAGCATCACCTAGTTTTAATTGAAGTTGATCTCTCGTATTCGGGGAGAGGCCAGATAGAGCTGACTCGCTCCTTCTGTCTGCAGGTTTAATTTTTTGAATATGTGATTTTACGCCTAACGCAGTCTTTTTCTCTTTTTGTTTCCTTACTTCTTCGTACATATATTAAACCTTCTAGATTTTCATTAGTAGTTGTTATAAGCAGTCTTCAGTTGCCTATAACATGCGGTATTAGACCACTAGTGGTCTTTATTACGACTATATCTTTATCATTGAGTGGCTCAATAACACCACTCTTAGTAAATGAAGGGGGAGGGTGTTATTAGGCCAGTGCGTGACTATTCCATAGTATTGGCTAATGTAGATTGAATATAACTCAAGCTACTTGGGGCGCTTTTGTTATCAGCAGAGACACCTTTATTTACAACATAATCTTTGATTAGCCATGAATGCCATATGCTCTTCAGCATATCTTCCTCGCTATCATTCAACTTGGTAAATATTAGGTTTGAGTTGGTAGGATGTCTGGTGTTTTAACATTGGATTTTGGTGATGAATGCTACCAGTGATAAGGCTTTTTCATCGCTGGTAGGTTCAACACTTGGAGATAAAATCAAGGTTACGCACGACCTATCCTTCCTCCTTTATCTAATGGTTTATATCTTACGATTAAAGTCATATTTATTTTTAAAATTATTTATTCCATAATTTCATATGATTAACATGTTCTAAGGGACTTGCTGTAAACATATTTGGTATAGATTTAAATAAGTAATCAAGCTAGGCCCAAAATAAAAGGATATAACGATGTCAAAAACAAAGGTATTTGAAACTAGCTGTACTGTTTCCACACAAGCATTAGAGCAAGACATTTGGTCAGTATGGGTAGATGTTAATAATTGGAATAATTGGAATAAGTGGAATCATGGGTAAACCCCCTAGTTGTATCTTAGGGAATCTGCCCCCTAGATTTATAACGGATCGATCACTATTTCCGTTAGAATCGCTAAGACTGTTGAGATCAACTATGAAAAGCTACAAAAATAGATGCCCGGTTGTACTTGACCAGAATAGAGAATTACATAACAACTCCAGAAGTAAAGGGATATTAGTATGAGTGTTCAACCTTTGTTTTATGTTATCTTAACATTGCTGCTAATCGCCTTATTATTGCAAATAATAGACCATTTTCATCATTTACCATCAAAATCAAAAGTAACCTTCGAACAAAAAAACACTTCCGAAACCAACTTTTCATATTCAGATCTGCGAAAGAAATTTTCCCGATTGGGTGTCGAAAAGCAAAAAAACATAAAATTGAACAACCTGATTGGGGTATTTCCGTTTATATGGACTTACTTGTATATAATTATTTCTGTGTTGTTGTTCAGCATGACAGACCTGATGGTGGCTCAATTGTTGCTGGTTCTTTTTGTTACCGGCAGGTTCAGAAGTCTCCAAGAAATTGGCCATCAGGCCATTCATGGGGCGCTTATGCCGGACAGAAAATTGAGTATGTTACTTACCGATATACTTTTTCAATATCCGGCTTTCATGATGAATGCAAAACAACGTCGCACAACCCATGTAAAAACGCATCACAAAGCGATTGCTATGCCTTATGACCCTGATTTGATAGAGATGACGGATGTCGGTTTTAAACCGGGTCTTACCAATACACAGTTTGTACTGGGTGTACTTTTTCCATTGACACCAAAAGGTTTGATTCAAAGATTTAGGGAATGTGTATCTGTTGTGCTTAACGGTAGTCCTTTAAGATTTGCTTCAGTCGCAGTGATCGTAACTCTATTCAGTTACTTTGGCCTGTATTATGAAATGATATTTCTATACATCGTGCCAGTATTTATTACGTATCCATTGTTTTATTGGATTGCCCACATTGCATTACATCGCTGGTATACAGATTGTACCGATAACGTCCCTTACCATGAGCGAGAAATGATCCTGGGCAGACCAACAAAATTCGAAGGCATTACTGGATTCATCATCAAGCACAATATTTTTCCGATTGGTGACTCATACCATCTTGCACATTCATTGCACCCTACAGTCAGATGGAACTATTTGCCGCAAGTTGATACCATGCTAAGAAACAATATTGCTGAGTATGCAAATAATGAGAGCGTCAATCTTTTCTTTCCCGGAAAAGATAAACCTTCAGCGCTTTCAGAATTAAAAGAAACCATGGTTTCAGTTACCAGTAATAAGGCAGAGTCATCATGCCAACTTTGACTTTCAATAAAAAATCAATTATCAATAACATCGACTACTTGAATAGATTGTGCGATTTGAGAAACCTCCGGCTGCAAGTGGTAGTAAAGGGCGTTGAACACTGTGCCGAAGTTGTCGGCTTTCTGTTACAATCAGCGAATATTGACAACATTGCCATAGCAAATGCTGCATCAAATTATGGTGCAGGTACGACTTTGATTGCTCAAGTCGGACTTGAGGAATATGGCAATATGATCCAGCATGTCAGTGTTAGCTATCATAGTAACATGCACTCAATTAAAAAAGTGGCACAAGAAGCCTTGAAGCAGAGTATCACTCATAAAATCATTATTTCGGTGGATATGGGTGACTGCAGAGAAGGCATACAGCCACACACACTGGTTGAATTTATTTCAGCAATAAAAAAACTGAATAATAAAAATATTAAAATTGAAGGGGTTACCACCAATTATGCTTGTTGCAGCGGGCTTATGCCAACGATTGAAAATCTGCAGCAGTTTGCTGGAGTCGCTAAGGACGCCAGCGAAAAAACAGGTGTACACTTCAATACGGTGTCCGTCGGTGGTTCTGCGGTGCTGTCAATACTGGAATCCGAACCTTTACCTGCATTTATCAATGAGATCAGGATTGGTGAGGCCTTATTTTTAGGCAATATTCCGGCCATTAACAGAAAAAGCAAATATCTGGAAAATACCACCGTTTTTGAAGCTGAGGTGGTTGATGTCGGATTTAAAGAAATCCCCCAGTCTCAGGATGTGTTTAACAATGCGCTAGGTGAAAGAATGCAAAATCGGCAGTCATCGGGTAGGCGAAAAAGAGTGATTTTCAATTTTGGCTCTATTCATACAACTCCAGAGAAGTTGACTCCCCCCCCAGGATTTAAGCTGATTTCGGTGAATTCAAACTGTACGGTTTATGATATTACCGATGCTCCGACAGAGTACAATATTGGGGACCGAGTGACATTCGAACAACAATATGCTGCTTTTTTGACTGCTTCACACTCGATAAATGTAAAGAAAATAATGTATTGATATGGCTTTGTTATGGATAAGAACGGAAAAAAAAGCTAATGAGCAAAGGGTGCCTATTATACCAGAGCACACTGAGTTTTTGATAACCCAGGGACATGAGGTGGTGGTTGAATCTTCGTCTAACAGGGCGATTGATGACGAGGCTTACCTGCGAAGCGGATGCCGGATTGTCGCTGCAGATAGCTGGCATACTGCACCGGACAACGCCTTTATTCTTGGTTTGAAACATATTGAAGACGAACCAGGGTTAGGACATAAACATATTTATTTTGCTCATGCCTATAACAATGAACGTAACTTTTATGAAAAAAAAACAGTCAGGAAACTACTTGACCGGTTTGTATCCGACAAAGGCACTCATTTTGACCTGGAGTTTTTAACCGATGCGCAAGGCGAGCGTATTGCCGCGTTTGGCAAACATGCAGGCATTGCCGGTGCATTGGTCGGCATCTTGGTTTATCAAGATATTCAGCTTGGAAAAATCGCCAAACTGCCTTTATGTCTGGACAACTTTCTTGACGACAGTAGGTTGGTGAAAGACGTTATACATCAGTCGGCATTTGATCAAAAAAATATTTTACTCATTGGTAACGGCAGATGCGGTGAAGGGGTACGTCAATATCTGGATGCTTTTGCCATTGATTATGAGGTTTGGGGCAGACACGAAACAGGTTGTGCGCAAACGCTTGCGACTATGGTTGATTATGATATCGTTTTCAATTGTGTCAGTGCTTCCAATACTACCGGTACCTTTATTGATAAAACGTCACTCAACCCCGATCAAAAGCTTCGCCTGATTGTTGATATTGGCTGTGAAACCAACAACAACAATCCGATTAAGTTATATGACACGACGTCGACTTTCGAAAAACCGGCACATGTGGTCAAAACGGGTGATGCGGTTTTGCATATTGTCGCCATCGACAACCTGCCTTCCCTGATCCCCAAGGCAAGCAGTTCGGCGTTTTCCAAAAGTTTTCTGCCCCATTTAAATCGGTTGCTACAAGGGCAGTGTGATACCCCCTGGTTAAATGCAAGGGCGTATTTTTCAGCCGCTATCGAAAGGCATAAAATGCAGACACAAAACACCATTTTTATGGTACAGGATGCCAGGTTCAACAAAAAAATTGACTACTCACAGCTTAACATCTGTGGCAATGATGTGGTTTTGGTGCTTTACCATAACAGCAGTGATACTTCATCTGAAGATTACCGTCAGTATCATTTTAATGCCGTTTTTTCGATGGCCGATGAAGAACCTGATTTCAATGAAATTATCAAGGTCGTGGATGAATACATCCACGAATTCAACATTTCCGAGTTTGATTTTGTGACCAGTGCAGAAGCTGCCGTAACAACTTGTGGACGCCTCGGTGTCCATTACCATTTAACCACAGACGACATGATGCGCTATAACAACAAGCTCATTATGAAAGACCTGGTAAAACATGAATTTGTGGTGCCAAATTATATTTCAGCCCCTAAATCTGACCATCTAACAGTTGATTTTAAACAATTATATCAGGATACGGTAGCCGAGTTAGGGCTCGGGTTTTTCGCCAAACCCATCGATAAGTACAGCAGTATAGGCACTAAAAGGGTCAAAACTTTTGCTGACTTTATATCTGTCAAACATTACATCAGTGATATGGATTTTGAGTTTGATGAATTTGTATCAGGCAAATTGTACCACATCGATTCTTTTGTACAGAATGAAACGCTTATTTTTGTCCAGGTTTTTGAGTACATGTATCCTTGTTATGAATTTATTGAAGGAAAACCGTTGGGCAGTTGCATGTTGG
The DNA here is from genome assembly GCF_023284005.1 of Shewanella surugensis. Taxonomy (GTDB): domain Bacteria; phylum Pseudomonadota; class Gammaproteobacteria; order Enterobacterales; family Shewanellaceae; genus Shewanella; species Shewanella surugensis. The sequence continues at coordinate 6,724 of NZ_JAKIKS010000155.1, forward strand.
CCCCAGACTCAGATATGTCTAAAAAACTGAGAGAGTATAACCAACACGTTCTGGATGTGATTAAACCGCCCAAAAACGGCATGACACACCTTGAAGTGTTTGAAAGAAAAAATGGGGAACTGGTTTTTCTTGAAATTGCGGCAAGGCCTTCCGGTGCATTAGTACCTGAATTACATGAGAAATGCTTTGGTATCAAGATACGTGAAGAACATTTGAAATTATCAATGTATCCGGCTTATGAGTTTGCTGCAAATTTGAAAAAATTTGCATGTTTTGCCAGCTATCCGCTTAAAAATGGCGTTGTTACGCAAATCGTTGAACCCCATGTAGAGAGTGAATATAGCATTATCTCAAAAATTGAGGTGGGCCAATTCATCGATACCCAGGTCAATAAAATATCCGATATAGCCATCAGTATTGTGATGTGGAATGAAGATCAAGCGCAGTTATACCGGGATTTTTTAATCCTAAAAAATACCCAGTTGTATACAACACAAGAAGAGAGTGTACGTCATGAAGATTGATTCAACTATCGAAGCAGGCAACTTCAACGTAAAGGACATCGCTGACAATGTCATTTATGCCCAAATCAACAAAGACTCTAATCAAAAAGACTATCAGTGGTTTCTCTGTGATATTAGCGATATTTATGAAACGCCCTTTAGTGTTGAAATTGATGGGGTATTCAATGCATCTTACCCTGAGGCTTGGAAATCTTTTGTCGCGGTCGGTTCATATGATGGGGGTGAATGGGAGGCGTTAAATACTGAACTTTTACCCAATGGCACCATTGTGATCCATTGTGTCAAGGCGGCGCAGAAATTACAGCTGGGTTATTTTATTCCTTATACCCTGGCCCAACACAAGGTATTGTCGGCGATGTATTCATCGTTGAAATATCTGTTTTCACATCAGCTCGAAGCAACGGTAAAAGGCAACAATGTTGAGATTTTCAGCTATGGTTGCGACAGTGCCAATGTCAAAAACAACGTGTGGATAATTTCCAGACAACATTCGGGTGAAAGCAATACAGGACCATTTATGGAAGGTGTGGCTGAGTATATGGACAAGCATTCCGATACAATGGCCGTTTTATTGGGCAAGTACAATATGCACATTGTCCATAATGCCAATCCTGATGGCGTTCAATATGGCATGCACAGAACCAACACTGAAGGTGTGGATCTTAACCGGGGATGGTTGCTGGATGACAACAAAAAATGTCCTGAATTGTCGTTCATCAAACGATGCATGGAAGACTTTCCACCAGATTTGTTTATTGATATTCACGGCGATGAAAGAATTGTCGAGCCATACGTGAACATTGATGGAAATATCAATAAAACGTCTGAAGCCGATGCTTTTGTCACTCGTTTAACCGCACTAGGTGGACTTGAGATCCGGGATAACCCAGTTGAGAATCGTGATATATCTATCGGCAGGCACTTTGTGAATTATAAATATGACTGTCTGTGTATGACGATTGAAACGGCATGTCAATTCCAAAAAAGCTCGGTGGTAAGCGAAAAGCCGATGGACTATTTTGCCAAGGCGAGCCTGTTAGGCTTTAATATTATGAAACAACTGGCCGACAATTACAGTACTTTATGATAAAGCAAAGCTACCACCTTTTTAAAGAATATTTTATAGATTACCTGTCCCTGATTGTTTTTTCGTTTGGGATAGCGTTATTGGCACTTTTTCAGATCATTGCCCATGACATTTATAATTTTGATCTTTATATGTCGTCTGTTGTGCTGGTCAGTGCAACGATTGGGCAATTGCTGGGATCGATGTTTGCGTCATTCTATTGTTTTGTGGTGCAAAAGCTATTACTGCGATTGAAAATTGACACCTTATGCAGCTTAAGAGCGGCCAACATGTTGCTGCTGTTGTGTTTGGTGTTTTTGTTTGTCGGTATCGGTTTATACGCACAAAGTGTGTTTTTGTTTTCACTGTTTGGATTTTTGACAGGCATTTGTCTCGGATTGTTTTCGCCGATCAATGCCGCGCTGTTAACTAACACCATCAGTGTTGAAAATGCAGCGATTGCCAACTTCCTGAGAAGGGTCATGCTTAATTTCGGTTCCAGCATAGCCTTTGTGCTGATAAGCCTGCTTATTGATTCACCTGCTGTGTTGTTTTATAGTGTCGCGCTGATTTTTTTTTGTTTTGGCCTGTTACAAGTGTCGAGACTAGGCAAAAAAGCAGGCGATAGCGATGCCGCTAAAATACATTCGAAGAGTTTTATTTTACCGAACAAAGCGATAAAAGATCGTAACATCTCAAAATGGTTGTTGGCAACGCTGATCACTTACATCATTTTCTTTCAAACCATTTCAGCTTACCCGGTTTACCTACAAAATTATGCGGGTGTTTCAGCAAAGCAGTTTAGCCAATATATGATCCTCAGCACCGTCATCATCTTTACCCTACAATTTATCAGCCCGCTGTTAGAGAGAAAATATTCGAAAAATCTGCTGTCAATGCTCAGTGTCGTGCTGGTATTTTTGGGGATTTGGATGGTTACGTTGGGTAATATGACGATGATTATCGTGATGTCTGTTGTCATATGGTCTATTGGTGAAATTTTTGTTTTGGGTGTTACCCCTTTGTATGCCAAGGTTTTTTCTCAAGGTTGCAGCCAAAAAAACCTGTCTTATAATTCAGCCTATTATATGGTCTGTTACATCGGTAAAGCCGTAGGGCCGGTGGTGGGATCTGCTATTATGGCCAATAGCACCTTCGGTTATTTCGTGACTTTGTTGGTGCTAACTCTTGTGGCTTGCCTGTTATTTATGAAGATTGACTTAACTGGGTTCTGTCGCAAAGTTGACGGTTCTGTCGCAAACTCAGATAACATCGCTATAAATGAAGCGCGTACAGTCCCTCAGATAGAACTATCCCGCTAAAGCATAAAACTGCTCCCAGGGTGTCATGTTACTCTCCGTTTTTATCTGTCCTTGCTTAATCATTGACCAAACATCTACACCCGATAATGTTGCTTCAGCGCCAAGCCAAGACTGCCAACCTAAGCATTGATGCATTTTACCTTTCACTTTACGGTGACTTTGCTCCACTATGTTGTTGAGGTATTTGACGTCGAGTACCTCAATCATTAACAGCATACATCCCATTAACCACAACCGAATATTAAGGGCGTCAAGTGCAGCGATATTGGCCCCACTTTGATCGATAACCACCCGATGTGGTAGACCATTATGATCAATCGCTTTGTTAAGAAACCGCAGTGCAGCGGCTTCATCACGCTTTTCACTCAAATAAACACAATATCACCTTTTTTATCAACGGCGCGATAATAGTACACCCATTGGCCTTTAACCTTGATGTAGGTCTCGTCCATACGCCATGAACCGAGCGTTTGACGTTTTTTGGTTCTGAAATTAGCGTCAAGTTGCGGCGCATATTTGATAACCCAACGGTTCAGGGTTGAGTGATCAAAATGGATATTACGTTCAGCAAAGATCTCCTCAATTTCACGATAACTAATGTTTATAAGCCAAGTAGTAACGCAGCGCCTGCATGATGATGAGCTATAGTCGTTTCTGGTGTATGAGGATAAAGCATTGCGATGTAACCTGTTAATTGATCTTGGCCGATCAACAATTAACAAAAGGAACATCGCAATGACTAAAAAT
>NZ_JAKIKS010000156.1 GCF_023284005.1 Shewanella surugensis
CATCGGGATCAATTAACACTCGGAATGTAGATAGTGCCTTGGGCACGGACTTAAGCCCTTTTAGGGCGTCACCCAAATAAGCCTCCGGCTTTGCCGGAGGTAAGTTAACTAATGCCAGTCCAACGGTCAGTCGTGATGGAGTGGTGTATGTGAGCTCGAGGCAATCGGTGCATGCACTAAAAGACGGTCAAAACCTCAATCGTTGGCCGTTTACTTTACCCGCAGATACGCCTGCGGACGTCAGTATTACCGCAGCGCCAACATTAGATAAAGACATTAATGCCAATGACGTGATTTATATCGGCGCCACAAACCGTCACATGTATAAGTTAGATTATTTGACCAAGATCATCTGGCAAACTCGGCTGCGAGGAGAGATTCATGCCAAGGCCACCTTATTAACAGAGGCTAATCCGTATCAAAATAATGAATTGCAGCAGTTACTCTATGTGGGCGTAGTCGCAAACAATACCGTTATTGATGCCAATAATAGCGGCAATGATGTCAGTGGTTTGTATGGCCTCGACGCCAATACAGGTGAAGAGCACTTCATGTATCCGCTGCTTGAAGGGGTTAAGCAAGCGCCGCAAGTCTTCAGCAATGGTGACTTACATGTCACTACCGAAGATGATCAATTGCATATCATTAATCGCCATCAAATCGGGCCGTTTGCACTGCGCTGGCAAGATATTGACCGCTCACTGATTCAAACCAATTTATCGAATGTACCCGATTGGCAAATACCTGAAACGGCCAATGTCCCGCTTCGCAGCTTCGCGGGTCTATTCTATGGTTTATTAGGCCGTGCCCCCACTCGCGCTGAATTAATCTTTTTTGCCTATGCCTATGATTCAGGCATGAGCACCAATGAAATTACTGCCGCATTTTTAACCTCAAACAAAGGTGCGGAGCGTTTTGCGTTGTCGCAAACATCCGCTGAGTTTGTTGATAGTTTATTTGCCTTTTTATTCCCCTCAGAGCTTGAAAAAACACAGGCAGGAGGTTTGAGCCGCAGTCAATGGGTTGAGCTTCTATTAACAGGCGTACCGCGCAGTGAAGTGGCTTATGCATTAGTGCAAACTGATGAGTATGTAGTCTACAGCGAAAATGTAGTTTCACTGGTAACGAGCGTATTTTACGATCACTGTAACTGTAATCAAAATAGTGATTCAGACGGCGATGGTGTGAGTGACAGTGTCGAAATTGAACTGGGTTTTAATCCACTCGATCCTGAAGATGTATTATTAGACACGCCGCTATTAAGCGCATCTGAGCCTGCACTAGGTGATTTTACCCTTGACTGGCAGGCGATTAACCCATCCACATCTAGCGAACAAATCTTTTATCGCATCACAGAAAGCGTGAACGGCCAGCCTGCCACCTTCGTCTCGAATAATCATGCCCATACCCAGTTGGGGTTAGTTAAAGCATCAGGGCGTTATGAGTATCGAGTGCAAGCCTGTATGCATGCGCAAATTTGCAGCCAATGGTCAAATGAAGTGGCCGTTGAAGCCGGTGACAGCATGGTTGAAGCGCCTATTCAGCCGCTTGCCGCACCAGAATCTGTCGCTGAGTTTTCGCCGCCAAGTCAAGATGAAATCAATACCTCGGCAGAATTTGGTTTAACCGCAGGGGAGTTTAGAGTTAACGAGTCCGGCGCCGCCACCTATAGCTTGCCTTTTAGTTTACCGACAGGCAAAGCCGGAGTGAAACCGTCATTAGGGTTAGCCTATAACAGCCAAGGCCGTGAAGGCATTGCGGGAATGGGCTGGGATCTGCAAGGTATGTCGGCGATCAGCCGTTGTGGTAGCACACGTTTGCTTGATGGGGTTGTCAGACCCGTTGAGTTTGATGAAAACGATAATTTTTGTCTCGACGGCCAACGTTTATTGCTTAAATCCGGTGAGCAAGGTCAACCTGACTCGACATATGTCACTGAAATAGACAGTCAGTTAGTTATCACTTATAAGAGTGATGATTCATTTGAGGTGGAAGCCAAAGATAAAAGCTTGTCTGTGTATGGCGCAACAGCAAACAGTAGGCTTAATTTATTGTTAATTGTTAGTGATAGCGCTGTGCGACATGCCACACATTCTTGGTTGATTGCCTATTCGCAAGATAATTTACGCCAAAGTAGTAATCAAATTGATTATACCTATGATGAACAAGGGCAAAATGAAAAGGTATTGTCGGCAGTTAATTATAGCGGTAATAGAGTTGAGCTTAATTACACGGACACAAGTGCAATAAGAAGCAGTGTTTATATAAAAACGGCACATTTAGTGCAAAAAGCGCAGTTATCTGAGGTGAAGGTATATTCCCATCATAATACCCTCATTCGCAATTATCAATTGGATTTTATTAACAATGATATTGCTCAAAGGCAATTAACCAGCATCACCGAATGCGGCCTAAACAATGTCTGTAAGCAGCCAGTGAAATTTAATTATCGCGATGTGTTCAATCAAAGCGATCATGATCTCTCATGGCGAAAAAATATTACCACACCTGAAGGTGATAATTTAAGAGTGGCTTTAGTACTGGATGCCAACAACGATGGGATCAGTGATCTGGTGACCTTAACCCATGTGACATCCAAGAGAGCTATGCTGTGTTTGGGCAGTATAGATAATCCTGAAGTGTCGTGTCGTGGATTTGATATTGCTGGAGATTTAAAAACTAACGCAAAGTTAGTGCCCACCGATCCGGATGGTGATGGTCTCATTAATTTCTTAGTCAATACTGACAATGACAGGGATAATGCACGTTGGCAGCAGTTTGACGTGCTGGCAGATGGTACATTGTCTGAGGCATTAATGTTGCCCTTATTAGGTACCCTTAATCTGGGCATTGACATGAAAGTGATGGATTTTAATGGTGATGGTTACAATGACATCATTGAAACCAAAGATCCGTTCACTCAAAATACGCCGAGTATCACCGTTTATATGTGGAGTCAAAATGAACAAGCTTATTTACGTGGTACGGGAATTATACTGGGGGAGCACACTACACTTGTACCGCATATAAATTCAGGTTGGCAAAGCAGTGATGTTAATCAAGATGGTCTCGCTGATATTTTATTGTGGGGTAAAGATAACCGTAATTTATATATTTTCACTAATAACACCGAAGAGATGTCATCGACCGATCCCTTATGCTTGCGTGATTTTAGTCGGCGCGGTGATAGGAATAACGCAATTTGTACGTTTACTCACTATACAGCCAGAACCTATGACAGTATCTACGTAAAAGGTAAACATGCGACACCAATGGATTTAAATGGTGATGGTTTGAGTGATATTGTATTGTTTAACGAAACGACTGAGCGCTGGCAATACCACTTAAATACTGGAAAAGAGTTTGTTAAAGGCGATGATTTTGAAAGCAATGCTAATTTATCTGGTTCTATTCCGCCAATTGGGGGGGATCTTGATGGCGATGGCCGGACTGAGTTAGTCTTCCATGATGCATCAGATAATAAATGGTACCGTTATGAGTGGAGCCATAATGAATCTATTTCAAGAGGGGCAGTCACAGGAGGGTTCAATCGTGTAGCCACACCGATCAGTGATTGGAGTTTCTCGCCGCCTACCGATGATCCAACAGATCCGAATTTCGATCCGAATAAAATGGAATACGGTTTCTTTACCGATGCCGACAGTGATGGCTTTTTAGATTTCCTTTATAAAGAGCACAATCAAGCTTCACAAAGTTTAAAGCTGTACCACGGCGGTAGTCGCGTTAAGTATCCAGGGTTACTGTCATCAGTCACCACAGGCACGGGCATCGAAACCCATATCGAATATGCCTCTATGGTTGAGTCTTCGCTTTATACTAAGGCCAGTGGCTTACCAGAGGGAATGGCTGAGCAAGATGAGGCTTTTAGAACCATGAATATTGTAGGTGCGGGGACGTTAGTTAAATCCGTCACCACAGATGCCCCCACCAACACAGTAAATGATACAGTAACAGTCAATTACCGTTATCATGGCGCACGAGCCATATTTGGCCGTGGGAATTTAGGCTTTGCAGCCATTGAAACTGAAATGGAAAAAGGCGGCATTAGCTTTATTACTGAAACGCAATACGCTCAAGCCTTCCCCTTTATAGGTATGCCGTTAAAAACCATTAAAAAGGCGGCGGGTACTGTCATTTCCATGGCGGAGAACCGCTATGTCAGTCAAAGTCACGCGTTAGACCAAGGCTATACCCGTTATCAGGTATACCAGCAAGAAAGCCGCGATTGTCAGGCCAATGTAGATACCATCGTAGGTTTAAGTGTGGATGTCAGTAGTTATAACTGTCAGCAACTGCTCACAGTGCAAGATGAATATGCCAATGTGCTAAGCAGTAAAACTGGCCATTATGCGTCTTTTGATCCTAGCTTATTTGTCGAAATGGATGAGAATCTTATCCATACAAGCAATACAAGTGCCATTAATGAGAGCCTTAAAGCGAACAGTTTATCGCGCCTTGAAAACAGCAATACTTATGGTAGCATTGAAGACCAAAGACGCTTTGGCCGTTTAAGTTTGGCCAGTGTGACACATAGCCGAGGGGATGTGAGTGTCACGCGTACCAGCGGCTTTAGTTATCAAGATAATGGCATGCTAAACCAAGAAATCATTGAGCCAGAAGGTAACTGTAATACTAAGCTCATCACCGATTACGTTTACGATGCTCATGGTAATGCCATTCAAAAAACCGTGCATAACGACGCCATGTGTGATGAGGCCATATCCCGCACCAGCAGCACCGAGTTTGACGTAGCGGGCCGCTATAGTGTTAAAACCCATCAAAATGGCATATTGGCATCGCAAGTCATCAGCCGAAATGCATTGGGGCAGGCCACACAGGCGGTCAATGTCGATGGTGTCGAGTCTCAAGCAGTTTTTGATGCCTTTGGCTCAGAGGTCGCCAGTTACAGTCCGTCGGGCGCCCAGCAAACTAAGCTCAATAAGGCCTGTGATGAAGCGGTTAATGATTGTTATACCATGGCGGTGACATCAATTAATGGCGTCGCGCTTAAAAAGCAATATATCGACAAGGCAGGCAGAGGCTATAAAGAGTCAAGCCGTAATGTACTCGGCAGCTGGCACACTAGGGAGCAAACTCACGATAAATATGGTCGAGTCACCTCGGTCACAGATCCAGGGTTAGACGCGGTAACCAGTACTTACGATGCACTCGATAGAGTAGTGTCCAGTGTGGATGATAATACCGGCATTACTACTAGCCAAAGCACCAGTGGCCGAGTGCAAACCAATACCTTATCGGGTGATATTCCCGGCGGCGAGCAAACCAAAACCACTCGGTATAATGCCCTCGGGGAAGAATATCAAGTCACCGACGAGCAAGGCAATAGCTTAACCTATACCTATGATGTATTTGGCGCCCTTGAAACAGTGCATTCCGATGTCGATGACATTATTCTAAGCCATATTGATTACGACAAGCTGGGCCGTAAAACCGGCATGCAAGATAAAAATCGCGGTGATTGGTTATACGAGTACAATGCGTTAGGTCAGTTGACACAGCAAACCGATGCCCGTGGTGTTATCACTAATATTTATTACGATAATCTTGGCCGCAAAGTGCAGCAAAAAATCACCGGTACCAGTGATGTGGTCTCAGAAGACATGTTTTGGACCTATGGCACAGGCAATAATAAGCACAGACTGCTTTCGGAGAAAACAGGCAGTTGGCAACGGCACTTTTATTACGATAATTTAGGTCGCAGTGTCGCCAGCCTCACCAACCTTGACGGCACTAACGATTGTAGCGCCAATGTGGCCTTCAATAATGTAACCAATGATTTACGCATCACAGGGGAATCCCTTTACGATCCCATCAACAGCCGCTGCGTTATTCAGCAAAGCCAGTTCGATGAATATGGCCGCGTGTTCCAGCAATTTGATGATTATCGCCGTAAAAATGACGGCAGCTTTATTGAGGCTCGCGGTCTGCGCCAGCACTACCAAAATAACCAAGTACTTAAGCAGCAAGAGGCAAGAGAGGGCAGCGCTGGGCGTTTTTATCATGAAATTGTCAATATTAATGAAGATGGCTTATTGACCGAGTATAAAAAAGGCAATCGAACCATGACATTGAGCTACGATAATGCCAAGCGCTTAAATGGCATTAGCAGTGGTAACCATATTCAAACCGACAGCTACAGTTTCGATAGTCTCAACAACTTAACCTCGAGGCAGCTGGCGGCATCCAATGAGCAAACGTTCCAGTACGATGAGCTCAATCGCATCACCCGCGTCAATGGTATTGAGCAGTACCAATATCATAACAATGGCGAGTTGACCGAGAAAGAAGGTTGGCAGCTAGGTTATTACTCCGATAGCGCTGGCCCGTTAGATGGTCCACTACATGGCGTGCTGAGTCGCTCAAAAGCAGGCGAGGCTACCGAAACCTATGGTTATGATGCCAATGGCAATCAAATCTGGGGTAAAAAAGGAGGCAGCGCGTGGCGTGAATTTACCTACAGTGGCCGCAATAAAGCCACTCACATTAATGTGGATGGTAAAGAGACCGACTTTAGTTATGATGCCAACAATAAGCGCTTTAAGCGGGTCGATAGCACGGGCACCATCTTTTATGTGGGCAATTTAGAACTCACCATAAAAGCCGCTAGCGTTAATAATAGTAATAACTTTGAAGGCAGTGAGCCGCAAACTTACATTAAGCGTTACTTAGGTGATGCCATGCAAACCTATTACAGTAATGGCAATACCATGCTGCGCTGGTTGTATAAAGATCATCTCGGCTCAGTCATCGCCATTACCAACGACAGCGGCGAGTTAGTTAAACGCTTTAGCTACGATGTCTTCGGTCAGCAAACGGAAATCGATCCAACAGAAGCCGAGCGCATTGCGCATTATGAGCGTACCGCGTTATCCTCGGTATTACTGGCAGAAATATCGGCTAACACCCGTGGATATACCGGCCACGAGCCCGTCGATATCGACGGCGATAAGCGCATCATTCACATGAATGGCCGCATGTATGATGCCGCGCTAGGCCGCATGTTACAGGCCGATCCTGTAGTGCAGTCGCCCAGCAACTTACAAAGTTATAACGCTTATAGTTATGTGCTCAATAATCCGCTGAATGCCACCGATCCCAGCGGGTACTTTTTTAAGAAATTGTTTAAAGGGGTGATGAAGATCACGGGAGCGTGGGCGGCACATGAATTTTTAAATAGTGTCCCGTATCTTAATACGGTGATCAGTACCGCATTAAATTTTGTGCCATTTTGCCAAGTGTGGTGCAGCGCCTTGTATAATGGTCATGCGAATTTTGTGGCTACAGGCAGTTTATCATCAGGTATCAAGGTGGGGGCGATCAGCGCCGCCGCGGGTTATGCCTTGCAAGGCATTAGTGAGAATTTTACCACCGCATCTGATTTGAATATTGCAGACATTGTTGATGCGGGCAGTTCGGCTGCTGAACAAGGCATGATTGATGGTTTGGTGGAATTTGGTGGCAACATGTTAACCTCTGGGCAAGCGGCTGCGCAAATTGGCGCCCATGCCATGGTCGGCGGCATTTCGGCAGAGTTAATGGGGGGTAAGTTTGGTCATGGCTTTATCTCAGCGGGGGTAACGAAAGGGGCGGGCGGCGCCTTTCTTGCGGGAGGCGCTGGCCTTAAAACTCAAGAGATTATTAAAGGGACTGTGATTTCGGCTGCGATTGGGGGGACAGCTTCAGCACTCAGTGGTGGAAAGTTTGCCAATGGTGCCAGAATGGGCGCGATGCAGTATTTGATGAATCAGGCGAATGAGAGTTTGCGGGGGGGGCATACTATTAAATTTAAGAAATTAACGGCTAGAAGAGTGATGAAGGGTGGTCAATCTGTAATAAAAAATATGAAGTCTGGAGAGTCTGAATGGGTTGGAATATCGGCTGGTGGTCCCCTCATTGATTATGCTTTGAAGAGAGGATCTTTATTAATAAGTTTTGAGCTTTTAGTACAAGATTATGAGCTTTATGAGCAGTGGGAAATGGTTGAAACAGAGTATACAACAGTAGAAACAAGAACTGGGGTATATGAGTATAATTCTAATATTACACATATAGGGACCCCTACGTCAGTTACGGGATCAGAATTTTGGGAACCTATAGGTGTTTCGACAGGTTCCTCTATTATAGACTTTAGAGCTTGTATTGTTAATTGTAATAATGCTTATGGTGGAGTATTAGGTAATGATAAATAATAGTTCAATTGTATTTAAGTATACATTGTGTTTGATTTTCGTATTTACTTTAGTGAAAATGGCAAATATAACGGTAAGTGATGTGATGCAAAATCAGCAATCTGAATACCGAGATTATTATTTAAAAATGTCTGCAAAAGGAACCATATCCCTTGAAGAATTAGATCAATTGCGAAAAGCAGCTGAAAAATGGAAAAATGATACCAATAGAATTAATGAATCTAGGTATATGTTTTTTATGTCATTTTTTATTTTTATGTTATTTTATTTTTTTAGTGGTATTTATTTTTTACGGAAATTTTTTATTAAGATCCATCCGTTGCACATATTGATTATTATGACAATAGCATTATTACTAAACAATATTAGCCTTTATCAGGCTACTTTATGGTCCATTCTCAATGCAACAATGGTTTGGTTTGTATTTTATTACAAACCAAAGAGAAATAACTAGGAAGAGTAGAAATTAACCAAGACACCCACAAACGTGACATAGACAACCATCATTAAAGAGTCTATATCTGACAGCCAGTGCGCCGAGATAAATCGGTAGGCGCTTATTCAAGAAGGTGGAGGTGCAAGTCCTCTGCTTATTCTTTGCTCTGGGTGAGATTGAGCAAACAGCCAAGACCCCGAGTCATGGGCTAAAGATGCCTTTGTGGAATTTGGCGGCAACCTGTTAACCTCGGGGCAAGTGGTGGCACAAATTGGTTCCCATGCCATGGTCGGCGGCATTTCGGCTGAATTAATGGGCGGCACTCTTTATAGACAGATAATAGGGGTCATGGCTTTATCTCAGCGGGGGTAACGAAAGGGGCGGGCGGGGCCTTTTTACCCAGCGGTGCCAACTTAAAAACCCGTGAAATTGTCGGTGGGACGATCATTTCGGCTGCAATTGGGGGGACAGCTTCAGCGATGAGTGGCGGTAAGTTTGCTAACGGTGCCAGAATGGGCGCGATGCAGTATTTGATGAATCAGGCTGGGAAGAGTTTGAAGGAATTAGGCAGAGAAACACTATGGGATCGAGTTAGCAAAAATTATAGTAGTGAATTTTTGTCTGACTTTAAAAAATCTAATCCATATGAATACTCATTATTTAAAAAGTATGCCTTAAGTGTCGATGCAAATTTGTGGAATAATTCATCTTCCGGTTTGGAAATGGAGATAAACGCACTAAGTAAGTTTTCAACTTTTGCATCGGGAGAAGCAAATAGCTATTTTGTTAATGAGGTAAAAAATCAAGCGATAGGAAGTATACATGGAACGTATACCGGGAAGATTAGGGACGCAGCACTTTCAGCAATTGGTGCTTGGCCAATAGTTGGGAAATTAGTGGGTGATTATCAAATGGCTTCAGGTGCATTTAATTATGGATCTAATATTACCGAAGTAATGAATATTCAAATGAATGGAAGTCAAGTTATTAATGGAGGGTTTATCAATGAAGTTTATGGTCAGAATTAATTTATCAATTCTTATTGTATCATTATTAGTAGCTTGTAATAATCAAAATGATGTTCAAAAACAGTTGATTGAATTAGCTTATTGTTTGCATGTAGAAGGTGGTAGCTGTAAAAATGAACGTATCGATGATTATTTGCGCTTTTTTTCTTCTGAAAACTTACAAATAAAAACAGAGAAAAGTGCAGATATTAATAATTTATGTTTACTTATTGAACGATATGGCAAACAAGAAAATGAACCTTTGGATAAGAAATATCGGACTAATTTGTTAGATAAATTGGGCAGGAAAATGGAAGGAACTAAATATAATTATCTTTTTTATAAGGATTGTAGACAGTTTTTTGACTTACAATTTGTTAATCCTCGAAACGGATAACCAAGGATTAATTAAGACCAGGGCGGGAGCATACTTTGTCGGATAATTAACCAAAGAAAACTTTTGCCCTGTAATCATCGTCCCAACTCGCCTTTTTTAGCTTATTTCGCTGACTTGGCGCACCG
>NZ_JAKIKS010000157.1 GCF_023284005.1 Shewanella surugensis
ATTGGTTTTTCATTTGAGAACCTTGGCCGATTTTGTGAGAGATTGAAGCTTATAGGCAGCTAACCCTCTTTTCTATACCAAAGTGTGTCGGTTATTATGGCAATCTAAGTATTGCTTGGTCTTTGTACGCACAAATAAACTAAAACATCCCCATACAATCAGCTACAACCCAATGAGCTCAAAGCTACTTTTGGCTGGTTTTCTTCAAACTCATATTCCAAGAAAATAACTCAAAACCTATACCTGCCACTAAGAAGAAGAACACTCCCATGGCATGGGCGTAGTGATAACAAACAATGACGGCAATAAAAAGCGCAGAAGAAATTAATGCCCTTTTAAGACCTTTCATATTTCGTCCTTAAATTTAAATAGTGAGTTAAGAGGAATAAACTCAAGCTATCCAATATTCACTCTAATTTCAACACTTGTATCAATTAGAGTGTAAATTCTCATTCAATCGATGATATTTTAACTCATTGAAACTCAATAAAGTCGATCGCTTATGAGCAAAGTGTGAACACCCTTCAAAGAAATCACTCATTGGACTCGAATGCTTTTTATTTGAACTTGTAACCTGAAATCTCAAAATTTGCAAAAAAATAAGATAACTTAATTAAATAAGCCGCTTATAATTCAAACTGTTAAGAATACGCCATACAGAGAGAGCATCAACGATATCAGTACAAGCACACAAATGAGAACGATTTGTATTTTTAAAACAATGAGTTAGCGAAAAGTAGACTTGCTATTTACTGAATAATTGAACACAATAGTACTTTAAATATTATCCTTGGAGAATAAAGTAGTGCTAACACCTTTGATGATCGAACAGCTTAATGAGCAAATCAATATGGAATTTTTCTCTTCTAACTTGTACTTACAAATGAGTGCTTGGTGTGAAGATAAAGGTTTTGAAGGCGCAGCTAAATTTATGCGCACTCATGCTAATGAAGAAATGGGCCATATGCATCGCTTATTTACCTATGTGAGTGAAACAGGTGGAATGCCGTTACTTGGCTCCATTACAGCACCTCAAGCTGAATTCAATTCTCTGCTTGCATTATTTGAATATACCTATGAACATGAGCAACTAATCACAAGCAAAATTAATGCATTAGCTCATGCTGCATTCACTAATCAAGATTATTCTACTTTTAATTTCTTACAATGGTATGTTTCTGAACAACATGAAGAAGAGAAATTATTTAAATCTATCGTCGATAAAATTCGCTTAATAGGTGAAGACGGTAAGGCACTCTTTTTTGTTGATAAAGATTTAGCGGCTATGGCCGCTGAAGGTAGCGCGAGTATAATGACTGCCGCTTAATAACCGTATCGCTTTAGAACAGCTTGGTTTCAAGCTGTTCTATTCTATTAATTCCATAACCTCTTTCTTACTCTCTAAATAACTTAACAACCCTTTCCCACTTAAAGGCCGAGACATAAAATAGCCTTGAGCATAATCACAACCTAACTTTTGCAAAAAATCCCATTGTTGTTGTGTCTCAACCCCTTCAGAAACTAACTTTAGCTGCAAACTTTGTCCCATAATAATGATGGCTTTAACTAGGTTAGCATCTTTATTTGACTCCAACGCACTCTCTATAAAACTCTTGTCTATTTTAAGGACGGAGATAGGAAAACCTTTTAGATACGCCAGTGATGAATACCCTGTACCAAAATCATCCAAATAGATATCAACGCCTAATGAACTCACTTCCTCTAACGTTTGCAAACACTGCACTTCATCATCAATTAACATGGTTTCAGTAATTTCGATATGTAAATAACGAGGCGCGATCCCATATTGTATTAACGCTTTTGAGAGGATCTGACTAAAAGACTCACCTTGATGGTTAATACACTGCCGACCTGACACATTAATGGCTAAACTAATTTTATGGCCATGCTTATGCCAACGAGCCAAGTCACAAAGTGCTTGTTCTAATACCCATTTACCTAGTGCATCAATCAATCCTGTTTCTTCCGCAATAGGAATGAATTTATCAGGAGAAATAACGCCTAATTCTGGATCACGCCAACGTAACAAGGCTTCAACACTGGTGATACTCCCAGTACTCATATCTATAATTGGCTGATAATTAATATAAAAATCTGAATGTAAAACGGCTTTCCTCAACCGTTGTTCTAATTTTATTTGCTCAAATATCGTTTGATCCATCCCCTCAGAGAACAATTTATAATGCGCCCGTCCATCGCTTTTTGCTTGATACATAGCAGTTTCCGCATGCCTAATTAAACATTCAGGATCTTTGCCATGATCGGGATATAAACTCAATCCAAAACTAGAGGATACACTTATAACATTATGATTAATAGTGATTTTATCGACAAAAAGATGATTGATTTCTCTCGCCCTTTTCTCAATAGAGGCACCATGATACAGATTAGGCATAATCATAACGAATTCATCACTCCCCACCCGAGCAATAAAATCTTCTTTATTTAAAATAGTGCCAAAACGAGACGCCACTTGCTTTAAGATTTCATCTCCCACCTCAGTACCGTGTAAATCATTAATAAACTTAAATCGATCAAGGTTAATAAAAGCAATAGCAACAGATTGTGAATAAGTTTTAGCATAAGAAATTTGATTCTGGAGATGCCCTGAAAGTAATTGCTTATTCGGCAATCCTGTTAATGTATCAAAATGGGTTTGGTACCAAATTTCTTGCTCATATTTCTTTCGGTTGCTTATATCAATAAATAAACCAATATGTTGAGTTACTTCTCCAGTTTCATTCTTGACTAAAGTGATCACCAGATACTCAGGAAAAATATGTCCGTCTTTACGCTTATTCCAAATTTCGCCCCGCCAATGACCTTCCTCTTTTAACTTTATCCATACGTCCCGATAAAAGTCTTCAGGCTGATGATTAGAACTCAGTATTGAAGGATCTTTACCTTTAACATCATCTAAGGTATATCCTGTTATTTTAGTAAATGCAGGATTGATTAATTCAATACGATTCTGAGCATCTGTGACAATAATGCCTTCGGAGGAATGCTCAAAAACAGCAGAAGCACGACTCAACTCTCGTTTGACTTTACGGCGCTCCAGTAACATCTGATTAAGTGCCGACGCCATTCGTGCGATCTCGTCAACGCCTTTAACATCAACTTCTATTTCTAAATTAGGATCATTCGCCATTTTATACATATCATCAGCAATTCTCCTGATTGTCCCCACAATATGTTCTGTAATACTTTTACCCAATAAAATCAGCACACTAACTATCACTATAATAGTCAACAAACTGAATATTAAATAAGTTAATGCTTGTTGCCGCTCATAGCGACTCTTTTCAGCAATATCTTGTGTCATATCCCCATTCATTTGATGCAACCAGTTAATTCGCTGACTGGAGGCTCTCCACCAATTTAACGTCGACACATTGGGAGAGGGCTTCTGTAGATGCTTCAATGCAATAAGCATTGGTTCATCATAAACACGGATCCTATCATCGATATCTTCAATGTTTAGCCCTTGCTTTTTCAGTACTAATAGTTTCAGCATGTTAGATTGATAAGCTAGAATAGTTTCTTCTAATTTGATGACTAAATCATGCTGAACATCTGATAATTCAGGGTCATTTTTTATTACCTCTAAAATTTGAGATAATTCCATAAAATGAACATTAAACTTGACCAGATCACCCTCTTCATTGCGTAATAAATAATTTTTAAAATCATGAATGAGTCCGCCAAATCCCATTAAAGCGCTAATCCTTTGAGACCGTTCGGCTAAGCGCAATTGAGCAGTAATGCTCATCAGAATACGCTCTAATTCTGCATGTTCTGGACTTAATAGCATGGCATTTAATCGCCATTGATTATTGGGGGACGCATAAGATAGTGTGTGCACGATCCGTTCGTGCAAAGTATTTTCTAACTCCTTAATTGATAAAAAAACACTGGAGGAAAGGACTTGTGCGGATAATAACTGCATCATTATTGCACGTTGCTCATCTGCGAGATCTTGAATATAAAGCATATTCAATAAATCAGCTTGCCTTTTAATTTGTTCAATATTATTCGAACTGAAGTGCATTTGAGAAATAAGATCAATCAAAAAGTGATCTATTTCTGCATAAATAGCGAAAAAATCATTATCATTTAACAGAGTGACTTGTAAGCGAATTCTTTCTAAGTTTTCTGATAAATCAAATATTTTACTTAATTTATGCCTTAATGCTGAATGAGATTTCTTACTTTCGGTCAGCTCCATTCTTTTAAGCGCTTTATTTTGAATAAGCACGACTAAGGCCGCATCCGTTGCTTTTTTCTGATGGATGAGTTTTTCCCTAAACATGTGCCCTTGATTACTCATAAATCCCGCTGAAATTCCTCTCTCTTTTTGTAACTCAAACAATAGATTCTCAACGTCAATGCTCACCTCACTGGTTAACATACTCTCATTAGCCAAGCGATAATCTTCTATAAGAAGCATCATTCCAACACTCCCCAAAGCTAAAATGATAAATAAAGGAAAAGCAGAAAATAAAATCAATTTATATTGAAGATTGAACCGACCAAATACTGTGGGCATCAAAAAGTAATCCGTTAATTTTAAGCGAAATGATGAATCTAATTAGTTGCAACTAAGTAACGAGGGTATCATTAGGTCATATTTATTTGCAGTCCATCTGACTTTGTTCATAAAAAAACCTAAAAACATAATGAAATAACAAAAAAATTGACTTTGAGGTACATAATTAGAGTATAAGAAACGAATAACAAGCAAAAAAGTAGAAAGTACATACATTTTAGATACAAAAGCAAAAAGCTCATTATAGAGCTTTTTACTTTTGACCAGAATATAAATTAACTCACTCGTTTGAGTTTTAATTGCCGATATAAAACAATGTCCTCAATACTAAGAACAGGCAAATTATACTTCTGGCTAAATCGAACAATATCCTGTAAACGCGCCATCGTGCCATCGGGATTAGTGACTTCACACAAAACCCCAAAAGGCTTAAGTCCTGCAAGCTGCATTAAATCGATTGCCCCCTCAGTATGACCACGGCGAGTCAGAACACCTCCGGTTCGCGCACGCAAAGGGTATACATGCCCAGGGCGCGCTAAATCATTCGCCTTAGCGTTATCGCTAATTGCAGCTTGAATTGTCGTCAACCTATCTGCGGCAGAGACTCCCGTCGTCACTCCCATTTTTGACTCTATACTCACAGTAAAGGCTGTACCATACTGACTGGTATTTTCAGCAACCATGGGGGATAAATCCAATTGTTTGACGCGCTCTTCAGTCAAACACAAGCAAACAATACCACTGCACTCTCTAATTAACAGCGCCATTTGTTCATGCGTTAAATGTTCAGCTGCATAAATAAGATCGCCTTCGTTCTCTCTATTTTCATCATCGACAACAAGTACACCTCTCCCAAGTTTGAGAGACGCTAATGCAGCATCAACACGTTCAATTGCATTGCCATAAGGCATAAGTAATGACTGATCCATGGTTTAATCCTAATAACGTTATGGGTTGACCAGAATCAGGGCATGCGAAAAAGCATTTAAAAAATTTAAATGCTTATATAAAAGAAAAGCTAAAGATAGAAGGGCTAGTCGCATTCACTCAACCTTCTATCTCAATTGAGTAAATCGTAATCGATTCTACTGAATACTCTCTTTTATATTCTCTTTCATCCGGACTCAGTATATTTTAAGGACAAATATAACATTACCGTCGGCTCTGGGTTCGTTAATATCAACCCACCAGATCTGCTGACCCTAGAAACACTAGGCGCTCGTGGGCTTCGATAATGCTTGGGCCTAAATTGGCTCAAGCATTATCACTTACCACCGGTGGGGAGTCGCACCCCGCCCTGAGAATTATAATTGATAAATCACATTTACCAACAACGGCATTCTGCGCTTAATGCACTGGAATGGCAAGTTATAACGATATTTTTTAACGAGTTAACTGATAAAAATAATATATAAAACTAAATTCTCACCTCCACTCCAATAAACCTTGTCTTCCAAAAGGAAGATAAAATTAATATACATTTAATAAATAAAATCATCGACCTTTATGCCTTAGCAACATAAAATAACCCTTAATAAAAATATGATCTCAATTGTAAAAATATACTTTTTTGCAGATAAGAAATGACACAAGGAAACGTGACATGAAGTTCTTTTTCCCGCTTACAGCATGTGCTGTCTTGCTATTTGGATGCTCAAATATGAATAAAACAACATCAATACAGCCACCCAGTGCCGAAAAAATCCCCCACGTAATGGAAGATCACGGTCATATACGCACCGATAACTATTACTGGATGCGAGACGATAAACGCCAAGACAAAAAAGTCATTGCTTATCTCAATGCAGAAAATGAATATAAAGATTCACAATTTAAAGCATATGAGCCTTTACAAAAAAGTTTATTTAAAGAACTCACTAACCGGTTAGACAAGGACGAATCCAGCGTGCCTTACTTATGGCATGGCCAATGGTACTATCAACGCTATCAAACGGGGTCTGAATACCCCATTATTGCGCGAAAAAATAGCCTTGATAGTCATGAAGTCATCCTTCTTGATGTCAATGAACGTGCTGATGGTAACGATTTTTACGGTTTAGGAGAGCTATCTGTTAGCCCAAATGGTCAACTACTTGCCTTTACTGAAGATACACTCAGTCGCAGAATTTATACCGTTATCATTAAAAATCTAAAAAATAATCAATACCTACAAGATAG
This sequence comes from Shewanella surugensis, assembly GCF_023284005.1. Taxonomy (GTDB): domain Bacteria; phylum Pseudomonadota; class Gammaproteobacteria; order Enterobacterales; family Shewanellaceae; genus Shewanella; species Shewanella surugensis. The sequence goes on from NZ_JAKIKS010000157.1 coordinate 6,749, forward strand.
AATTGAAGGAATTGACGGCAATATTGTTTGGGCCAATGATAACCAGCATATTTTCTATATTGCGAAAGATCCTCAAACATTACTTGGCTTCCAAGTCTTTCGGCATAAACTCGGCACGATGCAAGCTGAAGATGTATTAGTTTTCGAAGAAAAAGACGATACCTTCTACCTTGAACTCGACAAAACACTTGATGAGTCACTCATTACGCTTTCCCACGATAGTACCATTACCTCTGAAATATCAATACTGGATGCAAATCAACCCCTTTCAACATTTACACCCATGTTGCCGAGAAAAGAAGGTCATGAATACACATTCAAAAAGTTAAAAGATACCTTCTATATCCTCACAAACTGGCAGGCTAAAAATTATCGGTTAATGAAAGTACCAGCCAGTCAAGCCAACAATCAAGAAGCTTGGCAAGAAGTCATCGCCCATGATAATAACGTATTAATTGAGGACTATTTAGTACTCGAAGACTATTTAGTCATTCAAACACGTGAAAATGGTCTCAATCATATTCACATTTTTCCTTTCAATGAGCAGCCAGCATTTGAACTTTCATTCGATGATGCCGCTTATGTGGCCAGTTTGGATGCCAACAGCCAGCAGGCAAGTAACAAACTCAGAGTGTCTTACTCTAGCCCTAATACGCCTGAATCCATTTTCGAATATACATTAAGTTCGGCAAACGATGAGGCACTCACAACGACTCGTCTTCTATTAAAGCAAGAGAATATTCTAGGCGGCTTTAAAACCTCAGCATACAAAACAGAACGTTTATTTATTACCGCTAGAGATGGCGAACAAGTTCCTGTCACTCTGGTTTACCGTAAAGACAAATTCAACAAAGATGGAAAAAATCCTCTATACCAATACGGCTATGGCGCTTATGGTTATACAATCGAGCCTCATTTCAAGTCATCCATCATCAGTCTACTTGATAGAGGGTTTGTTTACGCCACCGCCCATGTTAGAGGCAGCGATATGCTTGGGCGCGCTTGGTATGACGAGGGCAGAATGTTAAACAAACAAAATAGCTTTAATGACTTTATAGACATAACTCAAACTCTTACCGATCGCGGTTATGCCGATAAAAATAAAGTCGTTGCATCTGGCGGCAGTGCTGGCGGCCTTTTGATGGGAGCAGTGTTAAATCAAGCTCCTGAACGCTACTTTGCCGTTGCTTCACACGTCCCCTTTGTTGACGTTGTCACGACCATGCAAGATGAAAGTATTCCATTAACGACCAATGAATATGATGAATGGGGTAATCCTAGTAATCCTGCTTACTATGAATACATGTTAAGCTATTCTCCATACGATCAAATCAAAGCTCAAAATTACCCTCATCTACTCGTCACAACAGGCTTACACGATTCGCAAGTACAGTATTTTGAACCTGCAAAATGGGTGGCCAAATTAAGAGAATATAAAACAGATGATAACCTTCTGTTATTTGAAACTGATATGGAAGCGGGTCATGGTGGGAAAAGCGGACGCTATCGTCGATACCAAGATACAGCAAAAGAATACGCATTTTTCTTAGGATTGTTAGATTTCGACAAATAAGTCATATTTCCCCAAGTCAGTTAAAGCTAAAAGTTGAACTGGCTTGGGGTTATAAAACAGAAGCCTGCTGTAACATCATCATAATACAACAGACATCAACACTGAAGTTAAGGTATATTATGGCTGCTTATTGGCATTTATATATCATTGAATGCGCCAATGGACATCTCTACACTGGGATCACCACAGATATCAATCGCCGTTTTAAAGAGCATCAAACTGGCGGAAAAAAAACGGCAAAATACCTCAAAGGTAAAGGCCCCCTAAAGCTTAAATACCAAGAAAGTATTGGCGATCACAGCCAAGCTTTAAAACGAGAAATCGCCATTAAAAAGCTTTCTCGAGCCCAAAAACTCCAACTAATTAATTGAACTATTGATATGCGTCAACAATAGCACTTTAGAAAAATCCCCAACAAAGACCATGAAGGGCTCACTGATATCCACATATGGAATGTCAACAAACTCATTAAAGAAGCGAAAAATATCAATGTAATAAACATTGACCTTTCCCAAATTGCAGAGTTAGATCAAAGTTAACTGACCTCCGGCAAAGCCGGAGGCTTATTTGGGTGACACCCTAAAAGGGCTTAAGTCAGTGCCCAAGGCACCCTCTACATTCCGAGTTTTAATTGATCCCGATGAATGTCATTTTTTTCTTGGTTTCGTATGTACTCTTTTATCATTTCCTCATCCAAACCAACCGTAGAAACATAGTAACCCCTTGCCCAAAAAGCCTCTCCATTGAAATTCTTTTGCCGCCCCTTAAACTGACGAGCAATTGAAATGGCACTTTTACCTTTAATAAATCCTACGACGTTAGATACTGAAAATTTCGGTGGAATGCTCAAACACATATGGACATGATCTGGCATTAGATGCCCCTCTTCGATCACAACCCCTTTTTGACGGGCTAGTTCGTGAAATACCTCGCCCAAATGCTTTCGAATAACACCAAATATTAACTTACGTCTCTTTTTTGGAATAAATACAATATGGTACTTACAATCCCAACGTGTATGGGACAAACTCTTAGGGCCTCGCATAGGTTGCTCTCCTGTCTTTTGGTCGAGACTTGAGCGTACCTATACCGCGGTATAGGTGAAACCTATGCGAGTCACCTCGGCAGAGCTAGGGGTTTACCGTTTATTAATTAGAGTCTTATCTGAACACGAACTCATCACATTGGAAGAAGCATTCAAAAATCATCCAAAACATCGTTGCCGGATACGTGCTCATGCGATTATCAATAGCTATCATGGATTCAGTATCAAACAGATAGCACAAATCTTATTGGTAAAAGGGGAAACTGTTTCTTCTTGGTTAGATCAATGGTTTGAACACGTATTGTTTTTCTTTATGACAGTAAACGAACTGGACGGCCAACAATCTATAACTCAGTTGAAAATCAACGACTAAAAAAGCTTGTTGATGAAGAACCTTATCAACTTAAACAAGCTCAATCGAGAATGATATTAGAAACAGGAAAAACGGCCAGCAAATCAACGCTTAAAAGAATACTAAAAAATTTGATTACAGCCATAAACGGGCCAGACATTCGTTAAAAAACAAGCGCTCTCAAGCCGATTTTTTAGCTTGCCAACAGACCTTAGAGCGGCTGATTGACGCTGAACGTTCGGGGGAAATTGACCTCTTTTATTTCGATGAATCAGGCTTTAGCCAAAAATCACATTTACCCTACGCTTGGTCTCCAAAAGGTGAACCGTTAGCGATGCCTCTTAGATTGCCATAATAACCGACACACTTTGGTATAGAAAAGAGGGTTAGCTGCCTATAAGCTTCAATCTCTCACAAAATCGGCCAAGGTTCTCAAATGAAAAACCAAT
>NZ_JAKIKS010000158.1 GCF_023284005.1 Shewanella surugensis
TCATCGGGATCAATTAAAACTCGGAATGTAGATAGTGCCTTGGGCACGGACTTAAGCCCTTTTAGGGCGTCACCCAAATAAGCCTCCGGCTTTGCCGGAGGTAAGTTAACTGTTGGTAATTTTATACTCGGGTACTTAAATGATTATTCGTTCAGTATCATATTGGTTATATTTTTACTTTCGTTTGGATGAGGATAAATGTGTGCTGGGGCTGCTTTACGACAAGATACGCTTGTAACAAAGAGTGAGGTATGATTAAGATCACTCTTTGTTACTTATTTTGACAATCAAGCAGCACTTATTTCTTTTTCTTCTTTTTGTTTTTCTTGCTAAACGTTTTTTCTGTTGAGGTGACTTTCTTTTTCCCTGGTGGTTTAGCTTCTTTATTTTTAGGCCTGAGATCTTTGATATAACGACGTTTTAGAGGTTGCTCGATATAACGTTCAATTTTACCGACGACGCGTATATCATGGGCTTCGACCAATGAAATTGCTGTCCCTTTAGCCCCCGCTCGAGCGGTTCGACCAATTCGGTGCACGTAAGTGTCTGCTGAGCGTGGCATATCGAAGTTGATGACATGGGAAACATCATCGACATCGATGCCTCGCGCCGCAACATCTGTGGCGAGGAGTACATTTACTTCCCCTTTAGTGAAACGGCCTAAGGCTTGAAAGCGCTGCTTTTGCTCCATATCACCGCGCATGAAACTACAACTAATGTTTTCTCGTTGCAATAACCCTTCAAGATTGGCAACGGCTTCCCGCGTTTTAACAAAAACGATAGTGCGTGTGACATCTTCTTGGCGCAATAAATGACACAGCATGGCAAATTTATGCTGTTTATCATCTGCAATATGGATCCATTGATGAATTTTTGCTTTTTCACTGCGGGGGGCTTCGGCTTCAATTCTTATGGGGTTCGTTAACAGCTGTATGGAGAAGCGGTTAACATCGCTGCCTTCTAAGGTGGCAGAGAATAACATGGTTTGTTTACGGCCAACAGATTCAATAGCGAGCGTTTCAACGGCGGAAGAGAAGCCCATATCGAGCATGCGATCGGCTTCATCAATGACGAATACTTCGACTTCTTCGGCATTAAAATGACCCTTATCCAAATATTCCATTAAACGGCCGGGGGTGGCAACTAAAATATCCACATTGCCTTTTAAGGCTTCTTCTTGAGGTCCGTAAGGAACACCACCAGTGATAATGCTGATATCAAGATCTAAATCAGTGGCTAAATGTGACGCATAACGGTGAATTTGGCTGGCAAGTTCACGGGTCGGGGTAAGCACTAAGACTCTTGCTTGACCGCTGAAGCGTCTTGGGAAGTCGATTAAATGTTGTAATGCAGGCAGCAGAAAACTGGCCGTTTTTCCTGTTCCTGTCGGCGCACGAGCCAGAATGTCGCGTTGCTCTAAGCCCATAGGAATGGTTTTTTGTTGTATCGTAGTTGGTTTATCGTGACCCATCGCTTTAAGTGAGTCTAATAAACAGGGGTCAAGATCAAGATCTTCAAATAGCATGTGTGGTGTCCCAATATATTTCAGCGACACATTATATAGACTAACGTGCCTAACTTAAATCTTATAGTGAAAATACTTCTCTCGAAGAGGATATCTAAAAGTGTGAAGACTACAACTTCAGATAAAAATCTTCGGTAAGCTCTCGCATCATATTAGTGTATTGGCCTGTTTTAGTGCGAATATCGAGGTGAGAATGGCGGGGGGATGAAAGAGCATCAACTGTTTCGGCGGCATCAATTTGATCAGCTGCTTTTAAAGAGTCTAGCTTTGATGGTACATGGTTTAAACTAATGAGGTGTCGATTAACGCTTTTTCCTTCAACGCTCGCCACATCTACGATTTGCTGGAGGTTGAGTTGATGGCGTGGCAATAATGTCAGAAAAGATTGCAGGCTAACGGAAGGTAAAATAAGACTGGCCGTGCCGGTTTGAGAGAGTAATTTTTTTATTGCACTGAGTAATTCGTCAAAATTGAGCGTATCAGTGTGTCTTGCAGCGCTGCGGGATGCTGATAGTGCTTGTGGCCCGTTGGTAAAATAAGGAGGATTGCAAATGATATGCTCAAAAGATAAGGGGTCAGCGATAAAGTCTTGGATGGCACAATGATGAGCCATAAGTCTTTCAGACCAAAGGGATGCATTAAAATTGTGTTGACAGGCTTTAATGGCATCATCATCCAGTTCTATTGCCGTAATATAGGCCTGACTGCGTTGGGCGGCCATTAAACTCAATAGCCCGCTGCCTGCGCCAATATCCAAGACTGTGCGAGCTTGTGTGAGCTTTGCCCACGCGCCCAATAACACGCCATCGGTGCTAACCGGCATACCACAATGGGAATCATCAATATGAAATTGTTTAAAGGTAAAAGGCATAATGAATCGAATGTTTATTCTGTTTTGCTTATTGATACTGACAAAGGATATAGGAAAATAATGGGAGATAGTGAATTTATTCTTACTCCTGTGTTGTTCTCTTTTATTGGTATTCGTTATATCACTATTTGATATTAAATGATCGGGTAATATTTAATAAGATTAGAGTCGATGCCATTAATCGGTCACCTTATTTTATTATGCTGCCGCTAATATTTAACTCAATGGTTATGATTATTCCTATCATAAAATAATTATGGCATGTTATAGCTTGGTTTTATTCAACTTTATGCAGATGTTTTAAATAGCGCATGAGTTACTTATTCTTTTTAGCTATATAAAAGTGTATAATTTTGATGCGTATGATTATAATCACCAATTTTAATTTTAGATAATTGAAAAAAATAGCATTTTGTGCTTTCATATGCGACTAAATCATAGAGATACCGCTTGTTTTAGGTATAATTTTGAGGTACAGGGATGCAATTAGGCGATTATTTTTTAGATCGAGAAACCATGCTGCTTCATTGTGGCGATGAAGAAAAAGCGATAGAACCTAAAGTCTATGATGTGCTCATGTACTTAGTTGAAAATAGACAAAGACATATATCGATTACTGAGCTGCATGAAAATGTCTGGAAAGGGCGTTTTGTATCCGATGCGGCTGTGCGAAAAATAATCAGCAAGTTGCGTTTATTATTTGATGATAACCATAATGAACCTAAATATATTAAATCACTCTCTAAACGTGGCTACCGATTAATTTGCCATGTGGATTTAAATAAAAAAGCCATTAAGAGTATTCCGCCCGTTCCTGATATTAGCGTTAATGCTGTTAATTCATTAGTACAAGATCCACAGTTTGTATCGCCTTCAACGACATTCAGTAATTACTCTCAAGCGATTAATTCGCAAAGCAATCAAAGTCAAAAAACAGACGATATTAATAAAATCGATATCAATGATCTTGATAGTAAAGGGCATGGCTCAATTGTTGATGGTGAGAAGATTGCTATTAGCAGTAAAGCGGTTAATCGGTCTTTTTGGCAGAGATTAACTCAATTGCAATCTAGCGTTTTAGTGTGCAGCTTGCTTTTGTTGGTATCAGGGCTTAGCTATCTCGTCTATTTTTACGAAATCAATATCACGCCCGATAGCAAGACCGTTGTGGAAAATAAGGCTTTATACGCTGATAATGATGGCCGTGATAACAGCACTCAACATATTGATGAACAGGCATCATTGGTGATGAATGAGACCAATCTTTTAAAAACATTGACTGGGGATAAAATTGGTGTCGCTGTGCATGATGATAAGCAGTTAACCGCTTTTGCCATGAAATTGGATGAAGGTGTGGGCTACCAAATATTTTTAAAAGACATGGCCAGTAATAAAGTCATGCAACTCGTGCAAAATGTCACTTTTCCTTTATCTTTAACATTTAATAAAACGGGTGATAAGTTCTATTATATCGATCATGTTGAAGGCAGTTCATCTTTAATTGAATTTGATTTAGCATCAAATGAGTATGCTCGTCGTACATTAATTACAGATTATTTTGGTTTATATGATTTAAGCTTTTCTCCCACTATTGATAATAAAATATATTTTACTGGGGAACTTAATAAAGATGATGGTATATCGGGTTACAGCTATAATTTTAGTTCTAAAGAAATAGTACCTGTGACCGATAAAGTGTCAGCTAATTTTATGGATTTTAGAATGCGATTTTCTAATAATGGCCAGCAATTGGCGGTATTAAGGCTTGATTCAGAGAATAATCAATCTGAATTACGCATTATCGACTTACCGCTAAATAAGGTGGTCTATCGGCGCTGGTTTGAACAGAGAGTCTATTATCTTGAGTGGCTCAATGAACATATGTTAGCGGTTTTGAGTAATCGAGGTCTTTATCGTCTCGATATTAGTACCGATATGGTTAAAGTGTTTAATGGTGATTATAACTTCCGTGGTCTGGAGCTGGCTAAGAGTAATGAAAATTTATATTTATTACGTCGTCAGAGTAGTGACAACCGCTTTGTGTCGAAAACGTTGCCGTTTAGCGAGTTTGTGACCGATAACATTATTGAAGATGATCTCGATTTAACCTTAATGGGTGGTCAAAATAATAACGATAAGGCTTTTTTTACTGGTATAACGGCAACTCATTATGTGCTTAGTCAATTCGATTATCAGACCAATGAGCATACAGAGTTAGTGAAAGTCAAAGATAAGCTTCGATTTTTATACTCCAGTCGAGATGGGAATAAGATTTTATACAAAGAAGATAAGCGCTTAGTTTTTTTAACGTTGAGTACAGGTGATAAACAATTTTTATCCAATAAACAGCAGCGAATAAGTTATGCTCGCTTTTCTAAAGATGAAGCGGCGATTATTTATGGCGTCAAACAATATGATATTTGGGTCGTGAACCGTTTTGATATTGCTACAGGTGAGACTACTGAACTGTTTAAGGGGTATCAAGATGCTATCGAATATCGAGAGGGTTATGTATTAGTGAACGATGATTTTGAGCTGATTCTATACCAAAATAGTCAACAGCAAGCATTGGGCTACAAGTTAAACAGTGAGTTATATAATTTAGTGTTTATTATGAATGATTATTTGTACTGGCAGGATACCGATTATATTAAGGTGATCTTTAATGAACTTAATTTAACCACCTTTAAGCATGAACAAAAAGAGTTTGATTTTTTACCGATAACCTTCAATATGGCTATTAATCAAGAAGCGGGTCGACTCTGGTATAATTCAAGAAAGAGAAAATCCGAACTATATCATTTTAATATTAATCGATTTCTGCTCTAAATTAGCATGATTGGAGTCTAGGGAGGCATTGGTTAAAGTGTGAGTCAATTATGACCGCAATCGTTGAGAACCTGTATTTGGCTGCCTAGTGTCAGAAAACTTGTGAAGCTAGACTTTTCATTATTGCAGGTGAAACCTAACAACATACCACTAGTTGATATGACTCTTTTATCCTTTAATTACCTTTTTAATAAACGTCTTAATTTATTTTTTAATATTCCTCATATTTTATTATGGCTAATGGATGATTAATGATCATGTGCTCTTTTATGGTTAACTTATTCAGTTACGTCTTATTCATATGGCTCTCCTGTACGGCATTCATGTTTACTAGGTTGTTTGAGTAGGTATTGTTATATGGTCATTTATGGGCTGAGGTTTTATGGGGATCTTGTCATTTTTTGTGTTTTTATAGTGTCAATTTTGTGACTTTAGTTTAAAAGCTCATAATACATGAAATAGCACGCTAAAAGTTATTGTTTTGTTAACGTTTTAGCGAGATAGTAGCGGCATTGAATTAGTGCGATTTAAAGTGCTACTTAATTTATAGCGATATTATTCGAGTAAGTTAATTTAAAATATAATATAGCATTTGTTTGTATATTATATGGTGAGGTTGCAACTTATTTTGAATGCTACTTACTTTGAATATAAATAATAGTAATAACAAAAAGGATATTCGATATGAAAACGATATTTTCATCATTAATTAAAAAAGTGACTCTATTAATGGCCGCAGGATTATTTTGTTCAGCTACTTTAGCGGTGCCTATGACGGAAAAAGTATCCATTGATGACATGCCTGAGCAGTGTCCGGGACTGCCCACACTTTGTCATATTGAAGAATAGATATTATAAATAATTAGATTTTAATTTTAAACTGATTGAATAATACTGTTTATTTGTAAGTTGATATGTTGTGCTAGCGTTGTTTTTAGCTGCCCGTTTTGGGCAGCATCCCCCTCTCTTACTATCCCATTCATGTCTTATTCCAATTTACCTAGATAAAGTGATTATTTCGCAATATCTCACTTAATTTACTCCATTTCATAATGGATGAAAAAATGATTGTTTCCTCAGCTTTAGGGAGAATATTTCTTGTCTTGGTGTTTTTATCTTGAACTTAACTAGATTGTGCGCAATTATATTAGGGGTATTTATTATGGTGAAGGAGGACGCATGTCTGACACGACGAAAAATGAGCAGCTTAGTTTAGATAATCAAATTTGTTTTTCTCTCTACAGTGCCGCGAATGCGATGGTAAGAGCGTATCGACCTTTACTGGAAAAGCTTGATCTGACCTATCCGCAATATTTAGCCATGCTAGTGCTTTGGCAGAATGATGGTATTAGCGTGAAAACTTTAGGTGAGAAGCTGCATTTAGACTCTGGGACATTAACGCCTTTACTTAAGCGGTTAGAAGGCAAGGGGCTGGTTATTCGTGCTAGAAGTACTGAGGATGAACGCATGCGAGTGTTAAACTTAACCGATAAAGGCCATGCGTTGAAAACACCTGCACAGGTTGTTCCTGATATGATGAAATGCAAAATTAAAGGCGTGGATATGGATTTGGTGGCTTTTAAACAAGCTTGCGATCAATTATATCAACAATTAGCAGAATAAACTATGGGATCCCTTTAACGCTAGAGTGCTTTTTGTTTTGCAGTGGGTGATGTGTTTATTGAGATCAACGTGTATTATCGCGTTTCAATTGAAACGTTAACATTGGCCTAAAACTATTGTTTATTTCTTTCTTTCCTCGCTAGGTTTAATGATCTGCTTAGGTTAAAATAGACGGTTTTCTATCCGTGTAACCCTAAATTTAAGTAGACTAGCCAATGTTTGAAGTTAATCCGATAAAATTTAAAGCCAAAGAACTTGCGGATCGCACCTTACTCCTTCGGGGGTATCTTTGACTATGATGCTAAGAAAGAGCGTCTAGAAGAGGTCAACCGTGAACTTGAAAGTGCTGAAGTGTGGAATGATCCCAATAATGCCCAGGCGCTGGGTAAAGAACGCTCGGCATTAGAGGCTGTAGTTAAAACCATCGATGATATGGACTCAGGTCTCGTCGATGTGGAAGAGCTTGTTGAGCTAGCGGTTGAAGAAGGGGATGAAGAAACCTTCAATGAAGCCTCGGGTGAACTCGATGAGCTTGAAAAGCGTTTAGAAGAGCTCGAATTTCGCCGTATGTTTTCTGGCCCTCATGATGTAGCCGATTGTTATTTAGATATTCAATCGGGATCCGGTGGCACAGAGGCTCAAGATTGGGCCAACATGGTCCTGCGTATGTTTTTGCGCTGGGGTGATGCTCACGGGTTTAAACCTGAATTGATTGAAGTGACCGATGGTGATGTAGCGGGTATTAAAGGTGCTACCATTAAGTTTACTGGAGAGTATGCTTTTGGCTGGTTACGCACTGAAACGGGTGTGCATCGCTTAGTACGTAAATCGCCTTTTGATTCAACGGGTAGGCGTCATACGTCATTTTGTTCTGTGTTTGTGTATCCAGAAATTGATGACTCGATTGAAATCGATATTAATCCTTCGGATCTGAGAATTGATACTTACCGTGCCTCGGGCGCGGGTGGACAACACGTTAACAAAACAGAGTCGGCTATTCGTATTACCCATATACCAACCAACACTGTGGTGCAATGCCAAAATGATCGCTCACAGCATAAAAACCGTGATGCAGCCATGAAGCAGTTAAAAGCCAAGTTATTTGAATTGGAAATGCTGAAGCAAAATGCCGATAAACAAGCAGCAGAAGATGCAAAATCGGATATCGGCTGGGGCAGTCAAATTCGTTCATACGTGCTAGATGATGCGCGTATCAAAGATTTAAGAACCGGTGTCGAGAACCGTAACACCCAGAGTGTACTCGATGGTGATTTAGATAAGTTTATTGAAGCAAGTCTTAAATCAGGCCTTTAAGCTATTAATCATAAAGGCCTTGTCGCTGCACTTCCTTGAGTTGTAGTAAAAAGAGTAAATCCTGATCCATTGATATGGTGTGATCTGTAACATTGACGAGATAAGAAGATGACTGAACAAGTACAAGATGAGAATAAGTTAATTGCTGAGCGTCGTGCCAAACTTGAGCACATTCGCACTCAATGTCCTGCCAATGGTCACCCAAATGATTTTGAGCGAAAACATAAGGCCGCGGATTTACAGGCTGAGTTTGGTACCAACACCAAGGAAGCGTTAGAAACATTAGGTCATCAAGTCAGTATCGCGGGTCGTATTATGGCTAAACGTGGTCCATTTCTTGTTCTGCAAGATGTGAGTGGCCGTATTCAAGCTTATGCAGCGAAAGAGGTACAAAAAGAGCTAAAAGCCAAATTTCTAGGATTAGATATTGGTGACATCATCGGTGTCACCGGTCAACTGCATTTATCGGGTAAGGGCGATCTTTATGTCAATATGGAACAATATCAGTTATTGACCAAAGCTCTGCGTCCATTACCTGAAAAGTTTCATGGATTGACGGATCAAGAAACGCGTTATCGTCAGCGTTATGTCGATTTAATCGTCAACCAAGACTCTCGCGATGCCTTTATCATGCGCTCTAAAGTGGTTGCGGCTATTCGTAATTTCATGGTGAAAAAAGAGTTCATGGAAGTTGAAACGCCAATGATGCATACCATTCCTGGTGGCGCATCGGCACGCCCATTTGAAACTCACCATAATGCCTTAGATATTCAAATGTATTTACGTGTTGCCCCAGAGCTTTATTTAAAGCGTTTGGTTGTGGGTGGTTTTGAGCGCGTGTTTGAAATTAACCGTAACTTCCGTAATGAAGGTTTGTCACCACGTCATAATCCAGAATTCACCATGATGGAATTCTATATGGCATATGCCGATTACAAAGATTTAATGGACTTAACTGAAGACATGTTAAGCTCGATTGCTATCGATCTTTGTGGTTCACCCCAATTACCTTATGGCGAGCATACCATTGATTTTGGTGGCCCTTATACGCGTCTTAGCATGTTAGATGCGATTAAGAAATATAACCCAGATAACACCACTATTCAGTCTATGAGCTATGAAGAAGTTAAAGATATTGAGTTTATGCGTGATTTGGCAAAAAGCTTAGGAATGACTATCGAGAAGTTCTGGACTTGCGGTCAATTACTCGAAGAAATTTTTGGTGAAACGGCAGAGCCGCAATTAATGCAGCCGACGTTTATTACCGGTTACCCTGCCGATATCTCTCCACTGGCGCGTCGTAATGATGACAATCATTTCATTACGGATAGGTTTGAATTTTTCATCGGTGGCCGCGAAGTGGCGAATGGTTTCTCTGAGCTTAACGATGCCGAAGATCAAGCTAATCGCTTTAAAGCACAAGTTGATGCCAAAGATGCGGGTGATGATGAAGCTATGTTTTATGATGCCGATTATATTACCGCGCTTGAACATGGTCTGCCACCAACAGCAGGCCAAGGCATTGGTATCGATCGTTTAGTGATGTTATTCACTAATACTCATACTATTCGTGACGTGATTTTATTCCCTGCGATGCGCCCACAAGGCTAATTTTTTGGGGTTAGTCTGTTTTTGAGCATGCTTGCTTAAACAGCCCGTTAGACACAATAAAAAAACCAGCTTAATTGCTGGTTTTTTTATTGGTTTACTCTGGGAAGTCTGATTAGCTTAGCGTAAAGCTAGTCTCTGCTGTTGGTAAATTTTTAGCAGGGCCTTTCGCATATTTAATTATTTTTCGGTTTGCATCACTGTTAGCTAACGTTTCCATAAAAACTTTGTATCTACCGTTTTGACTATTCCCTATTACTTTAGAGCTATAGTCGTTTCTGGTGTATGAGGATAAAGCATTGCGATGTAACCTGTTAATTGATCTTGGCCGATCAACAATTAACAAAAGGAACATCGCAATGACTAAAAATG
>NZ_JAKIKS010000159.1 GCF_023284005.1 Shewanella surugensis
GAAAATACGAATGGCTTATTAAGGCGATTTTTTCCTAAAGGAATGAAAATAGGTTCACTTAATGAGCAGGAGATAGCCAATGCTGAATTTTTAATTAACATGAGGCCAAGAGAGGCGTTAAACTTTCTCAGTCCTTATGAGTTTTTAACAGGTAAACGTGTGTCGCTTATTGCTGAGATCTAGGCTCCCCCACCTATCTGAGTCAGGTGGAATTTATCCTGTAACTGGCGAATTGGCTTATTTTGACCAATACTTTCCACACGGGAAGGATGATCAAGGGAAACCATTCAGTGCCTGACACGACTGCACGCCCAGAAGGAACACCGATTCAAAACGCCGCAGAGCAATGGACCATTTCAGCCTCTCAAAGAGTCACCCAAGATCCATTACTCGACAGCTTAGTGTTAATGACCGAGTACTTCGGCACTCCTTGTTCCTGTGACTCAATGACGGCTGGACTACCGCTTTCAAGTAGTGTGTTAACCCCCGAATTATTTCCTCAAGCTGCTGCCAGAGCGGGCTTATCGGCAAAGTTGGCCCGTAAAGGGCTCGATCAAATCCCCTCTATTTTACTTCCTTGTATTTTATTACTTAAAAATCACAAAGCCTGTTTACTCAGAGATCTTGACACCGAGCAAGATAAGGCCATTATCCAACTTCCTGAAACAGGAGGAAAAGAATCGATTAGTATTGAAGAGTTGGAAACGTTATATGTTGGCTATGTTTTTCTGATAAAACAAGAATATCGTGGTGATAAAAGCTTTAATTTGCATTTACATGAAACCCGTTCTCATTGGTTAATCCAAACATTAAAAGATTCTGCCCCCATTTATCGAGATGCCTTAATCGCATCGGTACTGGTGAATATCTTCGCGTTAGTCTCACCGCTTTTTATCATGAATGTGTATGATAAAGTGGTCCCAAACCTTGCTTTTACCTCGCTGTGGGTGCTGGCTATTGGCGCTGGCATTGCGTATCTATTTGATTTTATCATGCGGCAATTAAGATGCCACCTAATTGATATTGCAGGTAAAAAAACTGATATCATCGTATCATCACAAATTTTTGCAAAAGCGATAGGGATCCCTCTAGAAAAACGTTCCCCCAGTATTGGTGCCATGGCGAAACAAGTGAGTGAATTTGACAGTATTCGTGATTTTTTAACCTCTGCAACCATTACTGCGCTCGTCGATCTGCCTTTTGCCATCTTCTTTATCATTGTCATTTATATTGTGGCTGGCGACTTAGCCTTAATTCCACTCATCGGCAGTGTCATCATTATAGGTTACACCTTGGCGATACAATCTCGATTAAAGGCGGCGATTGAAGAAAGTAATAAATATCTCAGCCTAAAACATGGCCACCTTATCGAATCTTTAGCCTCACTAGAGTCTATCAAATCCAGCGGCGCTGAAGGTATTGTTCAAAAAAGCTGGCAACAGATGATTGGCCACACAGCTAATTGGCAATTAAAATCAAAAAAAATAACCACATCGGTGACCAATGTCGCCACTTTTATTGTGCAATTCTCGGTAATTTGTGTCGTCATCTTAGGGGTATATCGGGTTGCCGATAATGCCATATCAATGGGGGGGATTATTGCCGCCGTCATGTTATCGAGTCGTGCAATATCCCCAATGGCGCAACTGGCAGGGTTAATGACTCGAGGCAATCATACTACCAATGCACTACGCCAACTCAATGAAATCATGACTCAAGAAGATGAATTTGAAAATAAAGGCCACTTAGTGAGTCGCTTAAGGATTATGGGGCAATTAGATGCTCATAACATTAGCTTTAATTATCCTGAATCAGAAAAACCGACCTTATATCCGTTATCTTTAACGATAAAACCTGGAGAGCGGGTTGCTATTATCGGCCGCAATGGTTCAGGCAAGAGTACCTTAGCGAAACTCCTCATTGGACTTTATAAGCCTACCAAGGGAAGTTTACGCTATGATGGTTTAGATTCTGCACAAATTCACCCTAGCGATCTCAGACGTAATTTTGGCTATTTACCTCAAGATGTCACCCTCTTTCACGGCTCTATCAGAGATAATATTCTCTTTGGCACTCGACAAGTCACCGAGCATCAATTAATACGAGCGGTACAACTCTCAGGCGTGAATCTATTTACTGATATCGAATCACAGGGATTAGATCAGCAAGTCGGTGAAGGGGGGCTTACCTTATCAAGAGGCCAGCGCCAAATCGTCGCATTAGCACGAGCCACCTTAAATGATCCTCCGGTATTATTAATGGATGAGCCTACAACCAGCCTAGATGCGCGAGCCGAAAAACAATTTCTCAGTGCCATGGAACATGTCACCAAAGATAGAACCTTAATTTTAATCACTCACAAAATGCATCTTTTAAAATTAGTTGATCGCATAATCATCCTGGATAATGGTCGGATCATTGCTGATGGCGGTAAAAAACAGGTGCTTGAAAAGCTCAATGCAGGCACGCTTAATGCGGGGCAGGCTCATGATCAATAATGCCATTCGTATATATCATTATTTTTATGGTTCTTTTTCCGCCAAAGCGGTTGTATTTTCTTCCATCAGGCTTGTTGTGTCTTTTTTTGCCCTTATTATTGAGATCGCATCATGAACAAGCATATTCAATCTAAAGATTTAGACATGGTCGATGATGTATATGGCGCCATGATGACCGAAGCCCCCACAAGCCATAAATTAATCATTTGGGCGTTAAGTGCATTGTTTGTCTGTTTCTTTATTTGGGCTTACTTTTCAAAAATAGATCAAGTCACAACGGGTAGCGGTAAGGTTATCCCCTCTTCTCAAATTCAACTAATACAAAGCTTAGATGGTGGAGTTCTGCTCGAAATGCATGTCAAAGAAGGCATGATGGTGAGAAAAGGACAAGCACTAGCTCGAATTGATGCAACACGGTTTCGTTCAGACTTAGCGCAACAAGAACAAGAAGTCTCTAGTCTACAAGCCGATACCATCAGATTGAGGGCAGAATTAAATAGCATTAATATTGCCGATCTTGCCACCGATTGGCGAGAGCAAATTAAAATCACTCCCGAGCCATTAATTTTTCCAGAAAACATGATTAAAAGCCATTCTAATATGGTCAATAGGCAACGCAAAGAATATAAAAATAGGCTCGATCAATTAAGTAATCATTTAGAGATTGAAACTCGAAAGATTCAACAACGCCAACAAGAAATACAAGAATTAGCCTCTAAAATTAAAACGCTTACAAAAAGCTTTCAGCTAGTGAGTAGAGAATTAGATCTTACCAGGCCATTAGCTCAAAAAGGTATCGTTCCCGAAGTCGAATTACTCAAATTACAACGTACCGTCAATGATATTCAAGGTGAATTATCAACCTTGCGTATTCTTCGCCCTAAAGTGAAATCCATTCTCGATGAGGCTATTCTTATCCGTCGTGAACATACTTATAGTTATATTGCCGATACTCGAGAAGAGCTGAATGACTTACAAACAAAACGATTGCGTATCAATGAAGCTCAAGTTGGCACTCAAGATAAAGTCAGTAAAGCAGAAATCATATCTCCTGTTAATGGCACGATTAAAACAGTGAATATCAATACTCTAGGAGGGGTTGTTAAACCGGGAGAAAATATCATTGAAATTGTACCTACAGACGACCAATTATTAATAGAAACAAAAATATTACCCAAAGACATTGCTTTTTTACATCCCGGTTTACCCGCTATAGTCAAAATTACCGCTTATGACTTTACCCGATATGGTGGGCTAAAAGGGACCGTTGAACATATCAGTGCTGATACGACTCAAGATGAAGAAGGAAATAGCTTTTATTTAGCCATTATTAGAACGAAGCTATCTAGCCTCACCAAAGATGATGGGACTTCAATGCCCATTATTCCTGGTATGTTAACCACTGTTGATGTAATTACTGGGCAAAGATCCATTTTGGAGTACATACTTAACCCCATACTGCGAGCAAAAGACACTGCCCTAAGGGAGCGCTGAAATAAAAAATAATTTTTATAGCAATATCTTAAGTTGGATAAAACTGATAGCAAAACATTGGAGGGACCCCTATGAAAAATAGCTCAATAATAAGATTAACACCAAGCATCATTGCTCTGGCCGTTAGCAGTTTCTTTATATCTACATCATATAGCCAAACCTTAGAGCAAGCTGTCGCGCATACCTTAGAAAGTAATCCGAATATTCGCATTGTCTTTAATCAATTTAAAGCCAGCCAAGAAGTGGTCAAACAGGCCGAAGCTGGATTTATGCCAACCCTTGATGTTACTGGCGGATATGGTTTTGAAAGAACCAATAGTCCAGCCACTCGAAGTCTTGGTAATTCAGAAGATTATTTAGATCTGGATCGAGGTGAATTTGGCGTTAGTATACAGCAAATCATTTTCGATGGTTTTTATACCACCAGCGAAGTTGATAGAACGCGTTTTGAAGCCAGCGCTGAGCAATGGGCGTTATTTGCTGCGGCTGAAGATATGGCATTAGATACAAGCCAAGTTTACATCAATTATATTCAATCTGAACAAGTGCTCACTTTAGCAGAAAAAAATCTCATTACTCACCAAAATATCTATGACCAAATAAGGCAAAGAACCGATTCAGGCTTAGCCTCAACGGCTGATTTATCTCAAATTACAGGCCGCCTTGCCCGTGCGAATGCAAACGTTATTTCGGCAATAAATAATTTTTACGATGCAAAATCTGAATACATTCGCATTGTAGAGCTCCCTCCTGAAGGCTTAATTGTGCCCGTCCCTGATGCTGATATGCTTCCCATAGATCTTGTTGCAGGTGTCATCATGGCGCAAGAGATGCACCCTATATTAAAGTCTGCCACAAAAGATATACAAGCTGCTGAATCACAAAAAGAATCTGCCAAATCAGGTTACTACCCAAAATTCACTTTTGAATTTGATGGCAGTTGGGATAATAACCTTGATGGTGTCAACGGAGACATAAACGGGGTACAAGGCTATTACAATGAACTCGTTGGTATGATCAGAGTGAAATACAATTTATTTGCCGGTGGTAAAGATCTCGCCACCGAAAGAAAAGCGGCTTACAGCTTGAGTGAATCAAAAGAAATTAGACAAAGAGCCGAACGTCAAATTGTTGAAGGTTTAAGCTTGGCTTGGAATGCTTATGAGCTATTAACACCTCAGAAAATGTTTATCAAAGAACATGTTATCGCCGCCAAAGAAACACAACTCGCTTATCGTCAACAATTTAATTTAGGTCAACGTACCTTACTCGATTTACTCGATACTGAAAATGAATTATTTGAAGCCAGAAAAGACTATTTAACCGCTGAATATGCAGAAATAATGTCCCAATATCGCCTATTAAATGCAACAGGTCAGTTACTCGGCTCATTACGTGTCACTCGTCCTGAAGTGTGGCTTGGTGATGCTGAATATGTACAAGGAAGTTACCAATGAAAAAATTAGCTTACCCCCTCATTCTTGGATTACTATCGGCTTGTTCCAGTATCGATACGATGGATCAACCCACAATTCAAGTTTATGATCTTAATGATTATGATCTCGATGGTGTTATCGCAGAGCGCGATCGCTGTAAAGATACCCCATTAGGTGCAACCGTAGATAATTATGGCTGCCCAATTGTTGAGCTTATCCATCAACGCGAAGAAATTAATATCCAATTCGCTAATAATTCATCGACTATTCCACTGGTTTTTTACTCTGAAGTTGAAGCGGTTGCTAACTTAATGAAAGCTTACCCAACAGCAACTGTCTCTATTGAAGGCCATACGAGTAAAACCGGCGATTATGAGCATAACCTGACATTATCAAAAAATAGAGCTGCTGCAGTGAGTACATTACTTTCGACTAAATATGGTATTGATCCTAAACGTTTATCCAGTATTGGATATGGTTATGATCGTCCCATCAATCCAGCTCATCCCGCGGCAGCCGTTAATCGCCGTGTGGTCATTGATATCAGTAATAATCAAAAAGCAACCGATATGGACTGGCATATTTACAGTGTCGATGAAGATGCTAAATAAGCTTTATTGTCATTGAATGACCTTAATGAATGAAAATAAGTAAAACCATTACATTTATGCTGCTATTACTGCTTCTTGGTATAAATAGTTATGCCAAAGTAAAGCAGCTAAATGTACCAAAAATAACCCAAGCATTAGCAGCCCATTACGGGCCTAATGCTAAGCAACGCGTCATTCTTTGGTTTAGGCTATTAGACCAAGCGAGAGGATTAGATGAAAAAGGTAAGCTGTTAAAAGTGAATGTTTTTTTTAACAAATACTCCTACATCCCCGATATGAAACTTTGGGGACATCATAACTATTGGGCGAGTCCAATGGAATTTATAGGAGTTGGTGCGGGTGACTGTGAGGACTTTTCCATTGCCAAATATTTCACTTTATTGCAGCTGGGTGTCGCAGAAGATAAATTAAGAATCGCCATGGTGAGAGCCCCTAAACTGAGCCAAAATCACATGGTACTGACTTATTATGAACAGCCCTCATCAGTCCCTTTCGTCCTCGATAATTTAGATTTAGATGTTAAAAGAGCCAGCCAACGACCCGACCTCATCCCAGTCTATAGTTTTAATGGTAGACAATTATGGCTCAACAAGAAAAAAGCCCAAGGTGTACTCGCAGGCTCATCAAATCAATTAACCCTGTGGAATGATTTACAAGATCGTTTAGGTGTAGACAAACTCAATATACCAATACTCAATTTGGAGTCGTTATGACACTATTTCGACAAATCTATTCTTTATTATTAGCCTTATTTTTGATCATCATCATCAGCATCAGTTATTTCCAATTTCATGCAACCAAAACCTTTCTGACGCAACAAATGGCATCCGATCTCAATAATACCAGTACCTCACTTGGCCTCATGTTAGTCCCTGAATTAGAAGCTGGCAATCCTGAAGCCGTTAAAGCATTGATCGAAACGCTTTTTGATGGGGGCTATTACCAACAAATTACCCTTACTTGGTTAGTTGGAGGTGAAAAAGAAACGTGGAGTAATCCCTTAGAAATAGAAGATGTACCCAATTGGTTCATCTCACTTAACTTATTTTCTCCCATCACCAAAGAAACCATCATCACATCAGGTTGGACTCAACTCGCCCAACTTGAAATTACTGCGCATCCTGGCATGGGGTACAATGAGCTATGGAAAAGTATGTCCAATTTAGTGATTACGATCTTTATCCTATTTTTGTTTGCCCTCATTGTTGCCAGAATTAGTTTGATTTGGTTATTAAAACCATTAAATAACCTTTCAATATATGCAAAAAATATCGCCAAAAGACAGTTTGACCCTAAGATGGAATTACCCAAAACCACAGAATTGAAAGAAGTGGTACAAGCTTTCAATTTAATGTCCGCACAACTGAAAAAAGTATTCTCTTCCTTAAATGATGAAATATCCGCTTTAAGAAGGACCAATTTAGTCGATGAAGTCTCAAGGATCCCCAATAGACAATATTTAGTCAGTCGCTTAAATAGTTGGTTAAGTGAAACCAGTAGCGGCACTTTATTTATGGTCAAAATGGACTGGTTAGCCGATGTACACAGTCAACACGGTTATCAAGTACGCGATCAAACCATACGGCTATTAGCACAAGAAATACAGCAGCAATTGAACACACTATCTCCCTCTGTTATTGCACGTATTGCCGCGTATGAATTTGCTTTTCTTGTTACTGATATAGAACGTGATGTAGTGAATAAATATTTGCAAACATTAATCAGAACGATAAACCAAGAAATATCTAAAGCGGGTTATACCGCTAACGAAAAGTTCGCCATCGGTATTGCCGAAAGAAGCGGACAAATGAATGTATCAGATATCCTCGCCCAAGCCGATAACGCCTTACAAAGTGCCATCAGCAATAATAAAATATTTTACTGGTATGAGTCTCACGAACAAATCCTTTTTACCCAAGTACAATGGCGTGAAAATTTAATTTCAGCCATTGAAAACAAAAAGTTCACATTCAGATTGCAACCTATACAGGTAAGAAACACTCATGAAGTCTTTCAAAAAGAGCTTTTTTGCCAACTAACCCTCGATAATAATATCATCCAAGCAGGTCAATTCATGCCCTATATTGAGCAACTGTCTTTAGGCTCAATGCTCGATAAATGTTTACTTGAAACCTTAATACAAAAGCAACTTCTGATCCTAAATGAAGAACCCATCGTCATCAACTTAACCCACCAAAGTTTGAATAATACGGATTTTCATCAATGGCTCAATACATTCTTGAAAAATGCTAAATGGGGTAAAAAAGCTATTTTTGATATTCCCGAAGCGGCGGTATACAGTAATTTTGAGACTTGCCAAACCCTTTGTAATATCATAAGCAATAATGATGCATGCTTCGGTATTGATCATTTTGGCCGTCAATTCGGATCCATGTCTTATCTCCAAAAATTAAGACCTCAATATGTAAAATTGGATCAGTCATTCACTGTTAATGATGACAATCAACATAATATGGAGCTCAGGCGCGCACTTGTGAATATTGCAGGTGAACTCAATATCGATGTCATCGCGACAGGCATTCAAAATACAGAACAACTTAATTACTTTAAATCTCTTAATATTCAGTATTATATGGGCTTTATCTCACCTCCTACGGATGTAGTTTTTTAAAGATTTAAATACAAATAAATCCCTAAAAAACTATTATGGCTCAATCACAGCGTATTCCAAAAACGCTGTGAAACTGATCAAACAAAAATCAACGTCTATTTATTAACTTTTACTCATTTAAAGCTTAATAATGACTTAATGAAACCATCTACAACTGCACCAAATGATGGCAATAACATAAAAATAACATATTAATAATAATCATGAATTTGCTATTTCCTCTTCAACAGATCATCATCACCCCACACCTACATCACTCGCCAAGTACATTGTAAACAAACAATAATTTATTATTTTAAATCATAAAAACTCTATTAACCACTCATATCAATCAAACAATTTACACATAAAAAAAACACCAAATGTTAATTTAACAAACATTCAGATACAAATTAATATTTTTTAATCTTGTAGATCACGCTAATCTCAAATATAAGCGTTAGGTAAAGGATTTATACCTTCAAACTCACTATTTATGAAGGAGCACTTGTAACCGTTCACCAGCCCCCTATTGACAATAAATACCGCGATCTTATTAAGATCGCAATGACCACTTGAACGATCGTTTTTTGGTGTCATCATGCTGACATGAAAAAGAAAAAATAATTCGAGCAAGAGCCCCCTTCGATTGATAATATCAGCGAAGCCAACCTGTTTATCCGTGAGCTTTGGCAAAAGCTACGTGAATATGAAGACAGGCTTGCACTCAATTCTTGCAATTCATCTAAATCACCATCCTCAGACTCCCCAGCGGATAAGGCTGAGCGAAAAAAGCTCAAACGCCTCGTAGTGGAAATAAGGTTGGCGCTCAACCTGGACATACGGGGCATAAAAGACCACTAGCTGAACTCAGCGCAACCGATGAGCAAGTCACTTGCTTACCGGATCCATGTTGTGCTGATTGTGGTGGCCAAGTGACGAGTAATCAGTCTCCAAGCTATCGTCATCAAGTGTTTGAATTACCTGAGCCTAAACTTGATATCACTGAGTATCAGTTATTTCATGGACGTTGCCAGCAATGCAATACCGTGAGCAAAGGCGTCTTGCCTAAAGGCGCATCTAGCGGCCAAATGGGGCCAAGATTGCTCAGTTATGTGGCCGTGCTCAGTGGCTTGTATCACCTGAGCGTACGTAAAATTCAACGTTTATTGCAAGACCAATATGGGACTCATTTCTCTACGGGCCTTATTTCTGAGGCGCAAGGACGAGTCAGTAGCATGCTGACGCCGACACACCAAGCCTTGCATCAACACATAAAAAAAGTGCCCCTAGTGCATGTTGATGAGACGACGCACAACCGCAATGGAGAGCAGCATACCCGCTGGGTCTGGTTATTATCGAGTAAGGATGCCGTATTCCAACAGGTGAAGTATTTTCGTAA
>NZ_JAKIKS010000160.1 GCF_023284005.1 Shewanella surugensis
AAGGTGTTCGATCAGGGTCATTGGGTTACCTCTCAGAAAGTGAGGTGCGATTAGATCACAGTAATTCAGCAGATTCAATCTTTGTTAACAAAGTGCGATCCCGCCCTGACTGTCACTTTAGTTTGATTGTCGGTTGTTTTTTCAGCAGAGAAATCTACATTAAATTTTTTAATGGCTTTCATAGGGGTACCAGCATAAATATTAACTGTCATGAATCCGTGATCAGGATCGTATTTTACAATCTCTTCTTGAGCAAACCCACCATCATAAAAATTGCATTGTCTCTTAGCCCCCAAACCTTTGGCTTGATCATTTAGAGAGTTGGATTGATCAACTCCAGGATGAAATATTTGAATATTTTCAAAATCATCGAGTAGGGGCCAAACTGTATTAATTGGAGCATTGATGATTTTTTTTGCTATAAATTGAGGCATGTCTTTTTCCTTAGTTTTTTTATATTTGCAAAGTATGTTATTTCGGTCATTATCTTATATGGACTTATTTGCTGTTACAACAGGTAAAAACACATGCTTGTTATGCATAAATGCAGGGTGAAAAAGAAGAGAACACTATGATAAATTGGGATGACTTTCGGTATATTTTGGCCATTTATAGAAAAGGGACCCTCTCTGGGGCAGCAGAAACCTTGGGGGTTAACCAGACTACCGTCACCCGCAGGCTAAAGTCTTTGCAACGGGAACTCGGGGTGCAGTTATTTGACAAATTGCATCAAGGAGTATTTCCCACGCAAGCTGGTGAAGATATGGTTACAATAGCTGAAGAAATGGAGCAAAAAGTTTTTCAAGTTGATGATAATATAGCTGGAAAAGATCGAGATTTAAGGGGTCCTTTACGGGTCACGTTTCCTGAAATTATAGGAGGACATTGGCAATGGGCTTTTCACGAGTTTTGTCAACGTTACCCAAAAATAGAATTGGAACTTTCTTTGTCGAATCAACAGAAGAATTTAACTCAAAGAGAAGCGGATGTGGCGATAAGAATAGGTGTGCTTCCACCTGAACATTTAATAGGACGAAAATTGGTTAAGGTTAAATATGCATTATATGGATCCAATCAGTTAATAAAAAAGTTAGGCAGTACTTTATCTTATGATGAATACCCTTGGCTTGCCTATGAGAGGAAAATGGGGGCAAAAGTAACAGAGAAGTGGATGTTTAAACACGCTAGGAAAGCGAAAATTATATGCTATGTTAATACGCTTCAATTGTTGCATGAAGGTATTCGATCCGGAATGGGGATTCAATTTCTGCCTTGTATAATAGGGGATAATGATCCTTTGTTAAAACGTTTAAGACCCGTAGAAGAAGGCTTTAGTGGAGATTTGTGGTTATTGAGTCACCCTAATTTAAGACATATTGCCCGAGTTAAAACTTTTATGGATTTTATTGCAGAAATATTTATCGATCATAAAGGTCAGTTTGCAGGCCTAGTCGACAATCCTTGTGATAAAGTATGATTTAGTGATAGCTGATTAATTAAATCAAAGAAATAAGTTAATATTTTCTATTATTTAAGTTTCTTACAAATTGCTAGTATACAGAATTCACAAGATAGCTGGAATGCCTATATTGTGATTCTTTTTCGTTGTATTCGTATAAAAACTTAATGTAGGTAAACGCCAGCGGCGATGAAGTAGTCGGTATCTGGGATGGCGATAATAAAGGTGATTTTTTCTTCATCCTTTCCGGTTGAGGGATTCTCCCAATAATATTGATAATAGCCACCGTCACTATTCTATTCTCTTCGGCAGTGGTGATTAAACCTTGAACAAAATAGTCACCTTTTGAGTCAGTTAAATTCCAGTAATCTTCACCTTCCAATGAGTCATCTGCGCCGTGGGCAATAACAGTCCCTGAGCTATCGAGAATAAAAAAATAGCCAGATTGGTCGTCAAAAAAGCGAATATAGTCAATAAAAACCTTTAAAAAATCAGTTTGTGATGACTCATCTGTATAGATGTCAGTCAACACCGCAGACAGCCCTTCGGCCATGGGCTGGGTGACTTGTTTTACTTGGGTTTTATTGGCGTCATTGATATCTAATAGATTAGCAATGCCATCATTATAGACACCAGCAGCAATAAACCATTCGGTTACATCAATGCCGGTGACAAAGCTGTGTTTATCCGCGGGCTCATCAGTGGCGGGGTTAGTGAAATAATAAGAGAGAAAGCCAAAACCAATACGTTCAACGGTTTTAATCATTTCTTGCACATGGTATTTCCCGTTCAAATCTTGTGCATCGATTCTACTGGTACCTATCCAACTGTCATAAATATGAGCAATGACGGTGGCATCGTCCAGTGTTTCTACAAAAAAATAGCCTGAGTCATCGTCAAAAAAGCGGGCTTCATTCACCATGGCTTGGGTAAGTGCAATGCGCTCATCATCGTCATCAATGAATTCATTAAAGGTGGCTTTAAGCCCTGTTGCCATATTGACGACATTGACTTGAACGATCACTTTATTTAATTCGTATTCTGAAATATAGCCTGATTGAGATTGCGACTCACTGTCATTACAGGCCGTGATCAAAAGAATGACAACACAAGTAAAAATATAAGAGTAAATATGCTGAATGGTTTTTATCATTTTCATTACTGTCCTTTATTTTCTTTTATTAATAACCACTATTCCTCTATTAATAAGCTATATAAGTAGGTTTGATGGCTAAGTAAAGCGCATCGGATCTCATGACTGAGTCAAGTAAGATCAAAGTCTAGTCAAAATTGAATCAAAAGAGTCAATATGTTGGTTATTATTTGTTGAAAATATGGACATCAATGAGGGTTTAATAGCGATTCACTGAGTGAACCGTTGTTAAACAATTACTGCTGTTAAAAAGTCCAGTGAGATGATTATTGCCATTATTTGTTTAAACCTTGCCTAAAGTCTATATTGTTTTCTGATAATCATTTAACTAACTGATAGTTATCTTTTTATATTCAACGTATCGTTCGTGTCTTTACAATGTTTAGGATGATTTAATGGAAAGCTTATCAATCTCGGGCAATTATTTTTTTAATGCACACTTAACGTTAGATATGGATCAAATGAAAGGGTGTGAAAAGCAACAGACTCGCTTACCAGAGCTTGGCTTGATCGAGGCATTTATCGATAAGTGGTTTACTCATGGTAATAAGGAAAAAGCCATTGTGGCTTTTAATACTTTACTCGATCCAGATAAAACGACTGCCGAAAAAGATAAGGCTGTCGGTACGTTGCAGGGCTTGATGCCTGAAGGTCACCGCAATGATATTGCGGGTGCTCGCTCCAGCAGTGATTTTGGTCGGTTTACATTGACCATTAATCAAGAAGAGATCACTTGCCTTAGTAACTATAAAGAGATTAATGATATAAAGCAGAGTTTATCAACTGTCGGTTTAGCTTTGGTTAACTTAAAACCGACAGTGATAGGAAAAGACT
This sequence comes from Shewanella surugensis, assembly GCF_023284005.1. Classification (GTDB taxonomy): domain Bacteria; phylum Pseudomonadota; class Gammaproteobacteria; order Enterobacterales; family Shewanellaceae; genus Shewanella; species Shewanella surugensis. The sequence goes on from NZ_JAKIKS010000160.1 coordinate 3,447, forward strand.
TTCTTTATGATTTGGCACAGAACAAGGACAGTGATCTTACTAAAATTCGTGCCATCTTACCTGTCTTGTTGGCGACTAAGCCTCAACATTGTGATCTGAAAATGGAGAATGGATATACTTTGGGCTCATGTGATAGCAAGATTAATCAATTTGCACTGGAAATCGCAGAGGCAAGGTTTGGTGATGAGCCCTTTCATCGTTGGGAGAGCAAGGCCTTAACATTAACAGATCAAACTAAAACTGCGCGTCTTCAAATTAGGCTGGAACATAATATACAATCCCATCTTAATAAAATTGGTGAAAAGTGTTTGCTACTTAGTCAGCACCTTGAGGTTAACTACCCTCAACCTAAGCCGCTTCCACCATTGAGCACTGATGTTTAATGGTAGAAGGTTGATTATTTTCGTGTGAATTAAAATGAATAGCAATAGAAGAGCTGTTCGTTCTGGTTAAGGACTTAAGCGGCTATCGATTTTACTCGATGGCCGCTTAAGTGTATTTTTGATGTCTATGCAGGAGGGCTAGTTACCCAGAATATCAGGTGTGGACTTTTTCGCTATTTTTACTGCTTTCTTTTCTTTTGCCGTTAAAAGCGGTTTCTTTTTGGCATTTTTTTTACTATTTTTCCCTTTACTCATAATATTCTCCTTTCGAAGTAATCTGTTAAGCTTAAAGTGAAGTTGAGTCAACCCCTGGTACCTGGTTAGGTTGTGACATTTATGTACAGCATTTATTTGTTGATAACTCGCAGTGGATTACTGTATAAGTATGGCTCAAAAAAGTGTTATTGACAGAAATCGAGGATATTTGTGCGTGGATAAGCCATGTAATTGTTAAAGTGAATGATAGAAAACAGCTTGAATATAGGGTACTTTTCTGCGTGTTGATCAAATTTACGTCAGTGATTAACCATCGCTTTTTATTCTAAATAATGGAGTATCGTTTGAAAAGTATTCGTGCTTTTATTGATTTATTTTTAAGTATCGTTTTTACGTTAATGTGACTTAATGGTTGTGCGAGCAATGTGGCTAATTACAGCCCCAAATCGGACAGTTCGAGGTGATCATCGGGCCGCCTGCCTAGTGGCCAATAAAATAGTCGATCTTCTTCTTTAATAGGGAGATCGTTAATACAAGCAAAACGATTTTTCATTAACCCATCTTCGCTAAACTCCCAGTTTTCATTACCATAAGAACGGAACCAGTTACCGCTATCGTCATGCCATTCATAGGCATAACGAACGGCAATCCGATTGTCAGTAAATGCCCAAAGCTCTTTTATTAGTCTATATTCCTGCTCTTTTAGCCATTTTGTTTCTAGGAAGGCCTGCGCTTCTTCACGGTTATTGACGAAGGTTGCACGGTTTCGCCATTGGGTATCGTTTGTATAGGCGAGCGCGACAGTCGCGGGATCGCGACTGTTCCAGCCATCTTCAGCTAACCTTACTTTCTTTAAAGCGCTTGCTTTTGTAAAAGGGGGAAGTGGAGGGCGTGTATTCATAATGATGTTCTCCTTTAAAGTATCGGGATTTGACGAATTGTGGGTCAATAACGGTGAGTCGTAACGTTATAAAACTAATGCTAATGCTTCGGTTCCTTTTGCAGGCACGGCACAATAAATGAGTACCTCATCTTTAGCGTGAGTGGCACTCGCTTGGCTGCGATAAGTGACAGAGCCTGCTTTTATTTTTGTGGCACAAGCCCCACAAACACCATGGCGACAACTAAAATTAGGGGTTATCCCCTGTGCTTCAGCGGTTTCTAAGAGGGTGGCGTCACCGGCATTCCAATCTTGCTCAATATTGGATTGTGTAAACGTAATGACAGCCTTTTGTGCTTCTTCAGTAATGCTGCTGGCGTCATTGGAAGAGACTATGCTGTTATCGGGTTGGCGTTGTAATGCCGCGAGGCCAAATGCCTCTGCCAATATGCGTGCATCAGATACGCCTAAGCTGCGAATCATATCGTAGAGTGCTTGCATGAATTCAGGGGGTCCACATAAAAAGAAATCATAATCATCAAGTGCGAGTATTTTCCGAAGAACGTGGGCAGAGAGACGGCCCGTACCACTGAAATCCACTCCTATTTTTTCGCTTGTGCGCGGGGCTGAAATAAAAGAGTGATAACGGATTTTTCCTTGAGACTGTTTTTCTATGGACTGAAATTCATGATGAAATGCACGCTCAGCGGTTGTTCTAGGCGCTTGTAATATAGTCAGTGGACGCATGTGGCGTGTTCGTACTCCTTCGGTTAGCACATGTGATGCCATTGAGATCATGGGAGTGATGCCGACACCCGCTCCAATGAGCACGGCAGGGCGATGTTCTACCGTGTCGATGAAAAAATCACCTCTGGGGGCTTTTATTTCAATGATGTCGTTCACTTTTAAGTTGTCATGCAAGGCTTGAGAGATATACCCCTTTACCTCACGTTTCACTGAAATCTTATAATGTGTCTCGCCAGGCGCGGATGACACGGTGTAAGTTCGAAGAACGGGTTGTTCTTTATTGGGGAGGGGAATTCGTAACGTCAAAAATTGCCCTGCTGAGAAAGGTAATAGACCATGGTGATCAGCGGGCTCAAAATAAAATGAGCGGATAAGATGGCTTTCGGTTTCGATTCGACTGAGTTTGAACGGACGCCATGAATTGCGCTTTTTCTCTGCCGCTAACGTTGTTGCAGCTTGCTTCCAATCACCAGTGATCAGTGTGTTGGGCGAATAGCCCTCGATTGAGCCCCTAAAAGGTAACGCATCTTTGAGTCTTATTCCATGGTTGAGCTTAAAACGCCAAGCGCGTTCTGCGCCTTTATATGCAATGACCTCTGGCTCGTCTTCCCACAACAGTTCAACGGTACCCGTCAGCATTAGCAGCTCACCTGTTGAGAAGTCAATGAAAGTCATTCCTGCTTTTGGATTGACTAAAAAATTGCCCAGAGTATTAAAATGGTTATTTCCTGGGAAGTCAGGGATGGTCAGAGTATCGTCTTCTATTTTTACAAAGCCTGGCCGTCCGCCACGGTGTGATACGTCGACGCCTTCGATTTCAGGATTATTTTTGGTGTTAATGAAGCTCGATACAAAAAAAGTGTCTGCTGTTTTAATCAAATGACGTGCTTGTGCGTCTAATGAATTAAAGGTGGTGATGTTGTCATTCATCATATCGGCTGTATTGATGGTATTTGGTTCTCGAACAAAATGGATCTTCCAGTTCTGAATATATTGAGGACAGTTACCAAAAGATTGGTCTACTTGCAGTGAAAATCCTGAATCATCGGTGTGGGTTATACGACCATTGAGGCGGTTACGGCGACGAGTCGTCATCTCAATACCAAGCAAACCTAACGGACTGCCTGATTGTTTAATGATCTTTGCCAACGGATCACCCATTGGCAAAGTCGCATTAATATTGAGCGTGGTTGAATGCGGTGATTGCATGAATCCAGGTTTTCCCGATAATAGGGAGGTCCAAGGCCAACCCTGTTTATCGACCCCCCCTACCACCATGAAAGGGAGGGTAGCATAAAACTGACGGTGCTGGTCGGGCATAAATGAACGGATGACACGTCGTCCAAAACTTTCCATCGCCTCTCGTTTTCCAGTGCGTGTTTGGAGGTTTTTTTCACCTGAGTGGAAAGGCGAGTGTTGATCGTTGATGTACTGCATCTTAAACCTCATTGTCGATCTGGCATCAGGATCAGTTAGCAAGCCTTAGCTTGCACCTCAGTTGAATTTATCGGGCTATTTTGCTTGATGTGTCGATTATGCTGCGAGTCCGACTTTGGTTATAGGCATAGGTTTGAAACCTTCCAATGTCTCGATATTAACTAATAATCGGCGCACATTTGGATAGGGGGCTAACGAAACGTTGCCTTCTGGTGCATGGGCGACGTAGCTATATATGGCAACATCAGCAATTGTTGGGTTGTCACCGACTAAAAATTCGCGATTGTCTAGATGTGCTTCTAGTTTCGATAATACTTTTGTCGCGGTCTCTTTAGCAAAATCAGCATCCAGTGAAGCGTTAAACACCGTAATGAGTCTTGCGGCGGCCGGACCAAATGCAATTTCACCTGCCGCTAATGTAAGAAACTTTTGTACTTCAGCTTCCCCTACTGGATCATGTGGAATGTAGGAAGGGGCATATTTTCTGGCCAAGTAAACTAAAATTGCGTTTGAATCTGCAATCACAGTATCGCCATCTTCTATTACTGGGATTTGCCCAAGAGGATTGAGTGCCAGAAACTCTGAGTGCTTGTTTGCACCGCTAGCCAAATCGACGTTGATCACTTCATGAGCAATGCCTGCTAGATTAGCAAACAATTCGACACGATGAGCGTGACCAGAAAGTGGAAAACTGTGAATACGAATTGAGTTTGACATGATTGATTCCTTCCTTTTAAGTTGGGGGGTGAAAGTCATTTTTTATTTGAGTGTTGATCCTATTTCTTGTTCACAATGAATACAATGATGTTGTTTGGATAAACATTGTATTCAAAATATGTATAATAATGATCTATTGGATCAGAAGGACAGTATTATGGACAAAATAGAGGGAATGCGTGCCTTTGTGGCTGTGAGTAGCGAAAACTCTTTTACTGCGGGTGCGAAACGATTGGCAATAAGCACTAATCTTGCCAGCAAATATGTCAGGCAATTGGAAACATATTTAGGTGCTCAGTTATTTAATCGTACTACCCGTAGCGTCACTTTGACCGATATAGGTCGTGCTTATTTGGAACGATGTACGCCTCTTTTAGAACAATTTTATGAGCTGGAGGGTTTAGTACAAGAGCGGCAGTCAGAGTTAGCTGGCACTATTCGTATCAGCGCGCCAACGGGATTTGGAAGTCGTCAGCTTGTGAAGGCCATTGGTCCATTTCAAGAGGCTCATCCTAACATTACTATCGATCTTCATCTATCAGATCAATATGTTGCTATTGTAGAAGAGGGCTATGATCTTGCGATCCGTTTCGGGCAACTCAAAGACTCGACACTGATTGCCCGCAAATTGCTGAGCATGCGTATTGTCGTGTGTGCCTCGTCAGATTATTTAGCGCAAAGAGGCAGACCACTGCAACCCGATTCATTGACGACTCATAACTGTCTCATTCCTACATCGGCAGCCGATCCCAATCATTGGGCGTTTTGTATCGATAAGGTGATTGAAAGAATACGTGTCAGTGGCTCATTTCATGCTGATTCTCCGCGCGCCATTGCTCATATGGCTGCTGAAGGTTTAGGCATTGCTCGATGTCCTTATTATGCCGCCGAACCGTTTATTAAAGATGGATCGCTTGAACTGTTATTTGAAGAGATGGAAGTCACCGAACTGAGTCTTTATGCCATTTATCCTTCTAATCGACATTTAACGGCACGCATTCGAGCACTGATTGATCATCTTGTTTTGACATTTAACGTGAAATGAATAGTGATTACTTTGCTTGGAACCGTACTGTGCTCTTATATTTGCACCGTCGTGCTTATATTGTTATATTCTAGTTAATTACTTTGTGATTCATTGTGTTAAGGCTAGAGTTTACTTTATCCTTTTAAATGAATTGCAACGGACAGATTAGCAAAAGGACAGTGCATGCTATTGATCCAGAGTATTTATTTCACAGCCATTCGGTATGTCTTTAAAGTGACACGTAAAGGGCTAAGTTTAACGCAACAGGAAAATGTCAAGATGACTTCACACTTAAGTTACAATCATCATTTAAATCAACCGACAAAAGCGTATATTGCCGCGACTTGGGTTACTTTGGCCATCGGGGTTATTGGCTATTTAATGGGCCTTTGGAATGCGACGATAGCGTTAAATGAAAAGGGGTATTATTTCGCTATTTTTTTATTGGCGATGTTCTCAGCGGTGACGTTGCAAAAAACGGTGCGAGATAGGGAAGAAGGGATCCCTGTGACTTCTGTTTTTTTAGGCATGTGTTGGTTTGCTTTTTCCGCGGCCATCGCTTTATTGGTCGTGGGGTTGTTTAATGCTCAATTCGCGTTAAGTGAAAAGGGGTTTTATGGTATGGCCTTTATTGTTAGCTTATTTGCCATCATTACGGTGCAAAAGAATACGCGAGATTTAACTAACGAGCAGGGCATAACTGATCCTGCGGCTTTTCCGAACATGAGCAATAGTCTAGGGACTGCAGGTGAGGTGACTGAAGTGATGGATAAGCTATAAAACGGCCTCATTTTTATCTATCCAGTACTGCAAAGTGAATGATTGAGTTCATTCATTAAGGACAGACACAGAATAAAGGAATAGTGAAAAGGTGTGAGTAGTTAAGTGGTACAAACAACCTGAGGTGATAGTGGCATTTTCAGCGCTGTTTATGAGTTTAATCACTGCGGTGGTGAGATATAAATCCGAAGTCATTAAGCAATGGCAGGATATTTCAAATTTGGCCGTCGTTGCTCAATCTCATATTAGCAGCTGAATTTTATCGTCTCAAACGATAGTTAATCCCTAGATCTCAGCAATAAGCGACACACGTTTACCTGTTAAAAACTCATAAGGACTGAGAAAGTTTAACGCCTTTCTTGGCCTCATGTTAATTAAAAATTCAGCATTGGC
>NZ_JAKIKS010000161.1 GCF_023284005.1 Shewanella surugensis
TAATATTGCACTGGTATTTGAAGGCTCAGAGCTAACTTATGATGAACTGAATCAACGCGCCAATCAGCTGGCTCATCATATTCGTAGCCAGTATCAAGAGTTGCATCAAACCTCACTAAAACCCGACACCTTAATTGCGCTGTACTTGGACCGCAGTTTGGAGATGGTGATTAGTATTCTCGCGGTGCTAAAGGCGGGCGGCGCTTATGTGCCAATCGCACCTGAATATCCGCAGGCGCGCACCACTTTTATGCTAGAAGACACCGCTGCGCCCTTTATTATCACTCAAGCACATTATGAAGCGCAGTTGAGCGAATGGCTCAGAGCCAGTGAGCTAGATTGTACTGTCATTCCTGTAAATGGCGAAAGGACGAATAATGATAGTGTGAATGAGAATAGCTTAGCAGCATATCCATCCGATAACCTTTTCTCAATTAATCGGTCCTCAGATTTAGCCTATGTGATTTATACCTCAGGGACAACGGGGCAGCCGAAAGGGGTGATGATTGAGCATACTTGTGTTATCAATTATCTCTGTTCACTTATTGAAAAATTACCATCATCATTAGGAAAGACAGATTTCTCTACCAATTATTGCTTCGACTTATCCGTTACTACGTCTTTATGTCCAGTTCTGAACGGAGGTTCAATTTACATTTACCCTGAAAATACACTTGATATCCAAGCCTATGAAAAACATTTGAATATACATAAAATCAATACCATTAAAATGACGCCAAGCATGGCGACTACACTGTTATCGGGGTCTTCTGCAAAAGTTGAACAACTCATCTTAGGTGGAGAAAAATTACAACCCCATCATGCCACTCAGCTAACTCACATAGCATGCGATGTTATAGATGAATTTGGGCCGACGGAAACGACAGTGGGAGCACTTTTTTCAAGGTATGATGTTGATAAGGATGAAGGAATAGGCAAACCCTATGCCAATACACGGTTATTTGTCTTCGATGCAATGACCAGACTGGTCCCCATAGGCAGCTCCGGTGAATTGTATATTGGTGGGGTGGGCCTTGCCCGTGGTTATCTAAACCGCCCCGAGTTAACGATTGAACGCTTCATCGACAATCCCTTTTCCAGTGAAAAAGATATTGCTAATGGTGGTACCCGCCTGTATAAAACCGGCGATTTAGTCAGGTATTTATCGGATGGCGATTTAGAGTATTTAGGCCGTAACGATGAACAAGTTAAAATCCGTGGTCATCGTATCGAATTAGGTGAAATAAAAACGGCATTAGAAAGGTTAGGCGGCATAAAGCAAGCCGTAGTACTTGATTATAAGTCGATGCAGCATCATTTCCTTGCCGCTTATATTGTGCCCGATTTTTCTATTGATTCGATTTATTTTAACAATGATCGACGGTCATTATCGCGTCACCTCGCAGAAACCGAATTAACATTAGATATTGAAGGGATCAAGCAAGGCTTAGCGGCGAGTTTACCTGAGTATATGATCCCGACAAGTGTCACAGTGATTGAGGCCGTGCCGTTAACTCTTAACGGTAAATTGGATAAAAGAGCCCTACCCGATCCGATGTTGATTGATGTAACCAATTACTCGCCGCCTAGAAATGATATTGAGCAACAGCTGTGTCAAATTTGGCAAGCAGTTCTCGGGCTGGAAAAAGTGGGTATTTGGGATGATTTTTTTCATATTGGCGGTGATTCGATTAAAGCAATTAGCTTAGTCACTGAGATGAGTATGAGGGCAAGTTTTGATGTGAGCTTAGTGACGTTATTTTCTTACCCGAAGATTTCGAGTTTGTGTGCGTTTAGTGGACAAAGAAAGCAAGCTGCATCGTTACTTTATACTTTAACACCCGCTTCTCAAGCGAAAGAACAGCTGATAATGATCCACCCTGGGACAGCAGGCGCTGAGGTGTATCATTATTTGGGATTAGCATTGGCACCGCGATTTAATTGTATTGGGATCGATAATCACAATCTAATGTCAGACACTAAAATTGGTTCATTGAAAATTATCGCACTAATGTATCTTGATTTGATTATTGAAGCTAAGCTGCATCATCGGCCGATCAATATTTTGGGCTGGTCATTGGGGGGGAATATTGCACTCGAGATGGCTTACCAATTGGAATTACGCGGTTATACCGATGTGCAGGTCTATTTATTGGATACGGTTATTCATAATGATGCAACGAGAGCGGTTTTAGATAAGTTGGATGAGGATATTCATTCGGATCCGGTACAAATGGCGATGGGTAGAGATGTAACGAAGGAATATTTAGAGCGGGTACTAGAAGCCGCGCCTTTTGAAAACGATATACATCAAGAAAGGCTAAGCGGCTCACTTAACCATTCTAGAGTGACACTTTTTAAGGCCGAAGAGATGATGTGCAATGAGAAAGATCATGAGGCTCAAATTGAATTTGATGAATTAATCAATCAATTAGCCGACAACAACATTCAAACTGTGATGGATAATCCGCTTAAGATAGTACCGATAAAAGATAAGCATCATATCAACATCATTGAGGCCGTTGAGACGATAAGTGCGAATATTGTTAATCGTTCTTCGTAAATATTCTTTAATAGCGTGTGAGATTAAAAACTCAGTAGCCACTTTATAGTGTAGCTACTGAGTTTTTTGTTATTGCTTCTCATTTTATTATTGATAAGTGAGAAGGTCAGTGTGTAGATAAATTATAAAATCAGTTAGAAGATAAAATTCACCATAAAGGTCACGAGGTTGGCATCTTTTTTCTCTGAATACAGCTCTGGCGGGAGAACAAATAAGCCTTGAGAAAAGGGCTCATTCGAGGTGATATTTTCATATTGATATTCTAAGTTCACCGATATTGTGGGAGTAATATCGTAACGTACACCGGGGGTAATACTCTGGCTTGGGATGGCTTGATGCCCTTCAGCATAAGTCACATACGTGGTGAAATCATTTATATTATAGGCGGTGCTCACATACCAATTGGTTTGGGTACTATCGGTTTCGACCTCAGACATAAATTGAAATTGCTTCCATGACAGCTCATAGCCGAAGGAATGTAGGTTGAGTGTGGTGGTGGTATCGCCCCCATTAACGTTATATTTTGAGCGCATATAAGCATAGTGGAATCGATAATCATACCCGGATAAATCCATGGCTAGGCCGATGAGTAAATCGGTTTCGATATCAACTTTGATGTCGGTAATTTCGATAGAGTAAGTGCGATTACTGCCATAAAAAGGGTTAACACTGAGGCTGAGTTCATCAGATAGATCGCGCTTCCAAGTGATATCGCCGCCATCGTAAAAGGTAATACCAGCGATACTGTCATACACTTCTTGTGGCGGTCGACTCCAGTAATAAGCCTGAGATACATAATAGTATTGAGAGGCTAAAAACAGCGGCAGTCTTAATCGGCCGCCTCTTACGGTTAAATCACTAATATCATAAGATAAATAAGCCCATTCAACTTCGGGATCACTCCATTCATCTTGAGGGCGTTTAACCCATTGTAGTGACGCGGCTAAGTCATCTGTGATGTCATAATCGAGCTGAATGCCAAAAATGGTATCGCAGTCATAGCAAGTGTCATCGGTTATTTCTCGATTGAGATATAATGGCGTTTTGTTATCTGATTTTGCTATTGAGGTCGAACCAAAGCCACTTAAATTGAAATCGGGGGTAATTTCAATGGCGGCCAGTGCTGGCGTTGATGTCAGAGTCAAGGCGATGATAGAAGAGATTATGTGTTTAGGAAAGTTCATCCGTTACTGTCCTTTTTCTATAGTAATCAATATATTTGCATCTTCTGGAACCAGAGGACTTGGTGCATAGCCGATCCCGTGCGTATTTTCTTTTAGCCAACTCACTAATTCATCGACATTGTCGCCATCTATTATATGAGGTAAAGAGGCTTTGCCAGAAAATGCAAGACTCGCCCAATAGCCATTCACTTGGGATACGGTTTTTCCGAGTAATATTTTATAGAATTCTTCTTTATAACGGGAATTATTTTCCCAATCAGCTAATTCTATTTTCTTATTATTGAGTTTGTCCGTTTTTCCTTTATAAATCATCCTGACTTTACTATTACTTATTTTAGGTAAATCAGGATTCATTGAGAAAACGGCAAACTTTGTATCTTCAGCATAGGCGAAAGTACTAATAAAGGTAAACCAAAGTAATAGTAAAGTTTGAGGGGGTGAGGTGAGCATTGATGGTTTTTTTTTATTCATCTGAGTATATTCTAATCCCTTAAAATTATTATATCTTCAAGGTAGTGTACATTTAATGAAAAGACAAAAAAATTATAATAAATAAATACGTATAAACAACTTTTGTTATCATCGTATTCTGAAAGGTAAAATATGGGGATGCTTTGAATTAACGGATAATGATAATGAATCAAAAATAAGAAAAGTAGTTTTTATGTGATATATCCAAACCAGTTGAAGGGGGCAACTGGTTTGAGATTATTATGCCAGCATTGTCATACCTGCATCGATGATATTAATATCTGCGGATGCGAGTGAAGCTTCATGATCGGCTAATACCACTCCAGTTGTGTCAATTTTAGCTTCGGCATTATCGAGTCTTGTTGTGACTTGATTCATGTCTGTGGTTTTCTGTTGAATATCGACTTCTGTTTGAGTTACTCTTAAGGCTGTTGAACGAACATCATTGGCAATGAGACGGACGTCATTAGTGACACTGGTTACGGCATTAGTGACTAAGTTGAGTTTAGATGTACTCGCCAATAAGCTACTTTGTAGAACCGCCATTTCTTCAGCCGCGAGTTTTACTTTTTGCGCTGTTATGTCATTTTTAATGGTAGTCGCTTTGGTGCTACTTTCTCCTAAAGCGACTTTACTGACGGCATACTTATTAAGGAGTAAATCAACAGAGTTTTTACTGGCAATGGTGAGATCGAATTTTGCGCCAATGGTTACGCCAACAGCACCCGCCATTTTCATATTGGTATAAGCGCCTAAGGTTGTCGAAATCGATGAGCCTAATGTAAATGAGAACGAACTTGTGGCGACAAGCTTATAGCCAGTAAACCAATTGAGACTCTTAGAGCTGTTTACTTTTCCTGAAGGGTCATTGATATTAATATCATTGCTTGAGTTTGTTGTCGTGTCAGTCGTTGTACTAGTGGTTGTACTAGTGGTTGTACTAGTGGTTGTATCCAGAGTTGTTTCGGCCATAGACTCACCTATTTATTCGTTTTAAGTTCTTTGTTTTAATCTTCGGAAGAACCTTTTTGTTATCTAGAGTGTTTAAGTATTGTTAGTTTTATAGTAATACTATCAGGTGGATATAATTCATTATCATCTACACCATTAATAACAGGTATGATGATTTAAGCAACATTTTTCTGTTAACATTAACATTAGTTAATGTTTTTTGTGTATGTCTTATTGTTTTGTTTAAGGGGGATGAGATATCTGATTTTGATGCTCTTTAACTCTTTAACTCTTTAACTCTTTAACTCTTTAACTCTTTATTCGTAGTTGTTACAACTTGATTCATTGTTCCTTTTTTGTTCTTTTTTTGTTCATATATTGATTTTTGTGTTTGCATTCAGTTTGATTGTTTTTTAATTTATCCGTGGGTAAAATTAAAAATCAATAAGTTACCTTTTATTAATTTTTATTGTGCTGAATTATATTGAACTCTTGATATGATATGTTTTCCGTAATATATATTTGAATAAATTGGCGTTAAATTAAACTCGAGTGACTCTTTTTATTAGTTGAATAGCATTATTCAGGATTGATGGGTTTCTTATGAAAAAAGGTAAAGTGCTCATTTTCAGCGTAGGGATACTTTCTTTATTCTACTCTTACGTGTTGTCCTTGTCATTAACACCTGAAGTATCAGTATCTTATTTGGAGTATTACATTAAAAATAGTACCATGTTTTATGTTCAAGATGTGCCTGATTTACTTATGCCTATGGATGTAACACTTTCAACTAAAGAATTAAAGCCTTACTTTAGCCGTGATGGTTGGAGTAAAAAGTCGGTTAAATCAGGACGGGCATTACTGTTAGATAAAGGGAAATTGTTATTTAATTTAAGGGAGGTAAATAATATAACAACGTTTAGTTTTTACTTTTTTCCAACGAATAAAAATATAAAGTTAGTTTTCTCTATTGCAGGAGAGCGCTTTGAAAAGTTATTGGTAGTCGATAACGTTAAACCTGTCACTATACACATACCTAAGAAATTAATTAATGATAATCCTGATGCCGTGAATACATTAATGATTAGTGCATCCTCGTCAGTTTCACTTAATAGTCTAACCGTTAAGGATCCGAAATAATGAGTAGTTGTAATTTAACAATTGTTGTTCCTGTCTATAATGAACAAGAGAATATTTCGGTATTTATTGAAGCGATAAAAGTTGAGCTGGCATCAATATATCAACATCTAGATATCCTTTTTGTAAATGATGGCAGTACTGATAATACCGTTAATATGATCAGCGCTGAAATAGTGGTAAATGACAATATTAGTTTAATTGATTTAGCTCGAAACTTTGGCAAAGAAGCGGCAATGACGGCGGGTTTGAAACATGCAAGAGGAGATGCCGTTGTCATTATGGATGTCGATTTACAAGATCCCCCTGCTATTATCTTAGAATTTTTCCGTCTGTGGCGTACAGGAGAGTACGATACTGTTTATGGGGTTCGGGTTGATAGAAGTGCTGATACGGTAATGAAGCGCTGTACTGCGGGTGGTTTTTATAAATTGTTTAATATGTTATCACATAGGACTAAGTTACCGGAAAACACGGGAGATTTTAGATTAATTAATCGTAAGGTTATTGATGCACTCAATCAAATGCCAGAAAGAAACCGTTTTATGAAAGGCATGTTTGCCTGGACTGCTTTTCGTGCGATAGGGGTTCCATTTGAACGGCCTGAGCGAAATTTAGGCTGTACTAAGTTTAATTATTGGAGTTTATGGAATTTTGCATTAGATGGTATTTTGAGTTTTACGAGTTGGCCATTACGAGTATGGAGTTATATTGGATTTGGTATTTCTTTTTTTGCTTTTCTTTATGCCTCTCATATTTTAATTGATACTTTATTTCTAGGTATTAAGGTGCCCGGTTATGCTTCTATTATGTCTGTCATTTTGTTTTTAGGGGGCGTACAACTCATTTCTTTAGGCGTCATAGGGGAGTACATAGGCAGGATTTTCACTGAAATAAAACAAAGGCCTATTTATTTAATTGATAAAGTGACGGGGCAATATCAGCGTCAAGATACACCCAATGAATAGTGCAATGAAAACGGCAGCCTCCCATTTTTGGCAACTCAATCGTTTTGCACTTGTGGGTGTTTTGGCAACCATAGTGCACTTGTCTGTTTCACGTTTAGTTTTTTTTTATCAAGCAAACTTTCCTGAGTTCGGGGTTAACGCCATTGCTTTTTCCATTGCTTTTTTTGTTTCTTTCTGGGGGCATAAACATTTTACTTTTCAAGTTAATGGTTCAATGATGAAGTTTTTAGGCGTCTCTCTTTTAGGCTTTGTCGTTAATAACATATTGTTATTTTATATTATTAATGCAGGGTTTCTTACGGGTTGGAATGCCATATTGCTTTCGACACTTTCAGTCCCTATTTTGACTTATTTCTTATCAAAGTTATGGGTGTTTAGATGATAGATGAAGTGAGTACTCCTAAGGGAGTACGGTTATCCAAAGCTGATTGGAAAATGATTATATTCGTTTTTTTATTAAGTCGATTGTTTATCTATTTTATTGGATTGGTGGCCAGTAGGATCTATGGCGGAGATAACACTGTTCTAGCGGCCTTTTGTCGATTTGATTGTGTTTGGTATCAGCGGATAATGCAGTTTGGTTATGATTTAGCTCCCCAATGGTTATCTGACCACAATGCTGCAAACTGGGCTTTTATGCCAGTTTATCCCTTGCTTGCGAAAGGGGTGAATATATTTTTTAACTCACCGATATTGTCTCTTTATCTTATCAGTAACGTCTCTTTTTTCATGGCGTTGACCTTAATATTAATGCTTTCTCGCCAAATGGGGTTTGCTAAAAAAGGTTATTTTCCTTTATGGTTATTAGCCTTCTCTCCTTATTCTGTCTATTTTGTGAGTGGTTACACTGAATCGCTCTTCTTGGCGCTGACATTAGCGGTGTTTTTATTGAGTTATCGGCAGCAGTGGCTATACGTTGCCGTATTTGGGTTATTACTTGCGGGTACTCGAAATTTAGGGGTTATGAGTGTTTTCCCTGTGTTAATCATTGCCGTTAGGCATTACGGATTACGGTCTTTTTTTAAAACCAATAAAGGCCTTGAGGTCATCGCTGCGTTGTGGATTATTCCTTTCATTTTGTTTAGCTATATGCTTTATCTCTATTTTTTGGTGGGTGATGGTTTTGCCTTTACTCATATCCAAATAGCTTGGACGCGTCATATTGATTCACCGGTCCATTGGTTGGCAAAAGGTTTATCTGATGGTGGGAAGGGCTTGTACCTAGTTGGTATGGTTACCTTTGGATGGTTGATTAATCTCTATTTAGTTTATAGAAGGCTTTGGGCTGAAGCTGTTTTTGTCTTTATTTGCACTTTTATTCCTCTTTTAACGGGGATCACAGCCATGCCTCGTTATTTATTTGGACTCGCGCCTGTCTATATTGCCTTTATTGCACTGTCTGATAAGAAACCAAACTTACAAACGGCACTGTTAGTACTCTCATCAGCTTGTCTCAGTTTTATTGTTACAGGTTTTGTTATGAGTAAGTTTTTCACGGTTTGATTCTCGTATGTGATAGAGATATTAAACAACTGATTTTCATGCTCAAGTGTTAATTAACCTGAACTCGGGGTGATAAATATCCTATAACCTTAGCCGAACATTGTAATACCCGCATCGATAATATTAACCCCTGCTGACTCGAGAGATGCTTCATGATCGGCTAATACAACATTAATTTTAGCTTCAGCTTCAGCATTATCTAGCCTTGCTGTTACAGCATTAATCTCTATCGCTTTCTGTTGAATATCGGCTTTTGTCTGGGGGACTGTTAAGACTTTTGAGCGAACATCATTGGCAATCAGCTTAACGTCATTAGTGACATTG
Organism: Shewanella surugensis; assembly: GCF_023284005.1. GTDB lineage: Bacteria > Pseudomonadota > Gammaproteobacteria > Enterobacterales > Shewanellaceae > Shewanella > Shewanella surugensis. Next base: position 9,102 of record NZ_JAKIKS010000161.1, read on the forward strand.
GTTACAGCATTTGTGACTAGGTTGAGTTTGGAAGTGCTAGCCAATAAACTACTTTGTAGAAATGCTATTTATTCAGCAGCAAGTTTTGCTTTTTGTAAAATGATATCATTCTTTATGGTGGTTGCTTTGGTGCTATGTGCGCCAAAAAAGGTATGCTCTAGTTTATAGTCCCAAGCCGATAAATCAATTGTTGTTTTATTTAAAATAGCCAAATCAAATTTGAGACCAATATTGATGGCTGTCGTTATACCCAGTTCATATCGATTATTATTTCCTACAACAATAGCCGTATCAGAACCATAAATGTAACTATATTTAGAATTACCCATGATTTTTAGGCCAGTATGGGCGTTAATATTGTCGAAGGCTGAAATCGTTCCATCCTAGATCTCAGCAATAAGCGACACACGTTTACCTGTTAAAAACTCATAAGGACTGAGAAAGTTTAACGCCTTTCTTGGCCTCATGTTAATTAAAAATTCAGCATTGG
>NZ_JAKIKS010000162.1 GCF_023284005.1 Shewanella surugensis
TTCGCTCTCGGCTGCTCTCTGTCGTTGAAACGTGCAAGAAGCGACAGTTATCCCCGATAAGAGTGATCAGCACTATCATTGCGGCCGTGGTTGATAAAAAGGACTACCCAGACGTATTTGGGCTCATGCCAGCTTAGTCAATCACCCTCTGGTGAATACTTACGTTGTGGCTCCTTAGCCGAAGTGCGCCTAATTGAGAGCCAATTTACTTTCTAGGCGATGAATTAACAGAAAAATCAGACTCCCGCTAAACTTTGCAACGGAGCCAAGATATATCATCGGAACCACTCTCTCACAGTGCTATGTTCAAGGATATTAAAGTGATGGCAGTCTACGTCAATTGTTTTAATATTTTTGACTTGTGTTTCTATATTACTATTATCCAGTGTTAATAAATATTTATTTAGCTTAATTGGTGTTTTTCCGTCAATCTGGTTTGCTTTAAATAGTATCACATTTGTTTTAATTAATATTCCTGATAAATAACAATTAGCAATCTCTGCCTCCGAGTCCCAAGCACTTATTACCTTTTTAACATACTCTTCATCATATAGTTCTGCCAATTCTTTTCTAAAGTTTTCTTTTACCTCAGCATTGTATTCTTCCTTAAACAAAGTAAGTAATACGGAATCAGGTAAGCAAGAATCTAGCAAAATAATGTTTATATTATCATATCCTCTGTTTTCAAGAATATATGCCATCTCCAAAGCAATTTTCCCTCCCTGAGACCATCCAAATAAATAAATATTTTCATCAAAATTGTATATTTCTTCATATTCCTTTATATAAAGTAGAGCCAGTTTGCTAAGAGAAAATATTTTCTGTGATGATTGTATATTATAATTACCAATTCCTATACAATTATATTTATTTTGCAGTTCATTTGCAATCCTCTGATATACTTCCTCTCCAGCATGAGCTGGATGTATAAAAATCATATTATCCAATTTTTTATTTAGTTTCCTCTGGAATTGATTGATGATATTTATGCCGTTGTTTGAAAGTGCTAATAATCGTGATATCCCTGCGATAGTTTTTTCTCTTATAATATCAGCAACAGATATAGAGGAATTAAAAGTTTTATTTATTTTTGTTGTCAATTCTACGGCAAAGATTGAGCTGCCTCCTATATTATAGAACTCATCATTGAGGCTTATTTCTTTAATTCCAAGTAGATTGTTTAATAATTGTGCTATTTTATAGTCTACATCTGTGTAATTTTTCTCAATTATAATAATCTTCTTCTTATTAATAAAAGTCGTTAATTCTTTTTCTACGGTAACAGGGTATATTGTGTTGTTAGTTTTATCTGCCATTATCCAATATGGTTGACTATCAAACTGATAGGTTGGCAAATCAGTTACGCATACTGTTTTTGTAAACTTGATATTTTTAAAATTATTTAACAAACCAAAAGACCATAACTTAGAGATGATATTCTCTTTAATATTAATATCCTTGTAACCTTTCTCTTCTATTTCTTTTTTAGAAGGGATTAGCTGGATTGTCTGAACTTCTTTATTATAAATATTTCCACATTTCGTAATAAAATACCCCAACCCTCTTCCTGGGCCACATTCTATGAAAATAGATATTCCTTTATGATTTAAGCAATTTCTAATACCTTTGCTAAGTTCAACTTTATGTTTTAATTGGTCACACCAGTATTGTGGTGTAAGAGTACGTCTATCAGACCATTCTCCAGTTAGATTTGATATGAACGGTTTTTCAGGTTTAGCAAATTCAACATCTTTCAGAGCAGTATATAATTTTATACTGGCTTTTTCCATCATTCTGGAGTGATAAGCATGTGAAGTAGCAAGAATAGTGGCAGAGATATTATTTTTATTGCTCCATACATATAATGCCTTTATATCGCTCTCTGTACCAGATAACACAGTATCATTTGGAGAATTAATGCTGGCAATATCACAATTAAATATATTTGCTACTTCTGCTAACTCTCTGTGACTCTTTTGCATTAACAACATTGAACCTCTTGACATTTCTTGCATACATTCCCCCCTTGCTATAACTACTTTGATAGCGTCTTCAAGCTTGAATACTCCTGCTAAGGTAGCTGCAACAAATTCACCTATACTATGCCCAATATAGAAGTCAGCATATATGCCCATCTCTTCCAAATATCTTGCCAAAGCGTATTCAATAATAAATAAAGCTGGTTGCGTCCATATAGTTTCATTTATATCAAACTTATGTTCACTAGCAAAAATATGTGGATATATAATTTTCCCAAAATCTTGATCTATAATTTCACTAGCAATATTGATACAATGATCCACAGTTTCTTTAAAGGTTGGTTCATTACAGTAAAGGTCATATGCCATATTCTGATATTGTATTCCTTGACCAGGAAATACAAATATTATTTTCTTATTTTGTTTAACATTTGTTTTAATGATAGGCTTATTTTCTTTTAGATTATTCATTAAATCTTTATAACTATTTGCATATAATGCCATACGGTATGCGAAGTGATCCTTCCGTTGTTGTAAGGTATAAGAAATGTTTGCTAATTTATCTTGATTAATTTCATTTTTATATAGATACTTAAGCAGTGCGTCTTTATAGTTATGCAATGAGGTTATTGTTTTAGCAGATAAAGGAAAAATAAATTCCTTATCTTCCTTATCATGAGCATAGGAATTTAGATTTTTTATATTCTCCGTGTTGCTTGTATAGTCACTTATAATAATATGTGCATTTGTTCCACCAAATCCGAAGGCACTAACTCCTGCTAATCTATGTTCTCTTGTTGTAGCCCATGGTTTATTTTCTGGATTAATCTCAAAATTTGTAGAGTCCAAATTTAGTTCTGGATTAGGCTCTTCAAAGTTTGCTTGTCCAGTAACTATACCATGCTTGAACATGGAGCATATTTTTATAATACTTGCCACACCAGCTGCCGAATCTACATGTCCAATATTAGCTTTAATAGAGCCTAAGGTACATTTGTTATCTATTACAGATGTCTTAGTACTATCTAAGGGTTGTTGTTTATTGTTTTGTACAAAAGCTTCTTGCAATGCCTGTAGTTCAATTGCATCACCTATGTTAGTAGCAGTGCCATGACACTCTACATAATCAACTTCATTTGAGCTAACCTTCGCCATTCTTTGGGCAGTAACTATACATTCTCGTTGTCCTGCAACAGATGGTGCTAAGTAGCTAGTTTTTCTACTACCATCATTATTTATTGCATAACCTTTAATCACTCCTAAAATATTGTCATTATCTCTTTTAGCATTCTCTAAATGTTTCAATAAAATAACTCCAACACCTGATCCTCGAACAGTTCCAGATGCTTTTTTATCAAAGGTTCTGCAATGTCCATCTTTAGAAAAAATCATACCCTCTTCATAAAAATATCCAGTTTGTTCTGGCATCGCTAAAGATACACCACCTGCGATTGCTATATCACACATACCTAGGTTTATCTTTTGACATGCATCTATCACAGTTACTAAGCTGGTCGAGCAAGTAGTATTAATAGATATAGCTGGACCAGTTAACCCCAGCAGGAAGGCCACTTTCATGGTAAGAGCATCTTTTCCATTCGATGTAGAAGCTGCCAAAAAATTAATATATTCTGATTCTTCACCATCTAATACATTTTTATAAAAATAAGATGTATCCCCACTACCTGCAAACACTCCTATTTTTAGCGACTCCCTTTGCTTTATATATCCAGATTTTTCTAACACTAACCAACTATGTTCAAGAAACTTACGTATTTGAGGGTCAAGCAATTTTGCTTCATTAACCGATAGACCCCAAAAATTAGGGTCAAATAAGGATATATCATCTATATGTCCAACAAAAGGTATGAAGTTTTTAGATTTTGGGCCTGTTATTTCCATATTCTCTGAGATACCTTCTCTCTGATTGCTAATCATTTCCCACAAATCTTGTATATCACTAGCCCCAGAGAAAGCCCCTGACATACCAATGATAGCAATTTCATGATTATTAGTTTCTAAACTGTTAGGGCAATTATTATGTACTGTAGAATTTAACTTTTTATTTTGCCCCCCATGATTCCAGTTACTTAATTTTGCAATAGAATCATATGTAAAAAGATCAGGAATTGTTAATTTCTTAAAAAGACCAATTTTATTAAGCTTATTCTTTAATCTGAGGACTGACATTGAGTTGCCACCAAGATTGAAAAAGCTTTGTGTAACATCAAAATCATATGTATCTAGCTCCAGAACTTCTACATAAATTTTTGAGAGCATATGCTCTGTATCACCTTTTGGTACTGAGTGACTATTTACACATATTTTAATTTTTGGCAAGGCATTAAAATCTATTTTCCCTTGTTGTGTTAATGGTAATTCTGATAACACCATATAATGCTTTGGTAGCATATATTCAGGCAAGTGTTTCTTTAAATATTTTTCGAGATATAAATATATTGAATTTTTGTTTTCAAGCTTATCAGAAACAATATAAGCAATAATATTATTATTTTGTATCATGGCTATAGAGTTATCAATGTTTTCTAATTTATTAAGTGTGAATGTTATCTCATTTAATTCAATTCGATATCCATTAAGTTTTATTTGGTTATCCTTTCTACCTTCAAATTTAACATAGCCTCTCTCACTCCACTTTCCAATATCACCAGTTTTATACAGCCTGCCTAGCTTATGGTGATTAATAAAACTATTCTTGGTTTCTTCTGCATTATTCCAATACTCTAAAGCGACTCCATCTCCACCAATATGAATTTCTCCTAAAACATTTACCCTGCAATATTCTCCAGTTTCATCTAAAATATGAATCTTTTGATTTGGCATTGCAATACCGTATGGAATATACGGTTGCGATACGTCCGCTTCTTTAATTTCATGCCATATAGACCAAATGCTACCTTCGGTTGCTCCGCCTAAACTCATTATTACTGCATTTGGAGCAAACTTTCTAATTTGTTCAGGCAAATTAAGTGGAATCCAGTCACCACTCATTAGGATAAGTCGCAAACTGTCAGATTTTCCATCATAAGCTTCAGCAAGTAGTTGCATCATCTGGGGTACGCTATTCCATATGGTAATGCCATGTTTCTTTATAAGACTACACCAATAATCAGGATCCTTATCTTGGCATGGGTCTGGAAAAACAATTGTCCCACCAGCAAATAGAGTCCCAAAAATATCGTATACTGATAAATCAAAGCTGAGTTCCGATAAAGCAAGTATTTTATCATTTATATTTACGCTAAACTTATTATTCACTGCAATAATAGTATTAGCAGCTGATTGATGTGAGATAGCTACCCCTTTTGGGATTCCAGTGCTACCAGATGTAAATATAATATATGCAGTTGAGTTTGCATTGATATCAGGCAGTACTTTTTCTTCAGTGGTAATAGATTCGTCACTGGCAATAGATTCTATTATTAACCATGAATAGTTATGCTCTATCTTGCTTCCTTGAATGATCTTCTCATACTGCACATCAGATACTAAAATATACTTAACATTGCCTTCTGTGAGTACAGTATTAATACGGGATATTGGCCATGTATGATGTAGTGGCAAATAGGTGTTTCCAGATTTCATTATTCCTATGGAGGCTATGACTTGTTGATATCCTTTTTCACTTAAAATAGCAATAGGCATATTCTCAACATGTTTTTTACTATACAAATAATTAGCAATGCGATAACTATATTGCTTTATTTTCTTATAGGTATATTTTGAGTTTACATCAATTACTGCAATATTTTCATCATCATGATTAAAAAAACTATCCACAAGATTATTTACTACTTTTGTCTGGAAAGCACTATTAGCTTTTTCGATAATGGCAATATCAGAATAGGGTAATTTTAATGACGGAACATCACTTTCCCAGTTTGTCTCTGCAAGGCATTCAATTATATAACAGTAGTCCTTATGCATATTATTTATTACAGTTTTATCAAATAATTGTGGCACATAACTCCACTGAATAGCAAGCCCTTCTGTATTTTCATACACATAATTTTCTAGATATATTTGAGCAGTATCACTGACAGTATAGCTACTATTTTTACAACCAAACAATGATAGATATTTGTTTTCCTCTCCTAACATGCTAGTTAGTACTACTGGTGCGATAGCCTTATTTGGAGCTAAATTAAATTTTTGACGAATCAGTCTTATGCAATCAATCCCATCAAATAAATTGTGCTCCAGATCATTCCATAACTCACGATGTGTACTTGTAATAGCATATAAAATACTGTGCGCTTGGCTCCTCTTGCTGTTAAATAATTCTGTTGTAGTGAAATTTCCCAGTATATCATTTATCTGCTTATGTAGAGGCAAGCGATTGAATAAAGTCATATTAATACAGAATGATAATTGTCCACTCCAAGATGTCAATACTAAGCCATAGGCAAATAAAATCACACTTGTTAGACTCAGTTGATGCTGTTGTGCTTTATCTTTTAAATTTTCCCATGTTTTTTTTGGGATAATTGTTGTTAAAGTCTTTAAAACTGGGTTTGTAACTGTCACTGGGTCAGCTATCATAGGCAAACCAATACCAAGATCATATGCATCTATTTTATTTAGCCAGTATTTTTTACTTTCTTTAAATAATATACTGGATCGAATCTTTTTGTATTGCTTAATATAATCTTGGAAATTTATCTCTAGTGCTGGAAGCTTCACTGCGGCTGAATCGGTACTACTATAGAGCATTGCCAACTCTGTCATAAAAATATTATAACTAACCCCATCAAGCAATAAAGCATCCATATTAATGTGTAATATAAAGTTATCATCCAGTTGACTAATCTCGAAATCAAATAATGGTAAGCTACTAATATCATAGAGCTTACAAGCCAATCGCTTGCGTATCCCTTCAAGCTGTACAAGGTTCACCAAACCATTATTAGCAATTTGATAATCTTGCTCAACCAGCAAAATTTGTTGTGACTCCTCATTAAAGACGGTTCGAAGTGCAGGATGGCGGTTTATTAAAATATTTAAGGATCTTTCAAGATTATCAATGTCTAAGGTATCAAACAATAGTTCTTTATATTCATTTATTGAATTATTACTAATTTCGAAACTTTTTGATCTTCCTAATATATAAGCTCCCTGCATATTAGTTAATGGGAAAGTATCATGTGTATTGCTTAGATTAGATAAACCAATCAGATAGTTACCATATTTAAATGTTCCTACTGATTGTTCAATCAGAGCTGATATTTTCTTAACAGTTCTATTAGGAAATATATCTTTCATGTCCAACTGGGAGTAGAAATTAATATTTAATATACTTACAAGACGAATAGCTAGCAGTGAGTTAAAACCTATTAGAAATAGATCTGTATCAATACTTACTTGCTGTGCCTGCATATCCATCAAGTCACATAAAGTTGCAACAACTTTCTTCTCTATTTCTGTCTCTGCTGGTATATAGTCCAGTTCATGCAATAATGTATTTTTCCTATTAGGAGGTGGTAATTTTCGATTATCAATTTTTCCATTACCTGTCATTGGAAATTTATCTAATACAATGTAAATTGTCGGAATCATATATTCAGGTAAATGCACAGCCAAATAATTTTGCAAATCCGTAGCTGATATGTCATAGCTATCAATAACTGTAATGTAAGCCACTATCTCCTTGTTATTATTATATTTTTTTAGAGAGACCAAGGCTTGTTGGATATGTTTGTGTCCAAGTAAGGTAATATTTATTTCCTCTAGTTCAACACGAAACCCTCTTATCTTAACTTGATTATCTTTTCTTCCAATATAATCTATGTTTCCATCTGGCAATTGGCGCACAAGATCACCTGTTTTATATATCAGGTCACTTGAATCACCAGTCAATGGGTTCACAATAAAACTGTCTTTGGTTTTATCTGGCTGGTTTAAATAGCCCAATGCTAGGCCATCTCCTCCTAGAAATAAATCTCCAACTTGTCCTTGATCGACTAATTCTAAATCATTATTTAAGATATAACATTGTGTATTTGAAATTGGCATTCCAATAGGAATAGATTTTGCTCTCTCCGCAACTTTATTACATACATAATATGTGGAAAATGTTGTATTCTCTGTTGGACCATAGGCATTAATCAAAAACTTTGGTTTATATTTCTCCTTCAACATTTTTCCAAATAATTTTGAATTAGCTGCTTCACCAGCAACTAATAAATAATCTAAATTATATAGACAGCTTATTTGTGTTATGCATAGTGTATTAAATAGCTGAGTTGGCAAGAACACAATGTTAATTCTATCATTATCAATAACGTGCTTTAATTTTAAAGGGTTTAATGTTGTTTCTTCATCTATAATTACGAGTTTTGCTCCGTTAAGCAACGCACCCCATATTTCAAAAGTAGAAACATCAAAAGCAATATTGGATATTTGGGAAAGACAGTCCTTTGTTGTAATCTGAATGAAGTTTGTATTAATAACCAATCTATTAATTCCATAATGCGGAATGCAAGTTCCTTTAGGATTTCCAGTTGAACCAGAAGTATAAATTACATACGCCATCTGTGCTGACGAAAAATATATATCAAGATTAGCATCATCCAAACTATTTATTGCATCACTGTCCTTATCTATAAAAATAATGCTAGATTGATTCTGAACGTATATTTTCTCAGTAGCATCCACTATTGAAATTATGATAGAGGCATTAGAATCTGACAGTATATACTTTATACGTTTATTAGGACTATTTAAATCAATTGGTAAATAGGCATTGCCAGTTTTTAGTATTGCAATCATTGTGATCACTCTTTCAATGCTAGGTGGCAGCACTACCGCAATTATTTTATTTGTTTTAACCCCACAATCAATTAAATAACGAGCCAGCTGATTAGCTTTTTTATTTAGTTCCGCATAGGTAAGAAATTGATGTTTATATATAATACTAAGTGCTGCAGGTGTATTTTGTACTTGCTTTTCAAAAAGCTGAGGCACCGTTTTATCTGATGGGTATATTTTATTAGTATTATCCCAAAGACATGATTGTTGCGAGACCTGGCTACTCTTAGACCCCTCAAACAAATGACGATATTTAGATACCCAGCTATATAGGATATTTTTTTTTATTCCAAGCCCTTTAGCTGTTTTAGATACTGATTGATTAGCATACAGAGCTAACTTAACTGATGAATGCTTAAACTTTTCTGAATGTTTCTTCGTTTTATCGTGGCTCATAATTACTTTCACCAATATAATGTATGGTGGTTCACTCGCAAAAAGGTCAGCTTATTACGATCTACTATACTTAGTCAGTATAGACTATTTTGCTGGTTTCTTCGAGCTATAGTCGTTTCTGGTGTATGAGGATAAAGTATTGCGATGTAACCTGTTAATTGATCTTGGCCGATCAATTAACAAAAGGAACATCGCAATGACTAAAAATGATAATGTTATTTCTATTGAGACACCAGTCAATCCGTTAGAAGAGCTATTAAAAAAAGGGGCACAAGCGTTATTAG
>NZ_JAKIKS010000163.1 GCF_023284005.1 Shewanella surugensis
ACCCACTCTTCATGAGAACGCTTAGTCATATTAACTCCTGATATCATAGTCAGGGGTTAACATAAGGGATCGATGAACACGGTTGAAGATGTACTTGCTCGGACGGTTACGGTCAACCGATCGAAACTACACGGTATATCCCTTTTTATCAACGGCACGATAATAATAAATCCATTGTCCTTTTACTTTTATATAGGTTTCATCCATGAACCATGAGTTTGATGTTTTTGGGTTTTAAAATTAGCATCAAGTTGCGGAGCATATTGAATAACCCAACGATTTAATGTTGAGTGATCAAAGTGGATCTTTTGCTCAGCAAAGATCTTTTCAATCTCAGGATAACTGAGTTTATAAGCATGATGATCGCTGAGGGTAATGTCAGCCTGAAAAATTGAGATAACATAAAAAGTGATGCTTGGATCATAAAGTATCTATGCTGTTTGCGACAGAACCGACAGAACTGACGGTAGATATAAGGCATTGCTATCCCGAAGTCACTTGAAGGGACTAGATTGAGCTGAAATGAAAATAAGGTCAAGTGGCTTAGGGATAAACTTTACAGTGCTTTTCCTTTGAGTAATTTACGCATCCACATGCGATTTGGACTGAGCAAGGCGACGGTTTCTTGGCTAATGGGCAAAGGTTGATGACAGATCATGGCGGCTAATGCTTCGGCGGCTAAAGGACCGGAGCTCAGTCCTCGGGAGCCTAACCCGCCTAAAATATACAAGCCTTGATGTATTGGTGCTGGGGTGCTTTGCCAATATTGACGGCTTTGTGGGGTGAGTTGATGGGTTTGATAGCGCGCTAATATTTGCTCAATGTCTGGAGCGGGACCCATCATGGGTGCGTGATCGCGAGTGACCATACGCACACCGACTCTGGCGTCATTATCACTCACATCAATGTCTTCAACCCAAGGCTTATTGGGATAGCTATGACGCATTTTTTCTACGTTGTCGGCTTGTTCTTGTGGGCAAAAATCCAGATCTGGGGCATTTTTGATATAACTGGCTCCGACGCAATGAGTGTTACTGTGATGGGGCGTTAAGTAACCGTGGGAGCAAAGGACGGTTTTCAAATCACTGAGCTTCCCCTTAGAGGGAACATGACTGATTTGGCCTCGAAAGCCGGAGAGTTGCAGTGCCTGTGTTTGCTTAAATTGGGTTAACGTATGGCCATTGGCAATAACGACGCTGGCAAAAGGACCATATTCGCGCCCACCTTGGTATAAGTACCACTGGCTATTTTTTTGCGCTAATCGATCTATATGAGTATTCATATGAATGTCCAGCTGCGTTAAGCTTAGGGCTTTATCGATAGCAGCTTGGGTATATTCTTGAGGGTTTATCCATCCACCCAGAGGATAAAAAATACCGGTTTTATCGATATCAACGCCGGCAAGGTGAGTGGCTTGTTGTTTGTTGACGGCGATCGCGACGTCGGGATCCCAAGCATGACCGTTGAGGATTTTATTAATGCGATCCATGCTACGGATATCATGTCCAGTATGCAGCACACCACATAAATCATGAGCGATGCTGAAGCCTTCTTGATGCAAGGACTGTAATCGATGTCGACTGAATAAAAAGGCTTGCTGAAAATATTGACTGAGCGGATTATTTTCGGGTGTTAAAAGAGGATAAAGCGCGCCTTGTTTGTTACCTGATGCTTGGGCCGCAAGGGTAGGGTCTTTGCAAAATAAATGTAAGCGGCGTTGACGACTCGCTAATGATAATGTGAGGTTGGCACTGGCAAGACCACCACCAATAATAGCAATGCTGCCTTCTTCTGTGCTCATGAGCGGAAAAGCTTGTTGTTTGAGTGTGTGCTGATGACGTAATGCAAGACGTTCACTTAAACTGATTTCTCTATCAATAGCACTTTGCTGTTGATTTTTTTTCACTTGAGTGCGGATACATGTTTCAACATCATCGTTCATATTAAGTTTGATGCAATGAAAGCCAGCTTGAGTCGCACGCGACTCAAAGTCCGTTTGCGTTTGTAATACACAATGGTGTTCAGCTTGATCTGTTCGTTGTGAGGCACAAAAGAATAAATGCGCACGGTCTTGGCTTAGCTTGGCAATTTGCCAAAGTTGCGATAGGGTTATTGGGGATAAATCCAGTTGTTCATCACAATACCAGTGAGCGATTAAACTCGAGTCTGTTAAGGCAATAGCATTAAGCTGGGTGAAGAGATCGCCGATGTGAAAGTCGAGTATAAAGCGTGAATTATCGAAACAGAGACGTTGAATTCCATTAATATTGATTAATTTTTGCTGAGTCAATGGCTCCATCGGTGGAATAAGTGCGGGACTTTCTTCTATCAGCGATTGGAAATCTGCATTTTTATTAAGCGAGGTGAAAGACGCTGAGCTGTCGATAAAGATTTTAATGATCAAGGCATGAGAAGGTAATTTTTGGTGTTGAGCCCGCAGTTGCAACCATTCTTTGGGATCGCTTAAGCCTATTTGTCCTAAAACAATAGCAGAATGATCTGTTTTTGTTGTTTTAACATACCGAAAAAGCGTACTGACTGTCATGCTGGGCTCTTTAATGCTACCGTTATAATCTGGATGAAAAGATGATTATCTTTTTTCTCATTTAATTGTACATTTTATTGAGCGTGGAATGTTAGCCTATTTAGCGTTAAGTGTGAGTTGAGAGCGGCTTTTATTATCTTTTTATGGAAAGCTGACCACTTTAAGTCGCTAAAAGGGATACCATTGACTCAGTGAAATGGGTACTACATGTACATAATGGATAGCTAAAAATGAAAAGAGTCGTGATCACCGGACTTGGCATCGTGTCTAGTATCGGTAACAACAAGCAAGAAGTCACTGAATCATTAAAAGCAGGTCGCAGTGGTATAACCCACTCAGATCAGTTTGTAGAAATGAAGCTTCGTAGCCATGTTTGGGGCGACATTAAGTTAGACCCAAAAGATTATATTGACCGTAAGGCATTGCGCTTTATGGGGAAAGCTGCTGCTTATGCTTACATTGCCATGGAGCAAGCCATTAGCGACGCGGGATTAACGGAAGCGCAATATTCCGATCCTCGCGTGGGTATTATTGCGGGCACGGGTGGCGCTTCGTCTGCTAATCAAGTTGAAGCGGCAGATATTTTGCGTGCCAAGGGCGTTAAACGTGTTGGCCCTTATATTGTGCCACGCATCATGGCCAGCACCGCGAGTGCGTGTTTGGCAACCCCTTTTAAAATTAAAGGCATGAACTATTCAATCAGTTCAGCTTGTGCAACCAGCGCACATTGTATTGGCCATGCGGTTGAACTGATCCAAATGGGCAAGCAAGATATGGTATTTGCGGGTGGCGCTGAAGAAGTTGATTGGACATTAACGATGGGCTTTGATGCGATGGGAGCATTATCGACTAAGTACAATGATGATCCGACGCGAGCTTCACGCACATATGATGCTGATCGTGATGGTTTTGTGATCTCTGGTGGCGGCGGTATGGTGGTCGTTGAAGAGTTAGAGCATGCCTTAGCACGTGGTGCTAAAATTTATGCGGAAGTGGTGGGTTATGGTGCGTCATCAGACGGCTATGACATGGTTGCGCCATCGGGTGAAGGTGCTGTGCGTTGTATGCAAATGGCATTAGCTGACGTCGATACCCCAATTGATTATATTAACACCCATGGTACATCAACACCTGTTGGTGATACGCGTGAGCTTGAAGCGTTACGCGAAACCTTTGGCGATGACTTGCCAGCCATTGCTTCAACCAAGTCATTAACGGGTCATGCGTTAGGCGCAGCAGGTGTGCATGAGACAATTTATAGTCTCATCATGATGGAAAATAGCTTCATCGCCCCGAGTATTAATATTGATAATCTAGATGAAAAAGCAACGGGTATGCCTGTTGTGACCGAATATCGTGAAGCTGAACTCAACACCGTTATGAGCAATAGTTTTGGTTTTGGTGGCACTAATGCAACGTTAGTCATGAGTAAATATAAATAATCATTGCGAGTGAGCATAGAATGACTAAGGGAAGCCGTTTGCTTCCCTTTTTTATACCCAAATGAGTCTAACTGAGTGAGTTTAGACAATGTTATCGGGTGTACGGTCACTGCTGTTTTATTGGGATCGTCAAGTGACTTGTGGCACGTTCTGTCATAATCTCATGATTCGTTAATCTCTAGACGTTAGTATTATGGGAAATGAATGAAAATCATAGCCGATGAAAATATGCCTTATGTGGATGCCTTATTCAGTGGAATAGGGGATATTGAAAAGGTCAATGGACGCACATTAAGAGCTGATGCCGTTGAAAAAGCGGATGTATTGTTAGTGAGATCGGTGACCAAAGTGAATGCGGCATTGCTTGAAAAAAATACCCGATTGAAATTTGTGGGCAGTGCGACAATAGGCACCGATCATATCGATCTGGATTATTTAGCTCAACGAGGCATTCCCTTTGCCAACGCCCCTGGATGCAATGCAACGGCTGTCGGTGAGTTTGTTTTTATTGCCCTGTTAGAATTGGCTCAGCGTTTTGCACAGCCCTTAAAAAATAAAACAGTCGGCATTGTGGGCGCGGGAAATACCGGCACCGCAGTGGCTAAATGCTTAACGGCTTATGGTGTTAATGTTTTGTTACATGATCCTTTGCTGCAAAAACAGGGGGATATTCGAGAGTTTGTATCATTAGAGACAGTCATAACGACATGTGATGTGATCAGTTTACATGTCCCTATGATTAAGTCGGGCCCTTATCCGACCCAGCATTTATTTGATAAGACGCGATTATTGCAATTAGCCACAGGCACATGGTTGATTAATTGTTGTCGAGGTGATGTCATTGATAATAAGGCTTTGCTTGATGTTAAGATAAATCGTCCCGATCTTAAGTTAGTGTTAGATGTCTGGGAAGGGGAGCCTCATCCTTTGCCTGAATTGGTGCCTTTGGTGGAATTGGCGACACCCCATATTGCGGGTTACAGCTTAGAAGGCCGGGCGAGAGGCAGTTTGATGCTGTATGAAGCGTTAATTAAAACGTTAGGTTATTCAAGTGATAAACCGTTTAAAGGCTTACTTGAACCTCATTGGATAGCGAGAATGGATTTACATCAAATCCCCAATGAGAAAGCCTTATTACAGTTGGTACGCTTTGTTTATGATCTTCGAGATGATGATCGCATGTTTAGAAATCAATTTCTTAATGTGAATGGATTCGATCATCTGAGAAAAATTCACCAGCATAGGCGTGAATTAAGTACATTAACACTAGTCAATAGCGGGCAACTTGATGTAAATTGGTTGTTCAATTTAGGATTTTCAGGAATCGAGCTGTAATTATGTCGCAAGAATTTAACGTGGTTGTATTAGGAGCATCAGGCGCTGTGGGTCAAACAATGATTGAGATCCTTGAAGATCGCAATTTTCCGGTTGCCAATTTATACCCTGTAGCGAGTAGCCGAAGTGCAGGTGGTACGGTTAACTTTCACGGTAAGAAAGTCGAGATCCTCGATGTAGATACCTTCGACTGGTCACAAGCCCAAATTGGTTTCTTTTCTGCTGGTGGTGATGTGTCTGCCAAATGGGCCCCGATTGCGGCCGAAAATGGCTGTGTCGTTATTGACAACACTTCACATTTTCGCTACGACATCGATATTCCTTTAGTGATCCCTGAAGTGAACCCTGAAGCGATTGCTGATTTTCGTAATCGTAATATCATTGCCAATCCGAATTGTTCGACAATCCAAATGTTGGTGGCGTTAAAGCCGATTTATGATGCGTTTGGAATTGCCCGTATTAATGTGGCGACGTATCAATCAGTATCGGGGTCGGGTAAGGAAGCGATTGAAGAACTCGCGGGTCAATGTTCCAAATTATTACAAGGTTTACCCATTGAACCTAAAGCTTATTCTAAACAAATTGCCTTTAATGTGTTGCCGCAAATCGATAAGTTTATGGATAATGGTTACACTAAAGAAGAAATGAAAATGGTGTGGGAAACACAAAAAATATTTGGTGATACCAGTATCGAAGTTAATCCTACTGCGGTTAGAGTGCCGGTGTTTTATGGTCACTCAGAAGCGATTCATCTTGAAACTCATCAACCCGTTGACGCTGAAGATGTTAAAGCGGTCTTAAGAGGGGCTGAAGGTATTGAATTATTTGAGTCTAATGATGAATATCCAACTGCAGTGACCGATGGTGCTGGGGCTGATCCTGTTTATGTGGGCCGTGTGAGAAAAGATATCTCACATCCTAATGGTATTAACCTTTGGGTTGTTTCTGATAACATTCGTAAAGGTGCGGCATTAAACAGTGTGCAAATCGCTGAAGTATTGATAAGAGATTATTATTAAATAGCTTGCAATTCCCTCATATTTTGTGAAAAAGCCTGCAATTTGCAGGCTTTTTTTATTAACAATCATTTTTACAAGCTGAAAAGTAGCAGACTCTTAATTTCTGGTTTATAGTAATCTCAATAAATACAATTACCTAAAGTTACCACCGATTAGGTGATAGTGACACGTTTGCAAAGGAAGGTACGATGAGCTTTTGGTCTCGAAATGTTATAGCCCTGATAGCAACCAGTGCTGTGTTATTGAGCACTTTATTTTCACTTCATTCAGCCATTGCGGCGGAGCCATTGAGTGTTGTAGGTCCAAACGGACAAGTCAATAATGTGGTTAAGCAATATGGTCCCACAGAATCTTTTGATACGTTATGGAGTATTGCTCAAAAGGTGAAGCCCGATCAGAGTTTGTCGACTTATCAAGTGATGGCAGCACTGTATGATAGCAATCCACAGGCTTTTTCTGGTAGTAGTTACAGTAGCTTAGAAAAGGGGGTCGTATTAGTGATCCCTGATCAGAAAATGATAGCACAATATCCTAAAACAGCTGCTGTTGATAATAAAACTTCAACACAAAAAAGTGTCTCAACGATTAAATCTGCTGCTTCAAAATCGGCTCCGATGGCGACACTCAAAAAGATGGCTGAAAAATCGACTCAAGCCGATTTATTGTCTGTGCAATTACAAGAGGCACAAACGCGTAATAAGCGTTTAAGTGATGACGTCGTTAAAGCACAAGATGCGTTAGTGTTATCCACAAGTGATAATCAAGAACTGAAAACAAACATTGCAGAGTTGAATGTTACGGTGGGTTTGTTGAATGATAAATTGCAGGCAAGTTTGATACAAAATGCTAAGCAAAAACAGACACTCGAGGCGGCTGAAGAGCAAGTCAGTACCTTAATCGCCATCGAAATGGATTTACGCACCCAATCACAAGCGGTACAGGCGCCGACATTTTGGCAAAGCATTATGGCTAGGCCTTGGTTATTAGCAGGCTTTACTGTGGTACCGGCTTTTTTACTGATTATCGCTATATGGGCTTGGTTTAGGCGCCGGACTAAAACGGATGTACCGCCTAATGATGATCTGACTTCGGCTAGAGCCGTGGCTAGGGATCCTGAGCCAGAAGGGGGTCTTGATGAGGGTACTGAAGCGCGCACAGAAGAGGATAAGCTACTTGAAAAATCAGATGACCAAGACTCTGATAGAGCTGTACAACTGGATGGCCGAGCGCCTGCAGCGTCTTTTGAGGCCTTACAGAATGAGCACACCGATGATTATCTTGATTCATTAGAGTTAACCACCGAAGCTGACTCTTCGATTGATGAGCTCTGGGCTGAAGTGATTGAAGAACATGATGACGCTAATGCATCAGAAGCGTTGAATGATGAGCAAGAAGGGGTCATGGATACTGCCGAAAATGAATCACACGCCATGCAAGAAGCGGCATCACCCGATGATTTATCACAGACGAATCTCAATGCGGATAGTTATGATGAGCCACGAGTGAGCGCATTAAATGACGCTTTCACGCAAACACAAATGGACAATACGCTTGTAGAGGAAGTGGATAATATTCCTTTTGGCTCTGCTCATCCAGGTGATGACAGCGTAGAAACTATTTTTGATGAAAAAGAAGCAATAGGCCGTGATTATGAGCCTGAAAATGCAGAGATTCAAGAAGAACAATCAGATAATATTACGTCATTACATACTGATGAGGTTGAGGATGTCTTTATAGCAAAAGCGGATACGACAGAACCGTTAGGGGCATCAGAACATGATTACTCGCTTGAGAAGAACCTCAGTGCTGATGATGCAGACTTTATGCTATCGTCTAGCGTGGCAGATAACATTGCGGCAGCGTTAGCGGATGACTTACCTCATGTTGATAAAAACAATATTAATAGTGATGATGAACTGGAAAGTTTGTTAGCTGAATTTGATAATGTTGCGCCTATTACTGTAGATGGCGGCTTGGATACGCCTTATGCTGATGATCGACCATTGGATGCGATAGACGGTTTGTCAGTCAATGTGCCTGATGAGATCGCTGAAGTCAATGCAGAGCAACAAGAGGCAATGGAAGAGTCGATTTCTGATATTGATGCATTATTGGCAGAGCTTGAGGATGAAGTGGTGATTGTCGATCCTCAAGTGGTGGGTGGGCATAATAGTGGCAAGCCATTTGAGCCTAATAAAACGGACTCAACAGGGACAGTATTGGGTTCAAAAACAGTCTCTCAGCAAGGTGATGAAGCCCAAGAGGCTTTGCTCAATGCCGAATTGGATCAATTTCAACAAGACAATAGTTTTATTGATATTAATAGCTTATTAAATGATGAGCCAGAAGATAGCAAGGGGAGAGTGGATCCTTACTTTGAGTCAAATATTGAGATTGATGAATTAGAAAACTTGATGGATACCGCTTCTCACACCGATAATAGTGAACAGAATATGAGTGCTAAATTGGATTTAGCCCGCGCCTATATGGAAATCGATGATAAAGAAAGTGCTCGTACATTACTTAAAGAAGTGGGGCTCGATGGCAATGAACGTGAAAGACGTGAAGCGGGCGCCCTTTTGAATGAGCTTGTTGGGCTGTAAACAAGCTCTGTTTGCAGTATGCAACTGACAGCATAACGTTTAAACAAGGCCTTTATATACAAGGCCTTTTTTATACAAGGTAGGTTATTTGTGAGTTTCCACTCACACTGGGTAAGTCATCAGGGCGGGAGCATACTTTGTCGGATAATTAACCAAAGAAAACTTTTGCCCTGTAATCATCGTCCCAACTCGCCTTTTTTAGCTTATTTCGCTGACTTGGCGCACCGCAATCGCATTGCTTGAACATGTTTAATACAAATCTTCTGAATAGCGCCATATTTTCAACGGCACCTTCAAGCATTATCCGGCTGTCATCTTCCTTGAAAACCACGTC
>NZ_JAKIKS010000164.1 GCF_023284005.1 Shewanella surugensis
AGCCAATGCTGAATTTTTAATTAACATGAGGCCAAGAAAGGCGTTAAACTTTCTCAGTCCTTATGAGTTTTTAACAGGTAAACGTGTGTCGCTTATTGCTGAGATCTAGGGTCGATATTAATATTTTTTGTAGAGGTTTCTATTATTCGCTAATTACAATACTCTGGACACTTCTATGCGCGATAGCCCCGTAATCACTGAATTGCTCATATAAGGTGGCGACTTTTTCATTATTCCGGTCTAATCCTAACTCGTCAAAAAGTCTGTCCATGAGGTGTTGGTTGAATTTCCTTCGCTTCCAGCTCACAATCGAAATCACCGTTTTACCTTGGGTATTTTTAGTCTGCCTGTCTTCTATTTTTAGCAAATTAAGGGCAGTGAGTGACGCATTGACCTGCATATTAATGGCGTCTTTCCTGAGGGACTGGCTATGGGTTAGCCCTGTATGTTGCTTAGCATCACGAAATAAAAATTCAATCTGAAAACGGGCTTTATAGTAATGAATCAGTGTCATTGCATCTAAGTCGATATCGGTTGAATAAAGCAGGGCTTGCCCCATACGATTTCCTTTATTGAACTTGAGTTGTACCCGTTTTATGTTCCGTTTCAGGCTGGAGGAATAGATCACTGCATCGTAAACTTCAACGTTATTATCCTGTTTTCCATGAGGATCAAACCGAGCTAAATCGGTATCAATCTTCACCCTACCATCGAATTTTTTAGGACGACCTACGCCTGAATATTCACTGTCATAGAGCCACTGCAACCGAGCATTAATACGCAGTTTTCCAATCAGTTCAACCCCAGCATTGACACCAGCCTGAACAAACTTTACTTTGGTGTAATAGGTATCACAACTCAGATAGCGGACGCCAAATTGATGCAACTTTGACACTAAATCAACCAGATGTTCGGCATATAAATCAATCCGAGTCTTATTTTCTTCATCAATGGTTTGTCGCGAGTCCAATGCATAAGCCGTATTTGAGGCTAAATCGGTTATACTGATGGTCGAGATTTCAAGTCCCCGCTGCGCTTCACCCGCACTGCCATTATATAAAGTATCCCAACCCCTGAGTATGTTTCCCCGACTTACTGATAAAACTGGCATCAATCGCCGCAATACGTTCACTTTCTAATGGAAAAACCTCCAGCAGCAACTGGGTATTAAAATCGGCATAATCAAAGTGTTTCTTGGACCAGCGGTAGTATCGTTTTTGACTCAATTGACTGTAACGACTTATATTGGTGTAGGTTACTCGCCCCTGAAACATTATTAAGACAGAAAATAAATAGGTCATAAAGATGCGCTGAGGCTTGTTGATATTGGACATTGAGCTTAAAACCGTTTCTACTATACAACTCATGGGTAGCTTTTGCTTTGATGTCAGAAACCAGATTGTCACAGAACTTACCCATGAACTCTTCATCTATTCATCAATAGAAACTGTCCGAACTGTTGATACGAAATATGTTAAAAATAATGAAAGTCGTCTGTATGAAGGGGAGTTTCGATCACGCAATGATTGATAAACTCTCCTCGGTAATGTCGATGGGCATCCCATAATAAAAAAGATAAGCAATAGCAGTGGGGGGGAGCTTTGGGTTTGCCATTTTTAAGCCTGATGATTCGACTATTGATGTAAGTGCTTAATTAAAAGTTATCGTGTATTTTGATGGATAGTTGCTCATTATGTTTTTAAACTCTCTTTGAGTGTATCAAAAGTGATAAAATCATGGCAGGATAATCATTCATACTTGATCTTCTTCCACAGTATTTCAATCTCAGTGGTTCTGATTCCCCGCAGCTGGCTGCGTAAGTTTTAGTCTTTCAGTATCTAAATACCCCGCTTCGCGTAGCGAAGTTGAGCCAAAGGCGAGATAGCTTGCTGCGGGGATTTTTATTAAGATCATATTTATATGGTTGTCATAAGTGAGCCAAAAATATCACCAAGTCATATAATGCAGGTGATAAAAAGCATCTAAGATCGAGAGTTTTTCGAATGCTACCCAGATATCAAAAGGTGCTACTTTTGGGGCGGTAAGCTTTGGAGTCAAAGTTACTTTGTTGAAACAATTGGTAATGCAAATGAAGATACTATTCGCAAGTATGTTCAAAAGCAGTTGATCGAGTTAGATCGAAAAGAGAAAAATTCAGATCAGCTTGGGCTCTTCTAAACTCGGTCGCTTGCTGCCGAGTTTTTAATGCTGCCTTCACTAAATACACGCCATTTTCGACCTGATTGTTGATTAATACATCGGCTAAAGTGGCATGGTTGATCCGATCACATCTGTTTTTCGAGATCACTTAACATCCAAAGCACCAAACACTAAAAGTACTTAATACTCAAAGATAGGACAGGTTTATCTTTGAGTATTATTCATTTATGACAATGTATTTGCTAGATTTATTATTTTTTACCTACAAGGGGCCATGAGTGATTAAGTACATCATGTACCCATGTAATGATTATTGTGATAGCGGTTATCACAGGCGGCTAATATGTGGATAAGCCTTGATGAGGTGAAGCTTATTTCCCCTTGTGTGAGTGGATAGTGTAATAGACTGTGTGGATGGAGATTCACAATTCATTACAGATAACACTAGCAATACCACTTATAGTGGTATCTAAAACATTTTTTACTTGTTTTTCATTGTATCTTAAGTTTTTTATCATGACGTTCAACCGACCTCTAGAGGCTTCTCAACGTAGGCACTGAATTTTTGATAAGGGAAACAATGATGAGTAACGCCGTATTATTTAGTGAAACCCAACTGGGGCCGTATACCTTAAAAAACCGTATCGTATTGCCACCGTTGACGCGCTCGCGCAGTAGCCAACCGGGTAATATTGCCAATGACTTGATGGCCGATTACTACGATCAGCGAACTGGCGCAGGATTTATGGTAACAGAGGGGACACAGATAGAACCGCGTGGACAGGGTGACAGGGTTATGCATGGACACCGGGTATGCACTCACAAGAGCAAATTGAAGGCTGGAAGAAGGTGACGAAGGCGGTACACGCCAAAGGGAGTATCATCTTTGCGCAGCTTTGGCACGTAGGGCGTGTCTCCCACACGTCGCTTCAACCTGACAGTGATGCGCCAGTGGCCCCTTCAGCCATCCGCGCGGATACGGTTAAAGTGTTTATTGAAACCGGACCGGGCGAAGGTGAATTGGCTTTACCCAGTGAGCCCCGAGCATTAAGTACTGCTGAGGTGAAAGAGTTGGTACAGCTCTACGCTCAGGCGGCGAGAAATGCACTCGACGCTGGCTTTGATGGTGTCGAATTACATTGCGCCAACGGTTATCTGGTTAATCAGTTTATCTCCGAACACACTAATCATCGTGATGACGAATACGGTGGCAGTTTGATGAATCGACTGCGTTTTCTTAAAGAGATTGTTGCGGCGGTGTCTGAAGTGGTTGGCAGTGATCGCTTGGGGGTGCGTTTTGCTCCGCTGTTTGAGAGTACCGATGAAGAGCGTGTGTATTTGGGTCTGGTAGAGAGGGATCCTCACAGTACCTACATTGAAGCGATCAAGGTGTTGAATGAAGCGGGTATCACTTATTTGTCACTGGCAGAAGCTGACTGGGATCACGCCCCCGATTTACCGGAGGATTTCTATCAAGAGGTGCGTGCACTTTTCAATGGGAGAATTATGTATGCGGGTAGGTACTCCGTTGAGAAAGCGAGACGAGTATTAGAGCAAGGTCACGGTGACATTTTTGGTTTTGGTCGCCCCTTTATTGCTAATCCCGATCTGCCTGAACGAATTCGCAATGATTGGCCTCTGAACGTGATTGATTCGGCAACTTTGTACGGTGGTACCGATAAAGGCTATACCGATTACCTTGCTTATCAGCCTTGAATAAAAATGAACATGCAATTGGATTATGTTAATCCTACTGATATAAAAGATTTATATCATAGAATGTTTGTTTGAGTTTAGGAAGTTTGTTAATTGGCTTAGCATCGCTTGTTTTCGGTTGTCATTGGCAAAGCTGGCTTGAATAGCGTTGACAAGCATTTTATGAGCTTGTGTTTGGGTTAGATTTAAAGACTGGCTCAGGGCATAAAAGTTCTCGGTTAAATAGCCGCCAAAGTAAGCGGGATCGTCGGAGTTGACGGTCACACATACACCTTTTTCTAACAAATTGAGAATACAGTGTTTGGACATTTCAGGGAAAATGGCCAGTTTCACATTGGATAAAGGACACACTGTGAGCGGTAGTTGAGTGCCAACTAAATAGTCAATGAGTTTAGTATCGTCTATGGCAGTTACACCATGATCGATGCGTGATACTCCTAATGTATTAATTGCGGACCAAATATTGAGAGCTGGACCTTCTTCTCCAGCATGGGCAACGGTGAGTAAGCCTAAGGTTTTGGCTTGATTAAAAACACGGCTGAATTTTTCAGGTGGATGACCTTTTTCACTGCTGTCTAGGCCTACTGCGGTTAAACAGTCTAGAAAAGGTTTGGCTTGTTCTAAGGTATTAAAGGCGTCTATTTCACTTAAATGTCGAAGGAAGCACATGATTAAGTGACTTGTGATCCCATGCTTTTCTCTTGCATCTGTGAGCGCCGCGGATATACCTTCGATGACATCGCCAAAAGGTATTCCCCTTGCTGTGTGGGTTTGCGGATCGAAAAAAGGTTCGGCATGAACAATATTCTGCTGCTGGCATTTTTTTAGATAATGCCAAGTGAGATCATAAAAGTCTTGTTGGGTGATAAGTACCTGAGCACCTTGATAATAAATATCTAAAAAGTCTTGTAGTTGGTTAAATCGATAGGCTTCATATAATTGGCCGATGGTATTAAACGGTAATTGGATCCCATTTTTTCTGGCTAGCGATAGCATCAGCTCCGGCTCTAACATGCCTTCTAAATGGATATGAAGTTCGACTTTTGGGAGAGCGAGTAACCAAGGGTAGGTTGTGATAGCCATAGTCGATTATTTTCACCAGTTGTTTTAATAATATTAGATGAAAATGAAGAGAGTGACTGAATATGACTGACGGTTAAAGTCAGGATAAATTACTTTAATCGCCAGAATGGGTATTATTTAAGACTAGGCCTGAGTCTTTCGGGTAACATGAATTGTGTGCGCTGGTGGCTTATTGGGCAGATGAACTCGAAAAAACAGGAGGTGAGTTGCAGATCGATGCTATTGATGTCGGCATTGCCATGGAGCCTATCGCCGATCACAGGATGGCCGATACTGGCCATATGGACACGGATTTGGTGTTTTCGACCAGTTTCTATGGTGATTTTGACAAGTGATTGATCTGACTCTTGACAATACTCGAGTTGCTCAACATGAGAAATGGCGTTTTTATTGTCCACCGGGGTGTTAATAGTGAGTTGTTTTTCTGCTGTACTTGCATCCAATGACGGGCTGAAAAGCGGGCTTTTTTCGATGTCACCTTCAACAATAACATGGTAATACTTTTTGAGTGTGCGTAATGCAAATAATTTGGCGAGTGCAGCGGCCATTTTTTTACTGTGGGCGATAATGATAAGGCCCGTGGCAGCGCGGTCTAATCGATGGACGATGTACGCAGGGCGGCTAGGAGTCGTTTGGTTTTCAACAAAACGATTAATGGTGGTGTGATCGCTCCACTTCGAGCCTTGACAACGCATACCATAAGGTTTGTACCATAGGCTGTAATCACCTTCATCAAATAACAACTCGGCGGGGGGGACGATTTCATTGAGCACGTTTTCATTGTAATAGAGGTGCAGTGCATCCCCGACTAAGTATGATTTTTTAGCCCGTCTTAAGCGCTGAGTTTGTTTTCCTCGGGTTAACCATACGGCGCCTTTATGCATGCATTTTTTTAGTGCTTGTAGAGAAAGTCCCGAGGCGGCGGCAAGCATCTTTAGACCATCTTGTTGTTGGGCATCAATGTTGATGTGAATTTCTTGATTTGAAACGGACATAGATCACTTTTTTTGATAATGGTATTCATATTTAAGAGTGCTTTTTCAGCGATAGAATAGATTAAGTCGATTAATTTATTCCAATGAATATTTTACCTCAATTTACTGCAACATGGGTATAGTTATACTCAAGAGATTTTTATCCAAGCCTGTTGCATGTTATCGCTTTCGTTGGCTTGGCGAACCGTAACCTGTATGTGATAAGGATAAACCTGATGAACACAGTGTTAATGCAAAATGTGCAGCAATGGCTTGAACGGGATCTTGACGGCAAGACGAAACAAGAATTGCAGGGGTTGATCGATAAGGGAGATGAGGTGGAATTAATGGCCCGCTTTTCCAATCGATTGGCATTTGGCACCGCAGGCCTTAGAGGGATTGTGGGAGCGGGACCGATGCGAATGAATCGTTTGGTGGTGCAGCAAACTTCGGCAGGTCTGGGCAGGTATCTTAAACAGCAGGTTGAGGATGTTGAAAGCCGCGGGGTGGTTATTGGTTATGACGGTCGTCATGATTCGAAGCTGTTTGCCGAGGATGCCGCAGGCGTGTTGCTCGCCATGGGGATTAAGGTTTACTTAACTTATCAAACGGCGCCGACACCATTAGTGGCTTTTGGTGTGACGCATTTAAAGGCGGCGGCAGGTATTGTGGTAACTGCGAGTCATAATCCGCCTCAATATAATGGTTATAAGGTTTACTGGTCCAATGGCGCACAAATTATCGCGCCTCACGATGCGGGCATTGCCGAGTGTATTAATGAGGTCGCCGAGAACAAAATACCTGTGCAAGCGCTCGCTTTCGATGATAACACACTGGAAAATAACGGGCTGGAAAGTCATGGGCTAGTGATGCTAGAGGCTGATTTTTATCACGCTTATTGTATAGGCGTTCATCAAGCCCCCGAGCTCAATAATCATACCCAGCCTTCATTGGTGAGTTTAGCGTATACGGCGATGCACGGTGTGGGCGCTGGTTTTGCAGAAACCATACTCAAAGAGGCGGGTTTTGATGCAGTATACAGTGTTAAAGCACAACGTGAGGCGGATGGTGATTTTCCAACGGTTAACTTTCCTAATCCTGAAGAAAAAGGGGCAATGGATTTAGTGATTGCTGAGGCAAAAAAATATCAGGCAACGCTGGCTTGTGCCAACGATCCTGACGCGGATCGCTTTGCCGTGGCAGTGAGGCGTGACGATGGCGAATATCAAATGCTAACGGGCGATCAAGTGGGGGTGCTATTAGGGCATTATTTATTGAGTTTTTCTGCGCCAACGCAAAGGTTAACCTGTGCCAGTATCGTGTCATCGAGTTTACTGGCTAAAATTGCGGTTCACTTTAATGGGCAGTGTTGTATTACGCTAACGGGCTTTAAATGGTTGATGAATGTGGCGATGGCGGAGAGTCGGCCTGAGCGGCAGTTTTTATTTGCTTATGAGGAGGCGCTGGGATATTGCATCGGTGACTTAGTCAAAGATAAAGATGGGTTATCGGCGTTACTGGCTTTTGCGCAATTGACTGCTGAGCTGGCTAGTCAAGGACAAACGATTTGGGATCGTTTGCATCATATTTACCAAGAGTATGGTTTTCATTTAAATGAACAAGTCAGTATTGCATTGCAAGCCGACACACCGAATATTGGAGGTTTTTTGCGGGAAAATAGGCCCGAAAAAATTGCTCATTTAGCGGTGTTATCGATTGACGATTTTAGCATGGCAAGACGCTTTTATGCTGATGGGACTACCGAATTATTATCGCTTCCTTTAAGTGATGTGTTGATTTATCAACTCGAGAAGGGCGCTAGGGTTATTATTCGCCCATCTGGAACCGAGCCTAAACTTAAGTGTTATTATGAAGTGGTTGAAACCATGAAGGCGAGTGAATCACTTGAGCAGGCACAGACTCGCGCGCAACGCAGTATGGCGACCTTGATACATTCACACCAAATGTCATTACCGAGCTGAAGTCAGTATGGTCAGTGATATTAGCGTTGACTAATGAATTTATGTGATCGACTGTTCAAAGCCTTTTTTTTAATGTAGCTTCTGGCTTAGTCAATGATGGAAGAAGTACTCGCTAAAGTTTGTTATCTTCTTGATGGAACGAGTCGAACTTTTGGAACGATTCGACCACTCAGTGTGTAGAGATTTGCGGTAAGGTTAGTTTCCATTTACGAATATCATTCAACCACCAAAGATCAACAGACCGAGTTAAGGATAAGCTATGGATAACGCGTCAACTTTTTCTGCCAATAATGACAATATGCCCTTTTACGATACCCAAGGTATCGCCCTGTTTTATTTGCACGCCAATGGGGAACATTTTTATCATTATGATGGAACCCCACTTGCCTATCTTCATGAGGATGAGTTTGTGGTGTCTTATGCGGGCCAGTATTTAGGTTGGGTCTATAATGGCAGTATTATCGATTTCAGAGATGGGGCTTATGCTTTTTTTAGCCCGCTCAGCGAGGGCGGACCCGCACGCCCGACTAAACAATCTCGTCCTAGTCGTGCCTCAAGGTTAAGTCGCCCTTCTAAAGAGACTCGTGTTAATCGTCCTTCTAGACCCTCTAAAGTGATGCTTTGGAGTGACAATAGTGATATGAGCTTTTTTGCAGCCTAGCGCGTTGATTAACATCTAACAGATTGAAACTGAGTGGTTTTAAAGCTAACACATGACGCTGAGTATATTGACGTATTAGCGCATTAAAATCTTCGTGATGATTGTTTGCTTTATCTCTCGGTCTTATTCACCCGCCTTATAATAAGGCGGGTTGGGTGTACTTTTTATATTGCTGGTAAAGCGTTACGTAGCGTTTGTCGGTGGAAAATAAAAAGAAAATGAGAGTAATAATGATGTGAATAACCAAGGATTGATTAAAATAAGACAGCCGTAGAAAAATGAGAAATGGAGTGCGAAGAGTAAACTTTCTTTGAGTTTTTTCCGGCCTTGTAAGCCCATATAAATGCCCGATAACACCGATAATAAAATATTCCCCAGTAATAAATAGTGAGGAGGAAGACTCCCTGTACACGACAAAACGAAGAATAATGACCAAACAGAATTAAACTAACTTACTGATACATATGCTTAATTTGTTTATAGTATTTTTGCTAAAAAACAATTATAAAATGAAATTATGAAATCTATCAGCAAGTTGTCATCTATTTTAAATACTTCTTCCTGATTACCCATAAAGCTCAGCCATGCTTAAATACTTCTGTGGCATAGGAGCAGTTCGTAGTGCGACATACATAAATCGTGGCAACATGTCTTCAAGCGAGAACCTTC
>NZ_JAKIKS010000165.1 GCF_023284005.1 Shewanella surugensis
GAAGGTTCTCGCTTGAAGACATGTTGCCACGATTTATGTATGTCGCACTACGAACTGCTCCTATGCCACAGAAGTATTTAAGCATGGCTGAGCTTTATGGGTAATCAGGAACATTTTTGTACCCGTTAATATAAAATGATAAAGTTATTTCAATCTCTTTAAAGCAGGCTCTTCTTTATAGGTTTTATTTTTATGAGTAATAGCCAAAAACCAATACCCGTGAATCGACATTCCCAAGTTCAACATCTAACAGTCCCGCAAGATAAACGGAATAGCCCTCGTTGGGCCAAACGACATCAAGCCATTTTGAGCCGCAATAAAGATAGCTTAAATCCTCCTGATGTCATCTTAATAGGAGATTCAATCGTGCAACAGTGGGAGCAAGCAGGAAGCAGCGTTTTACGAGACTGGCAGCAAAAATTGGTGATCCAAAATCTAGGCTTTGCCGGCGATAAAATACAACATCTACTCTGGCGAGTGGAGCACGGCCAACTTGATAACATCAACCCTGCCTTGCTGGTGCTCAATATCGGCACCAACAATGTGCCTGACAACACGCCGCAAGAAATAGCACTTGGCGTTAACCACCTAGTGAGAACCATTCAGCTCAAACTGCCTGACACCCAAATACTCTTATACCGACTTTTTCCTCGTGGAGAAAAACACTCCATTGAGCGCCAACTCAGTACTCAAGCCAGTGCATTATATTCTACATTAGACAAAAACAGCTTCATTCATGACTTAGATATTCATGATAACGTTGTCGATAACCAAGACGATATATCTGTTGAGATCATGCATGATAAGCTGCATTTAACCCGTAAAGGCTATGAGATATGGCTCAAGCAATTACAACCTTACTTTGAACACGTTTTTAAACATAAAGATAAGTAAGTCATTGATTTATTAACCAGAGCTTTAGCCCTTGCCAATGAAGAGCAGCAAACCTTAAGCTGGTATGCAATACAGCTCAGTGAATGCCGCTTTGCCATTTTTGATACCTTCACCAATGAAACTGGCCGACAAGCCCACCTTGATGGTAAAATTGCAGCCACACTTCTGGCTCAAGCCGATGAGCTCTTGGCTATTCCACCTGAGATAATGACCGCTAACATCTTAGCTGCCAAAGTGCGATCCTACTGATATGTCTAAGCCACTTGAAAATGCAAAAACCAAGTGACTTAGAACATTCATGATCAAAAGCATTGAAGACGTTTTCAATGCTTATCACTCATGAGTTTTACTTGCGGCTTAGCCTAACCCGATTGATGAAACTCAATGACATTATCATCCAAATCTCGGGGAAAAATAACATTGAGTGAGCTTATGATACAAAACCACCAGCAAGAGGCTTACCGACTCAAGCTTCACTATATTATCGTTTAAGCCTGTATAAATTAATCGCAGGTAATACAATCACCGCCTCAAGTGGCGTTAAAAACAAACAGGATAATACTGTCGCTTTCAGGCCAAGCGTATAACGATTACTCTCTTCTTTAACCGCTAACTGGTGCAATTTCACATTGGCAATAAGCGTAAACAAAATAATAACAGCCAATAGTGAAACATACCCCATGGTCCAAGCTGGGCTATCCATTCCGAGCAGATAGAGCGTAATACTCATCATTAATCCTGTCCAGAACATGAGGTATAACACTTTAACTCTGCGATATAATCTCCCCATTTTTCCCATAAAATGCCTCCCTAATACTCTACTTTTATACTCAAACGACATTCACATTGAACCACACACTTCCCGCTAACTTCAATCAATAATCTCCTTATTAACCTCCTGCACCGATAGATAAAATGCCAAGCCAAAGTCAAAAGAACACTAAAATAATAGGGTTTAGCAGATCGGTTCCAACAGCAATCTTTAATTATTACACTTTTAGCTTTGCGTTTTTCTTCGGTGAAGAGTAACGTGTGCCATCATAAAAAAGAGTATTAGCAATTGGTATTATTCGCTAATCGAAAATAAGAGGAGATCAGGTTAACCATAATGACACATCGAATACCCCTGACTCTTAAAAATAGCCTCTGGCTAGTGTTCGGCTTGTGGCTGATTGTGCTGCAATCTATCACTCTGGCCCATGGCATCGAACATGCTTTAGAACATGATAACACTCACTGCCTATACAGTAATATTTACCATCATCACCATGCTGGCCCGACAACGGTCATCATGCCTGCAATGTGTCAGCAACAAGCTGGAAGCATAGCACCTCCTCTCTATCAGCAACCTTCACTACTTTGGCTACGCAACCTAAACGTACGTGCCCCTCCCTTCTAGTCTTTCAGCAAAACAAAAATCAATTTAAACATTCTATTTTTTGCTTTTCTATAAGGACAGGCATAATGAGACATGCTCTATCGTATATAGCGCTAGCGCTTGCTGGCGGCTCTACACCTGTAATCGGAGCTCAGATCCAAGGTCAAATTACCGATAATAATGGCGCGCCTATCGCTGGCGCACAGGTGAGAATTGCCGCTGATAATAAAACAATCAGTGACGCTCAAGGTCAATACCAATTATCCTTCGCGGACAACAGCCTTGCTCACCTGCATGTGAGTGCTGATAACTTCACAGATGCAGATGATGATTTACCCATAACCACAGGCACGGTGACGCAAAATGTTTCACTCGAGCAGGCCATGATGGAAACCATTGTCGTCACCGCATCGCCTTTTTTGCAATCAGCAGTAGAAAGCACCACGCCAATCAGTGTGATGAGTGAAGAGCAGCTGAAACTGAATACTGAGCCCACCTTAGGAGATACACTGGAAAAACTCCCCGGTGTACAAGCCTCTCATTTTGGTGCTGGCGCGAGTCGCCCCATTATTCGCGGCATGAGTGGCCCTAGAGTGTTAGTGTTAGAAAATGGCCTTTCTGTGGGAGATGCATCGACAGTATCGGCAGATCATGCCGTGACCACTGAAGCCGGAACGGCGCAGCAAATCGAAATTCTTCGAGGGCCAGGGTCTCTACTCTATGGTAACGGTGCGATTGGCGGCGTCGTCAATGTCGTGAATAACCGAGTTCACGAAGAAGCGGTCGATGAACTATCGGGTAACTTTGGCACCCAATATGTGACTGGCAATAATGGCCGCACCGTTAATGGCGAGCTAAACGGAGGTAACGGTAAATTCAATTGGCATGTAGACGGTACACAGCGCAATACCGATGATCTCGATATTGCCGGTAATGCCATTGAAGACCAAGCTGACACTCATGGCACACTGGCTAATAGTCAACTAGAACAGGATAACTATGCCGCTGGTGTTGGGTACACAGGCGATAACAGTTTTATCAGTATCTCTGGAGCGCATACCGATTCAAACTATGGGATCCCTAAGCGAAATGAAGATGATCCTGACATCAGCATAGATTTACAAAAAACGGTGTGGCAACTTCATAGCGGCCTGTTAAATCCATTTTCTGGCGTGAGTAAGCTGCGCTTTGACGCAGGCTATACCGATTATCAACATGCCGAGCTAGAAGATGACGTCGCCGACACCTTCTTCTACAACAAGGAGAGTGAAGTCCGCTTAAGTATTAACAATACACCTTGGGGCGAATGGCAAGGGAGCATGGGTCTGCACGCTATCCACCGGGATTTTTCTGTTGAAGGAGAAGAGGCTCTGACGCCCGACAGTAAAACCGACACCCTCGCGGCGTTCATCGTACAAGAGCGAAAAATTGATGACTTTCGCATTAAGCTTGGGGGTCGTATCGAGCATTATCGCTTAGATCCTGACAGCATGAACCTAGAAACCTCAACCAGCACACAAAATTATCAACCCGATGGTGTCAATGATAACAATCTGACGCTTTCAGCTGGCATAGTCTGGGATTTCGATCCTGTCTATAACTTAGGCTTATCATTTGAAAGAGCCGAGCGCTCAGCCACCGCCGAAGAGCTTTACAGTTTCGGCGATCATGATGCCACGCAAAGCTTCGACGTGGGTTCCCAATTCAAAATTGAAAACGGTGAAGTCATAGCCGACAGTGACAGTAACAATAAGGAAATCGCCAATAATATTGATTTAACCCTACGGAAATTAAATGGAGCATGGACCGGATCCTTGAGCATGGCCTATAACAGGATCAACAATTTCTACTATGAAAAAGATACTGGCCTCATCGCCTCCGATATCGATGAAGAGGGCTCTCTGCCAGTGTATCAATTCACTCAAGGCGATGCCGAATTCTACTCAGTAGAGGCCCAAGCCAAGATACCGTTTGACGACACTTGGTCATTGGACTTACTGAGTGATTACACTCGGGGGTTATTGGTCGATGGGGGTAATTTACCCCTTATCTCGCCCTTACGTTTTGGCTCAACCATTAACTTTGACCAGTTGGACTGGCATGCCGAAATAGGTGTCATGGCTTATGCCAAACAGACAGAAACCGCCGAAAATGAGACCGATACAGCAGGTTATGCCTTACTCAATACTGCCGTGACCTATCATCTTATGATGGACGATAACGATATTATGTTATATGTGAAGGGCACCAACTTGCTCAATCAAGATGCTAGGCCGCATACATCGTTACTGAAAGAGTACGCCCCTCTCATGGGACGTAGTTTCACAATAGGCATGAACTACGATTTTTAATCGACGCTACAACGAAGTCATTAATTCGCCAGTGAGCCTCAAAGAGAAGCCCCCTGACTTCGCTTTGATGCTCGCATAAAAACACATGTCAAAAAGCAATGACACAGCATATTACCTCACTTAATTAACCGCCCAGTATCAGCATAGCTGGCTAATCAACTGCCTTAACCAACGATGACTCGCTTTACTCGCATTAAGTTTATGCCAATAGACATTTAACTGATATTCAGGAATGGCAATAGGCGGAGAGTAAATATCAATATCCAACCTTTTACCCAGATTGGATATGACCAATCTGGGTAAGGTTAAAATAAGATCTGAATGTAAAATGGTATAGGGTGCGGCGAGAACACTCGGTAACTGTAACGCGACATGGCGACTCAGTCCTTGTGTGGCAAGATGATGATCGACGATCCCTTTTTTCTCACCCCATGGTGATATTCTGACATGTGATAAACTTACAAAGTTATCCAATGTTAAGCCGTTCTTTAATCGAGGGTGGTTTTGTCTAGCAATAGTACAGTAACTATCTTGTAACCAAGTTTGGTATTCAATAGTGGATGATTTTTCAATTTCGTGACTAAAACCCAAAACAAAATCCAGCTCTCCACTAATGAGTTTTGCCGTTGGCATTTTATCTTCTGATGAAACA
This sequence comes from Shewanella surugensis, assembly GCF_023284005.1. GTDB lineage: Bacteria > Pseudomonadota > Gammaproteobacteria > Enterobacterales > Shewanellaceae > Shewanella > Shewanella surugensis. Next base: position 5,276 of record NZ_JAKIKS010000165.1, read on the forward strand.
ACAGTAATACGAATGTTCGGTGCGACCTTGGTAATGTGGCTAATCAGTTTAGGTAATAAACTAAATTGAGTGTAGTCCGTTGCAGCGAACTTGAATTCAATATCACTGGTTGTAGGGTCAAAGACTAAGCTATGATTCAATCCCATATGGATCTGCTCTAACGCTGGCGAAAGGTGAAAAGCAAGATCATGAGCTAATGTGGTTGGTTCCATCACATTATTCACTCGTACAAATAGCTCATCGCCTAAACGTTTCCTCAGCCGAGATAAACCGTGGCTAAAGGCTGACTGGCTCAAACAAATGTCATCTGCGGCGATGGATACCGAACGATAGCGATACAAAGCGTCGAATAGAATCAGTAAGTTCAAATCGATTTGATGAAGGTTCATTATGAATAATACACATATTGATATGAAAAAAATGCACTATAATCATATTAATCCAACCGTTATGATAACGTCAATCATCGATATCGGAAAATAACGTGGATCAATTATCTATTCGCCAAGCCAAAGCCGCAGATTCAGCACTCATCTTACACTTTGTGCGTGAGCTAGCCATTTATGAAAAAGCTGAACATGAAGTACTGGCAACAGAGCAAACTATCAAGCAAACCCTTTTTTCTAACGACAGCCATGTTAACGCATTGATTTGTGAACAAGATGGCCAAGCATTAGGCATCGCCATTTACTTTTATAATTACTCAACTTGGCTAGCAAAACCAGGGCTGTACCTTGAAGATCTCTATGTCTCTCCCGAACACAGAGGCAAAGGTGCGGGTAAATTATTACTCAAAAAAATGGCGCAGATTGCGCTGCAAAAAAACTGTGGCAGATTTGAATGGAGTTGTCTCGATTGGAATAAACCGTCGCGAGATTTTTATGATGCAATCGGCGCAAAATCGCAAGATGAATGGGTCGGCTACCGCATGTCGGGTCAAACGCTGATAGATTTTTCTGAACAAAATTAATTTGTTTTATCTCCAATCTCATTGACGATGCATCTTCAATGAGCTTGGGAATACCAGGCAGCTCCGAACGAAGCTCATCATTTAAAATCGACTATTATCATTGATATTTAAATTGTTGATTTTCGTTTTAGCCAGTATTTTAAGAAGCATATTCCGAAAAAACCTTAATGCAGGATAGCATATTGTCGACAAATATTGAGATTTAAACATCCAATAGTTCATTCGATTAAACACGCCTGAGCGACTACTGATTAAGGCGAGAACATGAATAGCATCAGCAGCATAATACACTTCCCCCTCCATTTTCAATACCATTCCTTGATCAATATCTAAGCCTAACTCGGTGATTTCAGCAAGCACGTCACTATTGTCACGCGCATCAATGAGCTTAAGCACACCCACACTTTCTCGTATCCTTACTAACTGGCAATAATAATCACAAGCAGGGCATTCTTTATCATAAATGAGTAATATTTCATTCTTGCTCATACTCGATCTCCGACATACCAAATTTACTCTGACCCCGTATTTCACAAATCTGTTTAACCGCTACGGCTTTGTACATTAATTCAGGATTTAAAAAAGATAATCGATTCGTCTGTGCACTGCGAATCCTTTAAAGCCTTCCGTTTCCACATCATAATCCCGCCCAGTTACCATTTGACTATAAATCGCTTTGGTGGTGATAAAGGTCTCCGCATCGGTGACAATATAGAAAGTCGCAATGCCCGAGCAACGTCCCTGAGAACAGCCTTCGCTCCACTCAACATTTTTGTTCACCACGTTAATGTTGAGCACTTGATTGCTAAACTCAAACCACGCTAAAGCGCTGCCGATGATCAGGATAAATATCGGTACCATAAACTTGGCGATACGTGCCAATCGCTGAAAATTCTCATCTTGATCTTGTTGCATAGCGCTTCCTTAACGGCTTATATAGGCTCACCCCGTAAAAACATTATATAACAGCTAAGACGGAAAATTAATACTGAATATCAACGGATCCTTTTGCTCCCTACCGTTAAGTTTATTTAAAAGTAAGTCAGTTGAAAGTGAGTCAGCCTCGCTTTATTGCTAGCTATCACATTTAACACCTATAAAGAAATAAGTAAGGGACTCTAATCCCCTAACTGGATTTTGCGAGTCAAAGGCTCTATCCTTTTAATGATTTGGAATGCTTGCTATTGCTTCTAAAACGATAAAGCGACGTAATATTATTTCCGGCGCAGTCGGCAATACCCTTGAATGGTATGATTTTGCTGTTTACGGCACCATGGCTCCCATCATCGGCAAACTGTTTTTCCCCAGTGATGATCCCTTCACGTCACTTCTCGCCGCTTTTGGTGTTTTTGCCATTGGTTATATTGCGCGTCCTTTAGGGGGCGTCTTACTGGGTCATATGGCGGATAAAATCGGTCGAAAGCCAGCACTGATCCTCTCCGTTGTCATGATGGGAATAGGCACCACGGCCATTGGTTTTCTGCCGACCCACGCTGACATTGGCAGCACGGCAGCCATCTTGCTGATCCTGCTGCGGATCCTTCAGGGATTATCGGTTGGCGGTGAGTATCCGAGTTCCATCGTTTTCCTTGCAGAGCATTCTTCGGATAAAGAGCGCGGTTTTAACACCAGCTGGCCAATGTTCGGCAGCGTAGTCGGTTTTCTCCTTGGCTCTTTCATATGTTCCTTGTTCAGCAATATTTTAGGATCCGCTGAATTTCAGACCTGGGGCTGGCGCCTGCCTTTTTTGTTTGGATCGGTCATCGCCGTTTGTGCAATCCTGTTCCGCCGCCACATGACCGAACCGAATGTTTTTGATAACGCCAAACCACTGAATACACTTCCCTTTATTGCTGCTATTCGCGATCATTGGCGCGAGATCATGCAAATCGTCTGTTTATCACTGGTGAACGCCGTTGGATTTTATCTGCTTTGGGTATACGCCATATCCTACTTAACAGAGCAGATGCATGTATCGACTGCCGATGCTCTGGATATTAATACCTTGAGCCTAATAATCCTTCTTCCCGTGATCACGTACAGTGCCATACTGTCCGATAAGATTGGCCGAAAACCGCTATTGTATTTTGTAGCCATTGGCTCATTGCTCTTTTCCTGGCCACTATGGTGGATGATGCATCATCAGAATTTTTGGATGATTTTAGCCGGACAAGCAGGATTTGCACTCCTATTCGGTGTGGGGTATTCCGGATTATCGGCCGTCATGGTTGAAATACTGCCGACCAGAGTCCGTTGCAGTGCCTCTGGGATCGGCTATAACTTGTGCATGGGTATTTTTGGCGGCACGACACCATTGGTGGCAACCTATTTGCTCGAGCGTACCGCCAACGATTTTTCGCCCGCCTATTATCTCATGGGCGTGGCCGTCCTTTCGCTCATCGTCACCTTCTTTCTCGCAGAAACCGCCGGTAAACCGCTACCCGATTAAATTTTATCATTCAGATCATGGCTGAAAATAATTCAAAATAACGTGACGGTTTTACCTTAATATACTTTAGATATTGATTCAGATGCACTTGCTAGAATAGAGATAACAATATTAATCTCGAATACGTAAAGCAACCTCATCAATTTTTTCATTGTTTGGCATATCAAGTTTATGTGGCATAGAGACCTTATCTTCTCTTTTAGCGTGTTTACTGAAAGTTAACTCTAACACAGTGGGAAATGAATCATCGATTCTAATTGGAGCCACATTGTTTGCATGTATATGTACTAAAGGCATATTTATCTTTTCGATAAACGACTCAATTCTATTTAGATGCACATCACAAGAGTTATTGTCAAATGTGGTGTATCAATGAATCGTGATGTTCTGTTTGATCTTGAGTTATCCGTTCACCATCTTTAAATTGAATACCTGATATGACATCAGCAAGCAGCTTAAAACCTCGCAGGCGATACCACTTTTTTTCTGCTGATTGCGCCAGTTTAAACACCATC
>NZ_JAKIKS010000166.1 GCF_023284005.1 Shewanella surugensis
CCAGAGAATAATGTCGCCAGTAAAGTGTCGGCCTTTGAAGTCTGACATAATGGATCCGATGAGGTTATTTTTAATGAGTGTGGCTCAAATAGCCAACTTTGCAACGGAGCCGTATTTATGCTGTTGTAAGGAGTAAATGTGAAGCCACTAAATACTCGCGCTATTTAAAACCTCTGAAGGCAGTAAGTATTTATACGGGACGGATCGTAGACGGTTTCGTTTCTCAATGCGTTGTTCAATGTTGCTCAAGGATTGCGAAAAACGATACAGGGCGTGTTTTGCTAATGGGTCTGATAATTCCCTTGCGTAATCGCCCAGTGAATCGTAATGATAAATTGAAAGTCCGAACGTGATTTCAATTTGACCTTGGGCCAATGCTTGAGGTGGCAAAAAGTTCAACATAAAGTCGAGTTGTTCTTTTTCTGTTGAACCTTCTTCAGCCAGGAACTTACGATAATCGCTATAGCCTGCCAAGGGCATATTGGGGCTAAAACCTATATAGGGATACTGCGTAAAGTTAATGGAGCTATGGCCAGCGCTATTTTGAAAAATTATAACAGCGAGAAACTTTGATAATTGCTCAATAGTGTCGATTTGAGATGGCATTCCCTTGATGTGTCCCCCCTCCGGGCCAGTATCAGCCAATTTATTGGCCCATGCCTGCAACTCATAATCACCTGTTATATCTTGCTCTGTTTTATAATAAACATTTACGTATTCTTTTACATAACTCACTACGGCTTCCCATATTAAATTAGCATCATCTCTATACGGATAGTGGGGTAACGATTCTTTGGATTCGAGACCCCTGGCTCGTATTGACTCAGGAAAGGTTTCTGCTACAGACCAAGATTCAGCGGCGGCTACACTGATCCCTAAAGAGCCTTCTAAAGTAGCCGCTAACAATTGATCTACGGGGCCTGAGGGTGGTATTAGTAGTTCTACACCCGCCTGATTGTTAACAACCAAGAACCTTAAATGGGGTTTAAGTAGAATGTTCAGTGGATGTTGAGGTGCCAGGTGCATCGGTGTTACCGCACCAAAAGATTCTTGAGCAAAATGTGCGCGCCCCAAATGTGTCGACATCTCATGAACGTTGGAATCGGCAATGGAAAAACAAATTTTTGCAATTGTCCAGAGCAACTCAGGGCTTTGCGGGCTAAATGTTTTTACTTGGCCGCCGTCAATATCAACCTGGATCGCCAGAGGTAATAGTCGCCCCGCTTTTAATCCAGAATCTGATGCTTTGGCACCTTCTTTGTTCCAATAAAATAGGCCGATTGGTTTTGGTAAATATTTTTGTATCGGACCATCGGGTGTTGGTACGCTGCCTTCTTGGACACCGTCAAGGTAAGGAGTGAAGTCTACGATGTATAGCCGCTTATCCAAAATAAGTTGGTCTATATTAATGCTGCTATCTATAACAACATTTAATTGAGTTAAATCTAACTTGCCGGGGAAACTGTTTTTATCGGTGACTCGCTCCAGCATAACCGGGTTGACACCCGAAAGACGCTGCTCACCAAAACTTTCATCCGTTAACCAATTTGGCGTCACCCTCGGTTGCTCTATATCAATATACATACTTTCATAATCGGCTAACCCGGGAAACGGTCCATAAGGGTCGGTCAATTGCGGTGTAACTTTCGCACTATTCGTTACCATGGGTAAAGTGGCGACTCCACGCCCCGCTTTATACCTTTCATCAAACGCCTCTTCTGGAGGTAGTGGGGTTTTCAATAGCGGTAATCCCAAGCTATTGTCGGTGCTTAGAATGTACTTCTCTTGGGCCAAACCCAACGCCTTACTGCGCGCGACTTGCTCTGCTGGCGTATCGTTTTGTGGCAGTGAAGGTTGTACTGAACCTTGGGGTAGATTGATTGACATCATGTCTAAATTCTCCTTGAAGTTATGGTGGGGCATTCTATGCTACTGAATGTCAGAGGGAAGAATAGACGTGTTTTTCCAACATTACCAGTTGGCTCTTATCGGATTTAGGACTTCTCACCAACCAATAGTTTAATAAGTGGGTTAAGTAGTCCTTTTCCTCGCAACCTGACATTATGCACAAATTCAAAAAAGCCAAGGTATAAGGTAATCCTTCTTGAGATATCCCTCTATGAGATCTTAATCATGAACGCAACAATGACCAAAAGCCTTCCATCGTGTTCACATGTACCTCATGAAAACCGTCTCCCCACAGTAATGACCATGAACACAGCGTTGCAACTCATTAGAGATAGCTTTATTACTTCGTTTTAAGTGTTTAGCAATACTTCTGCCGCTTAGATTTCGTTTACTTAGCGTTTCAATCTGGTATCTTTCTTTTAAGGTTAGTTGCTTATATTGGTTTTTCATTTGAGAACCTTGGCCGATTTTGTGAGAGATTGAAGCTTATAGGCAGCTAACCCTCTTTTCTATACCAAAGTGTGTCGGTTATTATGGCAATCTAAGAGCAAAGTTAAATGAAACAGTAAGCAATATTATTAATGTACGTGCAATGAAAACCTAATTTTAAGTTGATTACAGTCGTACAAGAAGGCGTAGTGCAATTGGGTATCAAAGCCCACTCAATTATGAACAGCAAAAAAGTCTCTTAATTGAGTGTCCAGTTTTAGTGCAGGGTATCACTATCCAACCCAACATAATACTCAGGATAATATTCATTGTGTTCCCAGCACCAGATACCATCAGACTCTAACGTAATTCGATCATAGTCACCAATGCTACAATATGGTTCACTGTAAATTTCTATCAATGGGTAAAGATCTTCCAATTTATCTTCCTTGTTCAAAAAACAATAAAAATGTAATTGTAGATGCCTGCACTTAGGGTTTCCCTAATACCCTTTTTAAACTCGACGAGTTTTTATATAAATAAAGATATTCAAAATATTTAAATTAATTCGGAGCGAGTAGACGTTATATAAGAGAATGGCAAAAATCGAGTAGTTGTTAAAAGAGATTCCTATAGAACGATTCCTTTTAGGCATTTGGTGACTCAATAGGCCGCTAACCAAAGTCTGTTTATTGTTTGTTCAGTGAGGGGCTTTTTTCGTACTATTTTGATCGGCGGTTTTGGGGCTGAAAGTGATCATTTAGGTGGATTATATCGTCTACTTGAGGGTTTAAGCCGTGCTTAGGCGCTGTTTTGCGGCCTTAAGTTGGCTATTTACCATAACTTAATTTGTGTGAATCGATTTAAAGGGGTTTTGTAAATAAAATGATTGATAAATTTTGTGTAAATGTTTCTGTGACTATTTATTTAAACGTAGTTGTATTTATTTAATATAATAGTTTTTTTTTGGTAGTAAAAAAACTAGATGTATCTGACTATCTGGAATGGTATCTATAATTTATGACGATTTGTATAAGTTTAAAAAATAATCGTAATTATGAAATCAATGAATCTAGACTTCATAGAATAATGACCGGCAATGAAACTGAAGCTACACATATGGGCTATTGGGATAGATTTAAGGATTTGTTTAGAAATGAAAGCAAGGCTGAGGCATTAAAAGAATTATTTAACATCTTGAAAAATAATGAAAATAACTCTTTAAATTATTTCTTTAATTTAGTAGACTGTTTAGCTGAAAATAACAAAAACATGTTTGCCATAGAAATAGATTCGAAGATGAATAATGGTAGTGTTATTAAATACCTACTTAATGGAGAAGTAATAAAAAGTGAAAATATAAGTAATGACGAAATATTTAATGTACTTTTAAAGTTAGGCCTTCCCATTAAGACGGGAATATTTAGTTGTAATTATAATTTATTAACTGAAAGCCTAAAAAACAAACCAATTATTACGCCTGAAATAATAATCAATATGGATTTTAATGACGGTGGAGTACATAAAGTATTTAACCATGAATTTGGTGTGTTAAAGGCTCTGGATGCAACTGGAAAATCAGATTTTAATATAGAATCTAATATAGAATCTTATAGTGAAGGAAGATATGAACTGAGAAGGTACATTTCTACCCAAAAAAAATTAAACATAGACATTAATGATCAAATAGATATTAATCAATACGCCATCGTCTCTAGGTATAATGAAAAAATAGAAGCTAACGAGATGGATTTATGCCTGAATGATTTAACAAGTGAACAAAGATGGACATTAGCGGTTCAAGTTATTGATATGTTAAATATTTTTTATTTAAACAAAGTATCTCACCGTGATTTACATATGCATAATCTACTTGTTCTAAAATCAACAGGAGAAGACAAAGAGGTTTTATTGAAGGTTATTGATTTCGGGAAATCAAAATTTGATTCTGATTTCGCAAAACATTCATTAACTGATATTAAGTATATGTTCAATAGAGAGGCAACAAGTGACCTTGAAACATTCGTAAGAAATAGTTTAAGAAGTAATGACTCAGAAAAGCAAATAAAACATTATCCATTACATAAAATATTTCAATGTGAAAATAAAAAAGGTGTTGAAATAAACTCTTTACTTTCTAGCATAGGGCGTCAGATGGAGGTCGACTTGAAGGTAGCAGGTGAAGATGTATCTGAAATTAATAAAGCGTTTGGAACAGCTAAATCATCAATTTTATTAGCTTTGGAATTTTGCCAAAAAGAAGAACATAATTTATGTAAATGGTCTTATGTTTAACGGTAAGAATTTATAAAGTGACATCTAAATGGTTGAAACTCGATCCCCTAAACAATGTCATTTAAGTGCTTAGCGGGGTTTGAGCACCAACGGTACGAAAACGTACGCTAAAGATTTAAAATCTGTCTCTTAAATCAATTAATAGACGAGTTTGTCTATTAATTGCCATAAATCGATATAAAAAACATAATTTAAGGCTATATTTTGACGTCTATAATATTATGATATATCAGACAGTTACTGCTTACCGTACAAAACCGTACCATTGGACTTCATACCCCATAAACGTTTAAGGTAAGTTTGTTAAGCCAATCCGATGCACACAATTTAAGTTATGGTAAATAGCCAACTTAAGGCCACAAAACAGCGCCTAAGTGCAGGCATCTACAGATAGCATTCACCTCAGACGGTCACTAATATGTGCTTATCAACTTTACTTTAGTGGGTATTTTGTTATTAGTTTAGGCTCAATAAAGTGTGATGATAGATGCATATATGAAACAGCATAACTATTACAGATTTCAACAATATTCATAGGATCTGTCTTATAATAATCCTCTGAGCCAAACTTTGCCGCCATAAAATGAGCAGCACATATCTCATGAAATTCTTGAGCCTCCCTCCTAATTTTATTTATGTAAGGAATATATTCCTCAAAATATAGTTGGATGATAATGTGTATTTTATTAACTCTATTATCAATATCTCTAAGAACTTGACTCATTTGACTTGGCATATAGTTAGCTTCAAAATTAGATTCCCACAAATCAAATATGTCTTCTACTTTGGTGATGTCTTTTATTTGAATATTAATATGATCAATCAGCTCTTCTTTTTTTTTCAGAGTGATTTCGATATTTTTCAACCCAATTTGATGATTGTGATCACTTTTTTGCAGAAAGTATAAGGAAATCTGGCTAACTAAAACTGCAAAAATTGCCAACATGCCTGTGACGATAGTTGCAATTGGTTGATTTGATTCAAGATATAGTATGATATCGTTTATCAATTAATTATCTCTGATATTGGTGACATAAGGAAATCTAACAAAAATAAAGTCTATAGTGTAAGTTATTTATGAATAACACTCTACATAATGGTTCAATAAATCATCAATATAGTTATATTCCATCCAGAGTTTAAACAGACGTTTTTGCTGGTAACACTACCAGTGATAAGGCTTTTTTATCACTGGTTGTTCAACACTTAGTTCTTGATTACATTTGGGTCTCGGCTGCGCGCGGCCTATCCTTATCTGTTATGTGATTTTCTTACTACATACGGAAACGCCCAAAGTTATTGGCTTTGGGCGTTTCTTCTAGCAAACTTGGTTACGACAAACCGAGCTTTAAAGTGTCATATGCAGAATTGGAAATGGTTTCCCCATATCATCAAATGGTGAACGTGAAATGACTTTAAACCCCATATGCTTGTAAAAACCTACAGCCTTTGGATTCTGTTCATTTACGTCTACTTTGGTTGCGCCTAACTGCTCAATTGCATATTGCAGTAGCACTTTACCAATACCCTGTCCTCTCGCTTCATTTAAGATGAAAAGCATTTCAACCTTTGAGTCATGAATACCCACAAAACCTAGAATTGAACCATTTTCATTTTTCACATATCTTAACTTAACAACAGGAAAAGCCTGCTCAATGATAATTGGTTTAAAAAACTCAATATCTTCTTCTGTAATGAAATCATGAGTTGCTCGGACTGAATTTTCCCAAACACTAAGCATCTCTGCGTAATTTTCAGGAAGCACATTTTCTACAATCATCGTATTTTCTCTAAAGTTGACTGAAATTCATGTGCAGCCGCGACCTGCATTATAGACGTTTTAAGCTAGAATTGTCCACATACCACATAACAGCTTATTGATTGATATTGACCAACACCAATATCTCTACCAGTGATAAGGCTTTTTTATCACTGGTATATCACGGTTCTAATTCTTCAAATAAGTATCTTGAACTTTAAAAATATCGAATGGCCGAGAGAATTTATCCTGATTGATAAAGTTATTTAATTTAATAGGATCAAGCTTATTTACTGTGTCGCGTACATCCGCATCAATATAGCCAGATTGATAAAGACTAAGCCACTCATCTATCCCCTCTCTATCCCCACTAATCAAGGTATAATCTAATAATGATAAAACATATTCATCACGTTCTTTTTTTGAACACAAATAACGTGATTGATAAAATAAAGTAGATAATACTGCTTTTTTATCAGCCTCTTTCAGAGAGAAGAACCAAGGATCTGTAATTTCAATATCTCTATACTTAAAATTACCACATTGAGATAGTTTCTCATTGAATTTTAAATATTTAGCTCCTGCGTTGTACTTTGCTTCTTCGCTAGTCATTAATACAACATCAGCCTGAACAGACATAGAAAACAACACTGTAAAGGCTATGAAAAATTTATAATGCCCCATAAACACACCTCCAAAATTTAGCTTCTTCGCCTGTAGTAGAGTTAGCAGTTTGATAAGCAACCCCCTCCAACAAATCTCTTTTATTTTTACCAACTCCTTGCAATACATCTGAAAAGTGTTGCCAATCAGAAGTCGCCATATTGTATCTAGAGGATGCAGCGCCAGCCAATAAATAAGTCTTTCGACCAACAAAGATTTGAAAAAAGGGTACCAAAGTCAATATTCCAGTTAACAAATTAGACATATCAGTTATACGATTCATTTCCTTGATGGCATCGAGTGTACGCTGTGAGGGTTTAAACGTCTTTACTGTACAGAAATTCCCTTTCATTAAAACATCCTAATGTAATTCAACTAATTAATGTGGAATCAGCATAACTTTTTTTGGTTGATTTTTGAAGTAATAGCAAAAATATTAATCACTAGATTTTAATATATGATATTTAACCTACCAGTGATAAACAAAGATTATCACTGGTAGATTAAAGGAGCCATGCAATACAGTTAGATTTGTCTACGCCTTTTGTAATCATTTTGCTGATTGTAAAGTTGTGTAGGAATTTAAGAAAAAAATACAAATTATTACAAACTAATGATCTATTCTTTTCAACTGGCTGCGCTACTTTGATGTAATTGAGTGTAGGCTTTGGTCTAATCTTTTTGGGCGGACGAGGGTATAATATGGTCAAACTATTAACTTTATAGAATAAAATATACGAATGAATTCACCATGCATTTTAGTTATCCAATTGATAATATGTGTATTTTAGCAAAAAATGCTCAAAACGATTATGAAAAAGCTTCTGTATTTTCGGCGACTGAATCACTTGTATTAAGATTTTTAAAAGAAGATGATTTACCTCATAGTGTATCTGAGAAAATTTATCTGATTCGATACCATATCTGCGCATTTATAGGTTATGAGCATACAAATGGCATTTCGGTTAACGAACATATTCATCAAGCAAGTGTAAAAAGTATTGAACTTGCTGATATAATTAGAAATATTGAAATTTCTGTTCATAAAAAAAACACTGAGAAAAAGAATAAACCAAATACTCTTTTCACTTTTTTTAAAGGATATAAATAAAACCGATTCCGAGATATTTATGAGTTGATATACCAGTGATAATTTAACCGCTAGTTAACTGAACTCCTTATGTGAAAAAAGGGTGATTGACGTTATTATTACTAACGAAAAGCCACCAATACACAAGTTAGGAAATGACATTATGCAAGACATTGAAGATGTTGAACTCACTTTCTCCCCTTTAAGCCGAAAATTTGAACAAGGAGGACAGTCAGTAGAAATTGATATTTTTAAGGGCGACACCAAGGGCTGGATTTTAGAAATCATAGCAACCTGTGGCACATCAACGGTGTGGGAAGATCCATTTGAAAGTGATCAAGCGGCACTTGATGAAGCTCTTACCGCAATAAGCAATGAAGGTATCGAATCATTTTCAGGCTATATAAGTGGTAAACCTCATTAAGTCTTTAGCAATTCTAAGCTCTCCCCCCCTCCGACGGCCATAAACGGGTTCTGTCGCAAACAGCATCAATGCTTTATGATCCAAGCATCGCTTTTTATGTTCACTCCCATGACACTCAATTTTTCAGGCCGACATTACCCTTCCGCGATCATCATGCAGGCGCTTCGCTATTACCTGGCCTACAAACTCAGTTATCGAGAAATTGAGGAGATATTTGCTGAGCGTAATATTCATTTTGATCACTCAACCCTGAACCGTTGGGTTATCAAATATGCGCCGCAACTCGACGCTATTTTTCGAAGGAAAAAGC
>NZ_JAKIKS010000167.1 GCF_023284005.1 Shewanella surugensis
TTACTCCCCTGAACTCAATATCATTGAAATACTGTGGAAAAAGATAAAGTATGAATGGTTATCTTGCCATGATTTTATCACTTTTGATGCACTCAAAGAGAGTGTAAAAAATATCATGGATAATTATCCGTCAAAATATACGATAACTTTTAGTTAAGCTTAGATTGCCATAATAACCTTATACTTGGTCTATCAAAAAAACGAATTCCCCCAACCAACTAGTCTAATGAGTTGATGTATTTAATCAAGAGATATTGATCTTCTACCTATTTTTAACGACATATTAAACAATCAATATATTAAAAATAAACAGACTGACATTAAGAGATACTTATACAACTAACGGATATTAAATCTTCTGTTATAAACTAATTGTTCACTCCCACCCTGCTAAAGTATAACAAGCTATCCCACCTAACCATTATTCTAATAAAAACATAACATTAAAACCGCATATTAATGAATAAAGTGAACTGCAATCAATCATGGACTTTGCAACCTTACCTGGCGCAATAACATGTGCTCAAAAAGATGTTTTCCCTTCATTGCCATCGATACAAGACATTACTCATTTCCAACAAAAATAAACCCACTGCCAATAGTAAAAACAAGTAAGATATTCAGTCAAAATAACATCCAGTGATGTATAGAGGTAAAATGAGTACTGAAGATGATGGTGTCATGACCGGTGAACACCTTAAACAAATAGTTGAAAATCAATTATCTGATGGAAATCCCATTAAAGTTAAAGCCACTCTAATGCGGTTAATGATGACCGGAACACCTCGTGATGAAGCGATAGAAGCGATTGCTTGCGCGTTGTCAGTAGAAGTGCTTGACGTCATGCAAGAGCAAACTGCTTTTAACTTAGTGCGTTATGAGTCTCATTTAGACTTACTGCCCGACATGAGTTGGATGGAGGAATAGTACTGCTTTATGCTGATCTTTAAGTGAGATATACGCTTCACTTGAAGATCATATCACTCATTAGCAAGTATATTGCTGAATAAATGTCCCTTTAAAAGATAAGTAATACACTCACCTTATCGCACTCCCCTGTCAGAAAGTGTCAGTAGTCCTTTTTTAACCGTTTATTTTGCTTATGTTCAATCATTTTAGAACGGGCCAGTATGGGTGGCCACTTAATATACCCAAACCACTTGACGATGCAGGATTCAGCTGGAATAAAAACACTTTTTAAGCAAGGTATTGAACTGATAGCTTAGTTATTCTAAGTTGATGTTCAATAACACAGCATAAATGTGTTTTAAACCAGCCCTTTGGGAGTCCGTAAAAATGCCTACTTCTGTGTTGCATTATCTTAAAAGGCTAATAAGCATTCCTACAATCATGCGCCTTGAACTACGCCTTTTTACGGGCTCTGAAAACATGCATCGTTAAGCGGCTTGGGTACATACAACACAAGAGCCCAACCCAAATAAATGAAAATGTAACTAACTTATGCACATCTAATAACTCGCCAAAAAATAATGTCGCCAACATAAATTGTAAGCTCGGTTCTAAATATTGAATAAGCCCAATAGAAGTCAATGATGTCCGCCTTAATGCGAGAGAAAACAGTATCACAGGTACTAAGGTCATAGGAGCAGTGAGCATGAAATAAATTTGAGTACTCAGATCACTTTGAAAAAAGACACCAGAATGCGATATGCCTTGATAAATCAACGCCGCTGCCGCAAATGGAAACAGCACCACAGATTCAACCATCACTGATGTCATTGCATCATAACGTACGCCTTTTTTTAACACGCCATACAACGCAAAAAAACCGCCCATTAACAACGCCAAAATAGGGACTTTTCCAGTAGTAATAATTAGATAGCTGACCCCTAAGAAGCTAAATACAATGGCAACCGCTTGGCCTGTTGTTGGCTTTTCTTTCAACAACACAATACTGAGCACAATAGTGATCAGAGGGTTAATAAAAAAACCTAAACTGGCTGTTAACACTTGCTGATGTGTCACAGCATAAATAAATGCATACCAACTCACGCACATCACTGAAGCGGCTAAAAAGCTATAACATAACGAAACTTTATCAGCCAAAATGCTTTTAAAATCATAGCGCATACTTATCAATCGGCTGAATATAAAAATCAACGGAACAGACCAAAAAATACGATGAACTAATAACTCAATGGTATTTTGCCCTTCGAGCAGCCCATAAAACATCGGAGTTAATCCCCACACCGCAAACGCAGTAATCGCAATTAAATTACCTTGTAAAGAACGATTCATAGCAGACTTCAATTAAACAATGATCAAACAGAGCTTTTACGCCTGTGGCGACGGTATTGCAAGCTTGTTTTTATACATATAAAGCGTTTCAGAAACATTATTTACAACTCTTTATTTAATCAAGATAATCAATTGGTTGTGTGACAACAATGAAAGGGGGTATGTGAACTAATCTCCAGATAAAAGTACAATTAACCAACATTGTCAAATAAAAAAAACAATGGAAACACAAATGAAACAAAATATAATAATAAAATTATCCATTATTGTTTTAATTGAGATATTTATGTGTAAGCCTTGGGTTATTTTTTCTTTTATGCTTTTTCCTACATCAATACATGCTGCAGCTGAAAGTTGGTCTCCCTATGTCACCATCTCGGAACTGTTTATAGAAGGCGAAGATTCAACACCTAGGGCCACTCTGGAATTTGAAACACCGATCCCAGATAGCTACCAAATTAATTTATAAAAATATTTATTTCTCACTTACTGATATAATACGCACACGCCACTCTGCCTTGCTGTCTTTAATGAATACAACTAGGCAGATTTAGCAATTGACCTATTATTGAATAACCAACTGAGATATCAATGCCTTTTTCTAAACTAGGATTAAGCGATCCCATTATAAAAGCCATAACCGAACAAGGTTATACTGTACCCACTCCCGTTCAAGCTAAGGCTATTCCAGTTATTTTGTCGGGTAGAAATGTTATTGCTGCAGCCCAAACGGGTACCGGTAAAACGGCCAGTTTTGTCCTCCCCATTTTAGAAAAACTAAAGCACTTTGAAACATTACGCAAAAAACGCATACGGGCATTAATCATCACCCCGACTCGTGAGCTCGCCGTACAAGTTGAACATAATATTACACAATACAGTACCCATCTCAATCTTACCTCTTTAGCCATGTATGGTGGTGTCCCGCTCGAGCCACAAAAACAAGCATTGATCCAGGGCGTCGATATTCTCGTTGCGACTCCAGGACGCTTACTCGATATGTATACTCAAAGAGCCATACATTTTGATGAGATAGAAATTTTAGTCTTAGATGAAGCCGATAGAATGCTGGATATGGGTTTTATTGAAGACATCAATAAGATCATGGATAAATTACCTCAAGAAAGACAGAATTTATTATTTTCGGCAACCCTTTCCAATCAAGTACGCGCTTTAGCTAAAACGACAATCGCTAAACCCGTTGAAATTTCAGTCATTGATAAATCAGCTCCAACAAAAATTGACCAATGGTTAATTACTGTTGATAAAGATAAAAAATCAGCTTTATTGAGTCATTTGATCAGTGAGCAACAGTGGCAGCAAACGCTGATTTTTATTGAAACTAAGCACGGAGCGGCTAAGCTCGTTAGCCAACTTGAAAAACGCGGCATAACAGCTGAGTGTATTCATGGCGGCCGTAGCCAAGAAATACGCGAGCGCATTTTAGCCGATTTTAAATCTGGAAAAATCAGCTTGTTAATCGCTACTGGTATTGCTGCTAGAGGTATCGATATTGATAGCCTGCCAAGAGTCGTTAATTACGACCTGCCTTATCCTGCTGATGATTATATTCATCGTATTGGTCGTACAGGCCGCGCAGGTAGCGAAGGTGAAGCGGTCTCTTTAGTCTCTAAAGATGACTTTAAAAACTTATGTGCCATTGAGACTAAGCTTGGGCACCTGATCACGCGTAAAGAAATCGAAGGCTTCGCACCTAAAAAATCCGTTCCCATGTCGATTTTAAATTATGTGCCAAAAAATAAAAAAGAGACCGATGGCAAACAAACGGCTAATAGCAATCATGATCGAAGAAAAGAAGAGTGCAAGAGCACAAATAAAGCCACAATGAGTCATAAATCCCACTCACCATCCAAGCCAAAATCATCTGCAGTCACCAACAAACTGCCCCTCAATCCATGGGGGAAGTAATCAATAAGTAAGCCCTTATCCAATAGATAGCATCAATGGCTATCTATTGGAACGATCTAAAATTTAACATAAAGGTACAGCCTCTAGTCATACCATTTAAAATCAATATGTTTTAGTACTAATTCTTCGTCTATATTAATATCATCCCCCCTCATAAAAAGCAGCCCATACATGGTTTTCTCCCATAAAAAAGCGGGCTTCTATAATGCATTTTCTGGATTTTGTTTACTGTTATTGGCCTTAGGCATTAATCGCTTTGCCTACACCCCTGCTATCCCTTTTTTAATCAATGAACACTGGCTCAGCAATGTTCAAGCGGGCTATGTGGGAAGCGCTAATTTCTTAGGCTATTTTTTAGGTGCGCTAACCGCTCACAAACTCAATCAACTCTTTAAAACATCACACTTAATGCTCAGCCTATTAACGATCTCTCTTGTTGCAGCCGCTCTTTGCACATTTGAATTCGGGTATTGGTGGTTAACCATATGGCGATTAGTACTAGGCATTAATGGTGGGGCCATAATGATTTTAGCCCCAAGTCTAATATTAACGCATCTACCTGACTCTCAAAAAGCCATGATAAGCGGGATTATTTTCGCTGGTATTGGAGTTGGGACCGCTTTAAGCAGTATCAGCATTCCACTATTTTTTTCAGTGGGAAATGTAACCGGCATATGGATTGGGTTAGTACTTATCACATTAGTGTTAGTGCTATTAACATGGCAAAAATGTGCTAACGCCCCCTCATATAGACCAACAAAGCAAGTACAGAAGATAAACTTAACCCATTCACAAAAAAGAACATTTACCATTGCGCTTATCGGCTATGGGTTATATGGAGTCGGACTCACCCCCAGCTTACTCTTTTTATCCGATTACGCACATCGTACGTTACATATGAGTTTACAATACAGCAGTACGCTATTTGCAATATTAGGCTTGGGAGCAGCAGTAGGTGCGATATCTGCAGGTATTTTACATCACAAATTAGGTAACTTTTTAGGCGTGATCATTACAGGTATTATCGGAATAATCAGTTTGTTTCTCATCGCTTGGTTCCCTTCATTGATTTTTGTCGCGATCAGTGCCTTTTTGTCAGGCTTTTATTTAATTGCATTGGTCACCTTAATGTCGCTATTTATTGGTCACTTAGTCTCAATGCAGCACCACGCTAAATACTGGGCATATATGACATTACTCTATGGCGCATCACAATTTATCGCCAGCTACGCCTTCTCTTATGGACTCAGTGTTAATCTTAGTTATGTCACTATGTTTAAAATCGGCGCGCTAGCCTTAACGCTATCGCTTTTATGCTATTTATACCTCAAACCAGAAGCACAATAATTAACAATGAGCACAAGATCGACCCTAAGCACTGGGTGTATACGGCCACTCAATTCGAAAGTCGCTTTAAGGCTTTGTCGACGCGGCACACAAACTAAAAGCCCTTGCTCAGAAAATGGGGCATCAAAAGCTGCTCGGTGCTTCTAACATAAACGCTACTTTCTTAACGCGGATGTCCTTTTTTCATTCTAATATTCTTACAGAATGGGGTTCTATAATATGAACGAATAGCCATATTATCAATATGCAATCCCCCGTAATTCTGACACGTTCTCCGTCCCTTTAAGGAACATTTTGACAACCACGCCTACGTGCTCCGAGATTTGATCTTCCTCAAGCGCAGCTGAATGAGTCATCAGTGCCTTTAGCACGAATTCACCCTTGATCATTTCGATGAAAATATACGCAGCGGCCCTTGCATCATCAATCTTTAGATTGCCACAAACACACTTGTACCGAAGGTAGCCTTCGACTCGTTTGGCGAGGACTTCTGGTCCTTTCGAAAAGGCCAACTTGCCTATATTGTGATCCTCATCTGAAAGCGCAATGAGCTGGCGAAACATTCCAACTACGTCATACCTTGTCATCGTTTTCAGATAGGTTTCACCTAGCACCGTTAGCCAAACTTTGGCCGGAGTGTCATCTGGTGGCAGGCTTTCAAAGGTTCTTAGGACATCCTCAGCGATACTTTCAAGAACTGCTCTAATAAGCCCATCTCTTCCATCAAAGTATGTGTAGATATTTCGCCGCGATCCCCCTGTTTTCTTGATGATCATATCGAGCGAGGTCGTTTTAAAGCCGTACTGAGTAAACAACTCACGCGCAGCTGCGATTATTTTATCCTTTTTGCTCGGCTTGGTATTCATGGCAGTTTCCGTGATAAAGGCATGTTTCACTTGAATGGTATTCACAAATATCATAGCATAGTCGACGTGGTATTATGAAATACCGCTAAGGTAATAACATGCTAGTAAGGATTGTAATGATGACCTAACGTCATACACCCATTGCAGTACCTAGGTCCAGCACACCAGAAAGGAAAAATCTAACATGCTCAAACACATTAAAACTACAATCACCTCAATCGCCGTCGGCTGCCTGTTCACCTTAGCGCTTCCGATCAGTGCTTTTGCCAACGATGATATTGATCAAAACCTGCAACGCTGGCTTGTCCAAGCCACCATCATTCCCGGCTCAGAGGATGTTCTGCAAGAACGTCTGTATCTGGCAAATGCAGCAGACCAACAACGACGTGACGATGGGATCCAGGAAGACTTGGCGCTTGTCGCTGCCGATCGGTCGACGGCGTGGATTGTGCTTCGTGCGGGATCCGAAGAGACCCTTCAAGACATCTTCGCGACGATGCCGCTAAACGACTACCAAACTTATATATGGACCTTGATCCGAAACGATCCTCCGATCAATGTTGCCAACAATGATATTAATCAAAACCTGAAACGCTGGTTTGTCCAAGCCACCAGATCAGATCTGGGACTACAAGGACGCCTACATCTGCCAAATCCGGCAGACCAACAACTAATTGCTGATCGGATTATAGAGGACTTGCCGTATATCGCGGAAGATCGGTCGACAGCGTGGATTGTGCTTCGTGCGGAGTCCGAAGAAACCCTTCAGGACATCATCGCAACGACGGACTACAGAACTTATTCGTGGACCTTAATCCTGAACGAAGAAGAAAACTAGCCCAAACCATGACCCATCAAGAAGAGACACAAAGAATGACTCTTAGATGTGGTTCTTCAGATCTGATCGGATAATTGCCAGTGTAACGTACATACGTTTCGACGCGTTCGGGATGTGAAATCGATCGGAACCGGAGTTGGTTTGTCGTGATATGGCCAGGTGTTTAAGAACGAAGTGAATTGCAAACGCCCTACTGATCTATAGGTTATCGGAGAAGTGAAACTCGAACGATCGACTATCTAAACACCGGTTCCAGTTGTTATTAGCTTTATTTTCTCAAACCTTAAAGGGGAACGATCGTTATTTTATTATCACTTTACTTTGTAAGCTCTTAACCAAGAAGAAAAGCTTTTATGCTGAAGCTTGCTAGATGCAAGGTCTACCATTTTATCTGCTAATGCTGTCTGATTAAGCCTAACTCTAGCATCTTTTATTTATAGGACTCTTCTCAATACTCATGGCTGGCTCAGCCTAGGCTGAAGCAAACTCTTGGCATCAACTCACTAAAGTCAACAAGATCACAGTACAAGGGGATACTTTCTATGTTCGAGGAGAATGTGTCAGTGGCCATAGCGGCACTCATTTATCGAGTTATTATGGAATGCTAAAACATACCGCTGACAATCCAGATCACAGTGAATATTACAGTATGGCACTGACAGCTCAAGTATCAGGTAAAGGCTTAAGATGTTATATCAGTTCAACCGATGATAAGGGCGTCTTCCTCATGAGTCGCTGCCATATGCTTTTAATTATAATTCCACATCATTTATTAGCCAGAGCCTAATATGCAAGCCTTACCAAGTACTTTGCTGGTAGTATATTCCCGCAAAACCATTATGGGACAAACGTGAGTTAGCGCATCAGCACTCACTCATATTACCCAAACCAATCAGGAAAGATCAGCGCCAAAGCAACAATAATAATAAAATAGGCCACTATTACCCCTAACCCAGTTAACACGATATAGAGATACTTCTTCGGATCAGACCAGTCTTTGTTAAATATTCGTAAATTTAACGTAAAAGCCATACCCCCAAACAGACCCCCCACGGCTCCGCTCACAAAAATGAGCCCCAGCGGCCACATACAGGCTAACTTTTCATACCACTTCAGCGTTATCAGCTGCACCTTCATCCCTCTCTCCTTTTTACCTGTAACCATCGATGTTAAAACAAATGGCATCCTTTAAAGCACTTGATTTCGACCACAAACTTATCACTCTTAAGATCTTGTTGTTATTCACGAATAGTCTAATGAGTGTTCGGAAAGGTGAAAGAGAAAGCTGACTACATGGCCCTTAGCGGTATTTTTAATTGTATTTCATCGACGCGGCGGTTATCGACATATTCAATACCTTGATATTCTCCGCTGTGCCCTGTGATGATAATTTTGCCTTTATCACGCCGCTCAAGGACTTTTTTGGCTTCAACAACGATTTGCGGATAAAAATCATCGACATTTACGGGCTCATCATCAGGACAAAAAGGTCCATGTGCAAATAATGTTACCGCTTAGATTGCCATAATAACCGACACACTTTGGTATAGAAAAGAGGGTTAGCTGCCTATAAGCTTCAATCTCTCACAAAATCGGCCAAGGTTCTCAAATGAAAAACCAATA
>NZ_JAKIKS010000168.1 GCF_023284005.1 Shewanella surugensis
CGATTACATCGAACATTGCTTGGAACAGCTATCTCCCCCCAACTGTGATCTCAATAGTCTCTTACCTTGGCATGTTAATCTAAGCAAGGCGTAGTTCGCCGGACGCTCACCGTAAAGAAATCACATAGCGATGATGTTAAAGGTCGCTCACCATTGGAAGAGCCAAAAAGAGAAGCTATAGGATAAAACAAGGAGGGAGAGGGAATAACGTCAGCTATCAACTAAAATAGCATTAACTTAGCCTCTAAATGTTAGTCATAAAAAAAGGGCTATCGATATAAAACCGATAGCCATTCAGGGTATTCAGGGTATTCAGGGTATTCAGGGTATTCAGGGTATTCAGGGTATTCAGCACATTCTATCAAGATGGACCCAAAATCAATAAGCGACAAATTCAACCTAATAATATCATTAAAGCGTATTCAATGTTAGCGAGATAAAATATCATTAAGTTCCGTTTTAAAGGCAGCGCCTAACATTTTATCACGCAGTCCATATTCAACAAATGCTTTCATGTAACCTAATTTATCACCGCAATCATGAGACTGACCTGACATATGAAAAGCTTCAACCTTATCTAGTTCAATCAACTTATCGATAGCATCGGTTAATTGAATTTCATCGCCTGCTCCTTTAGGTGTATCTGCCAATAACGGCCAGATACGACTCGATAGTACATAACGCCCAACAACGGCCAAATTTGATGGGGCTGAATCAATATCAGGTTTTTCTACCATTGCTTTTATCGCTGTAGATTCACCACATTCAAGAGTTATATCATTACAATCTGCGATACCGTATTTATTAACATCATGCAAAGGCACCGGTGCAACCATAATCTGACTTGCAAGACTCGTTTTAAAACGTGAAATCATTGAGGCTAAGTTATCCGTTGCCTGGTTAGCGGTATATTCATCCAAAATCACATCAGGTAAAACAACTGCAAACGGGTTATCACCAATCAACGGTTTCGCACACAATACCGCATGACCTAAGCCCTTGGCTTCACCTTGGCGAACATGCATTATTGTCACATGTTTAGGGCAAATAGATTGCACTGCTTCAAGTAGCTGCCTTTTTACGCGCTTCTCTAACGTCGATTCAAGCTCATAGGAAGTATCAAAGTGATTTTCAATGGCATTTTTACTCGCATGCGTCACTAATACTATTTCTTTAACCCCCGCTTTGACACACTCATCAACAATATATTGGATCAAAGGCTTATCAACAAGCGGTAACATTTCTTTAGGGATGGCTTTAGTTGCAGGCAACATCCGAGTTCCTAAACCTGCAACGGGTATGACAACTTTCACAGTATCTAACCTTTTTAAAATTAAGAAGCTATTAGTTCTAATGTTTTATTTTCAGTCCCATTTGAACACCAAACTAAATCACCAATATCATCGGTAGGATTAAAACCTGTTGGCGCACTCAATAAAATATTTCTAATATCTTGATGTCTGAGTTCATGACAAGCCAAATCTAAATTATTTATAATTTTCGATAGATCATTCCAAGATAAATGGACTTCGTGTGCCGTCATAATACGCTCATGCTCAGTACCAGTCACATCATCACCAATTAACAATTCTTCGTACAATTTCTCACCGGGTCTTAACCCGCTAAATTCGATGGATATTTCTCCTTCGGGGTTATTATCATTTTTAACTTCATAACCACTAAGCCTGATCATCTTCTCAGCTAAATCGACAATTTTTACTGATGCCCCCATATCGAGTACAAAAACATCACCGCCTTTTCCCATAGCCCCCGCTTGGATCACTAATTGCGACGCCTCGGGGATTGTCATGAAAAAGCGTGTAATTTCGGGGTGAGTTACCGTTATGGGGCCGCCTCCTTTAATTTGCTTTCTGAACAGAGGTACCACTGAGCCTGAAGATCCTAATACGTTACCAAAGCGCACCATACAAAAACGCGTTGAATGCTGCTCTTTCGCTAATGCTTGCAGACACAACTCCGCCATACGCTTCGTTGTACCCATAATATTCGTCGGACGAACGGCTTTATCTGTCGAAATAAGTACGAAAGTTTCAACATTAGCTTCTATAGCGGCTCTGGCAGTATGCAGCGTTCCAAATACATTATTACGGATCCCTTCAACAACATTGTGCTCAACTAATGGCACGTGCTTATAAGCTGCAGCATGGTAAACCGTTTGCACACTAAAGGTATCCATTACAGTCAATACTCTATCCCTCCCTTGAACCGATCCCAACATAGGATAAATATCAATAGATAAATCATGATCTTTTATATAGATAGCCAATTCTTTTTCTATGGTATAAAGGCCAAATTCAGATAATTCAAACAGCACCAGTTTCTTAGGCTTTAATCTAATAATTTGCCTACAAAGCTCAGAACCTATCGATCCTCCGGCCCCAGTCACCATGACTACTTTACCTTGAATATTGGCAGATAATAAATCACTTCTAGGTGATACCGGCTCTCTGCCCAATATATCTGCTATTTCAACTTCTTTGACATCACTATAGAGTTTATTCCCATCGACTAAATCCGCGGTGGCAGGAATTGTCAGCACTTGAACCGCTAAGGATTCTAAAGAGATTAAAATCTCTTTGCGACGAGCATGAGAAACAGTCGGTAGTGCAAGTAATACTTTTGTGGCTGACTTTTGGCGAATCAACTTTCTAATGATTGAAGGCGAATGTACATGAATACCTTGAATAACACTGCCATGAGTAGCCTTATCATCATCAACGAATGCGAAAGGATAATATTCCTTACTTTGCATTAAAGAAGTGACCAATTGACGACCGCTGACACCAGCCCCATAAATAATCACTGGCTCTCCCTCTCGCTTCATACCTGACCCGACAATAGCCCGAATGGTCAAACGAGACCCCCCCACAAAGCCTAATGCAAACACGGCATAAATAACAGGAACTGTCCGGGGCAAGCCCAACTCAGCATAATAAGCAATCAAAACGACACTCAGTGTCGATGCGATAACTCCGAGTAAAATAGCAGTTAATGCTTGTAGGCCCATGTATCTTAAAACAGCTCGATACAAACCCAATCTAGCAAAAACCAACACACTAATAGGACAAACGGCGGCTATCAATAACCAATAGCCCGTATTAGTAAAAACAGAAAATGAATCTGTTCGTACTAATAGTGCTAACCAGAATGAAAACAATAAACTGAGGGAATCTATCGCTGTACTGACCCCCCTTTTTTGCATTCGATTTAACGAAAATAATAATTGCAAAAAATCCATCTATAGCTCCAAATAAATCTTATATAAAAGCCTTTAATAGTTCGTAAAACAATGTGAACAATGATTTATTCACTTATTAAATCAACAATTAAATTAATTGTTGATTTAATTAATCAACACCAAAAAGATCTCGAGTATACACTTTATCTCGTACATCATTTAACTCTTCTACCATTCGATTTGAAACAATGACATCACACATATTATTAAAGCAATCCAAATCACCAATCACAGCAGAATGAAAAAATTCATTTTCTTTCAGGGTAGGTTCATAAACAACCACTTTAATACCTTTTGCTTTTAAACGTTTCATGATCCCCTGAATTGAAGATGATCTAAAATTATCTGAACCCGATTTCATCACTAAGCGATAAACTCCCACCGTTTTAGGGTTTCGTTTAAGTATTGAATCGGCAATAAAATCTTTTCGAGTGGTATTAGCTTCAACAATAGCCCTAATAATACTATTAGGAACATCAGCATAATTTGCTAATAATTGTTTAGTATCTTTAGGTAAGCAATAACCGCCATAGCCAAAAGAAGGGTTATTGTAATGTGAGCCTATTCGAGGATCTAAGCTAACACCTTCGATGATCTGCTTACTATTTAACCCATGAGACTCCGCATAAGAGTCGAGTTCATTAAAATAAGCCACTCTCATGGCAAGGTAAGTATTAGAAAATAATTTAACTGCTTCAGCCTCGCTAGAGTCAGTAAAAAGAACGTCTATATTGTCTTTAATCGCTCCTTCAGTAAGTAAATTCGCAAATATTCTCGCTCGTTCTGAACATTCCCCAACGATGATCCGTGATGGATATAAGTTATCATGGAGCGCACGACCTTCACGTAAGAACTCAGGTGAGAATATAATATTATTACAAATTAATTTTTCCTTAATGCTTTCGGTATACCCCACTGGCACTGTCGACTTAATCACCATAACCGCATTGGGATTAATCGACATCACATCTTTAATGACAGACTCTACCGATGATGTATTAAAATAATTTGTTTCAACATCATAATCTGTAGGTGTGGCAATAATAACAAAATCAGCCTCTTTATAAGCAAGTTCTTTATCTAAGGTCGCCCTTAAACTTAAATTATTATTCTTTAAGAAACCTTCAATTTCAACATCTGTAATTGGTGAAATGCGATCATTTAATAAATCGACTCTTTCAGATATTATATCAATGGCAATAACTTCATTGTTTTGAGCCAATAATATCGCATTAGATAAGCCAACATATCCGGTTCCAGCTATAGCAATTTTCATTCTTATTTTTATTCCCTATATAAAAAAACAAACATTAATCTAATAAAGTCACTTGTAATATTAGTAACTTTGATTTTATTCGTTATTTATAAAATCCTTTATACCACGCAACAAACTTTTTAACACCTTCTGTTACATCAACTTGTGGCTTGTAACCTATTACCTCAAATAAGTCTTGTGTATCAGCATAGGTTTGATAAACATCACCGAGTTGCATCCCACGAAAGTTTTTCTTAGCCTCAATACCTAACTCAACTTCAATAGCCTCAATAAAGTCCATTAAGTTTATTGGACTACCATGACCTATATTATAAACACTGTATGGTGCAGAGCTTGAAGCAGGTGAACCTGCTTCAACAGTCCATTCTGGTGTCTTAGTTGGAATGACATCAGCAATCCGAATGACTCCTTCGACAATATCATCAATATAGGTAAAATCACGCCACATATCACCATTATTATTAATATCGATAATATCGCCATCCAAAATTTTCTTGGTGAAAATAAAGGGCGCCATATCTGGACGTCCCCAAGGGCCATAAACGGTGAAGAAACGTAAACCAGTGGTAGGAATATTATAAAGATGCGAATATGAATGCGACATTAACTCATTCGATTTTTTGGTTGCTGCATAAAGTGAAACTGGATGATCAACTGAATCAGAAGTTGCAAATGGAACTTTACCATTTAGTCCGTATACTGAACTAGATGATGCATACACTAAATGCTTAACCTTATTATGTCTGCAACCTTCCAAAATATTTAAGTGGCCGAGCAAATTCGACTCGGCATAAGCATGCGGATTTTCGAGTGAGTAGCGAACGCCAGCTTGTGCTGCTAGATGTATAACGCGGTCAAATTGCTCTTGACTAAAAAGCGTATCTACTTCAGCTCTATCAGCAATATCTAAATGAACAAAACGAAACTTGGGATGCTCTATACGAGACAATCTTGCTTGCTTTAAATTGATCTCATAGTAATCGTTAAGATTATCGATCCCAATAACATCATGCCCTAGGTTTATGAGTTTTTCTACAACTGCACTACCTATAAAGCCAGCTGAGCCCGTAACTAAATATTTCATGTAATAATCCTACTTAACTGCATCGCCGCTACCACTACCTGTAACCGTCATACAGATATATTTAAAATAATCTCTAATCGTTAATGACTCGATCATTTGTCGATCAGTTTTAGCCAATAGCTCTGGTGTTGACATATCGATATTATTTACTTGTGCAAGTCCAGTAATACCAGGTAGAACATTGTAAACACCTAGACAATCTCTCTCTCTGATAAGATCCAGCTGATTTAAAAGGTTAGGTCTTGGACCAACGAGGCTCATCTCACCTTTCAAAACGTTAATAAGTTGAGGTAACTCATCAATTTTTGTTCTTCGCAGAAAAGCGCCTAATTTTGTAATAGATGAATTACTAGCTAGATGGCTAGCAACAGATTCAGTTTCAACTGACATTGTTCTAAACTTAATCAAGTTAAATGGTTCTTTATTCTTACCTACTCTAGTTTGAATAAATATAGGAGACCCTGTATCGAAGGTGCCAATGACAATAACAAGTAACAGTATTGGCCATAACAATAAAAGGCCAAAGAAGGCCGCTAAAAAATCTAACGTACGAATCATCATTTACTCCCTGAAAGAAAACTCATAGCCTGCTTCATTGTATATGGTGCACTCCAACCTAGCACATGCTGAAGGTTAGAAGAATCGACTTCTAGGTTTCCAACCAACTGCTGTACCATCGTAGGCTTATTGAATAATTTACCTAAGAACTTCATCAATCCGACAGGGACAGGAAGCTGGATTAGCGGCCCCCCTAAACCAACGGCTATTGCATTGGAAAATTCTTTTATTGAAACAGATTCACAATCTGACGCCAAAAAAATGTTCCCAGGAGCTTTGGGGTGGCTGGCACATGTAAATAGTAAGTCACATAAATTCTGTACCGAAATAAAATTACGCTTATTATTGACTAAAGCAAAAGGCAAAAATGGGAACTTGTGAATTAGCTGGGTCAAAGCACCAAAATTTCCTGGAGCATCAGGCCCATACACTAAAGTAGGTCGAACAATAACAACTTCTATGCCTGTATCCTTTGCCAAGTTATTGAGTCCAACCTCTGCATCATACTTAGACTGCGAGTAAGCATTGTGTGGATTTGGAACTGAATTATTAGAAAATGGAGTCTCTGTAGTAATAGTTCCATTAACACCAATAGAACTAACAAAAACAAAACGTTTTACACCTGCATTTGTAGCTTCTCTGGCAAGGTGCAAGGTTCCTGATACATTTACTGCCTGATAATCCTCTTCAGTGAATGAATGATCATGAGCAAGGCCAGCAAGGTGAATAACTGTATCAATATCGACAAAAGCATCACTCCAATTTGCACTCTCATCAAGATTTGCTATTGAATGCTCGGAGGCATACCTTACTTTGTCCGAACTCCTGACTACGTGTCTTTTTATGGGATAATTACTCGTAAAAAATGAACCAATAAAGCCGGAACTCCCCGTTAAAAGGATATTCATAATATAAACCTAAAATACTGCATAATTTATATTTCCTTTAGAAATAACTAAATCATTATAATTCATCAATTTTAATTCCAGCAGCTCTGTAGGCAATTAGAATAATGCTATCTATATCACTGAACAATTTCAGCCACACCTTCTTTCAATTCACTATTAAATATCTTCTTAATAAAGATAAAGGGAGCCATATCAGCAGGGCAACCGCATGAGTGCTCAATAATCAACCTGATTGATAACGGTACATTCGATTACCCTCTTTTCGTTCCAGTTTTTGGCTTAATGATTGTGCCACACTAGAATGTTTAACGAACAATTATTGAGTGAAAAACGTTCATGCTGTTGCCCTGGCCATATCAGGCCTTCCTCAGTGACCATAAACTGTAAAAAAGTGCAGACCCTGTTGTTGAAATATTATAAAGATTCGAATATGAATGCGACATTAATTCATTCGATTTTTTGGTTGCTGCATATAGTGATACTGGATGTTCAACAGAGTCTAAAGTCGAAAAAGGTGTTTTACTATTTAAACCCTTAGAGATCCCCTCATTTTTTGATCTTTAAATAATGCCGAATATTGATCGATATATATGATGTTGTTCAAGGTATCGATTAAAATTATCCATCAATGGCTTTGCCCATTCTTCTCGCATTCCAGGTAACAATTCATAATATTCACACCCTTGGCGGAATAATGAATCAGTGCGCGTTTTGCTAGTATTCGCCTTCAATATCTTCTCTAAATCCGCATCCTCACCCGCTTTCCCTAAGAACGTCAGTAAACCTATCGTTATCGCGCTAAGCAAAAATAATCTATCTCTTCTAGTGGGTGAGCGAGTATAGGTTGCACTCATTCCCATGCCAAATCGGTCGTTCTTGATATCCCTAAATGTCGTTTCTATTCCCCAGCGTTTTCCATATAAAGTCAATATCTTACTACTGGCTAGATCATTTCGACTCGAAGCAAGATACCAAGCTTCTTTCATGTCTTTCTTTTTACAACAAATAACCCTGGCAACATCTTGTCTGTTACCCGTTATTTGCACATGCTTAAGCGTCTTAGTTCGACCACTTGGCAATAGCCATTCTTTGATAGGAAATAACGCCCCTGAGGCATCCGTAACTTTAATGTTAGATTTTATCCGGATAATGAAATCGAAATGCAATTCATGCTGGATAAAGTCAAATAATGCGGTATCGCCAAAGCCTCTATCTGCAACAACCGTGACTCGGACATCTTGTGGGATCACTTCTCTGAGTTTGACCAATAACTCATCTTCGTAATGATTGCGATCTTAGATCTCAGCAATAAGCGACACACTTTTACCTGTTAAAAATCCATTTTAATAAATTTAAACTTCTCATTTATAATTCTTTTCAATCGAGAAAACTTTAAATTTCACAGCATAATAATCATTTAAATTATCGATACCTATCACTATGTGGCCCAAACTTAATAACTTTTCAGCGACTGAGTTTCCTATAACTCCAGCTACTCCGGCAACTAAGTATTTCATATATATACCTATTTAAATTAAAACGTTAGTATCGCTACTTTGAGTTATTGTCAAATGTGGTGTATCAATGAATCGTGATGTTCTGTTTGATCTTGAGTGATCCGTTCACCATCTTTAAATTGAATACCTGATATGACATCAGCAAGCAGCT
>NZ_JAKIKS010000169.1 GCF_023284005.1 Shewanella surugensis
GTCGCCACTTTGTCGCCATTCAGATGTGACAAAGGGTTAGCCTTTCGGCTAACCCTTTGTTGTAATTGGTGGAGGCGGCGGGGCTCGAACCCGCGTCCAAAAAGCCTACATTCTTTTTGATGTGTATCTATATCTAGTTTTTACTTTAAAAATAAATAGTTAACAATGGTATGTGTTAGTGGTTGTTAATATTTGTAAGTGTTCGCCGCCACTTTGCCGCCATTTAGTCAGAGGGTGTTAATAGCTTCGATATAGGGTTTTTTGTGATCGCATCATCTAAATGATCTGGGGAAAAGTGAGCATAACGCATGGTATCTTTTATATCAGAATGGCCAAGGATTTGCTGCAACACTAAAATATTGCCCCCATTCATCATGAAATGACTGGCGAAAGTGTGACGTAAAACGTGAGTCATTTGTCGGTCTGGTAGCTGCAATTTAGTTCGCTTTATGGCTTGTTCGAATGATCTTCTGCATGGTCTAAACAATTGACCTCGTGCTTTGGGAATTTCATTGGCTAATGATTGCGCTATTGGAACGGTGCGATTCTTTTTGCCTTTGGTTTTTACAAAGGTAATTCGATTATTCGTGACTTGGCTACCTTTTAAGCTTTCAGCCTCAGACCATCTAGCCCCTGTAGCCAAACAAATTTTAACAATTGTGGTTAGGTGTTCGTATTTTGCATTAGCACATTCTGTTAATACCATGGGGATTTCTTCAGGGTATAAGAATGCTAGTTCGGTGTCTTCAATTTTGAATAGGGGGATAGCTTCGAGTGGATTGGGGTGTGACCATTCACCGAGTCGCTTTAATTCGGAAAAGACAGCATTAAGGTAAGCTTGTTCATGATTTATGGTGTTGGGTTTAACTTTTTGTTTAATGCCTCTGGCATCGGCTATTTCACCATCAAGTCGCATTTGGCGATAATTAGCAAAGTCATTGACGGTAATTTTGCTGGCAATGGGATCTTCCATGCCAGCACAAATCATGTCTAATTTACGTAATCTTTGTTCAGGCTTGACTAACTGTTGACCATGAAGTTCATGCCAGCGTTGAATAATTTCTGATAAGCGACGATTATCAACCTTTTCACCCAACCAGGGCTTGTCGATAACTTCATTCATCGTAAATCTTTCAAAAGAAACTGCTTCACCTTTTGTGGCGAATTTCTTGCGAATGCGTTTACCCGTGCGGCCGTTTGGGTAGCATTCACATAGCCAAGGCTTATCGCTGCCGTCTTTTAGATTACGTATAGACATTATTTACTTGTATCTAATGTGGCGACGACTTTTCCTTTAATCGTGGTTTCGTTTAAATCAACGGGATATTTGTCTCCATCTTCAATTAAGTAAATCTTACCGTCTGGGAGTGTTTTAAATTCACCAATTTGATAATGTTTATTTACATTAAATAAAAATACGCCTTTGAATACTTCTGTTTCATCAATATCAATAAAGTGTGTTTTAGTGCCGCTTTTTATTGCTAAACAACTTTCTTTTTTTAACTGATATGTAGTAAGTATTTCTTCGTCAATGCGGATTGTAGAAGGTTCAGAAAGGTAACCAGATTCTAAAGTTTTAAACTCGACTAATGGCGTCTTTTCAATAATGACAGGTTCATCATTGAATACAGGTTTTTCCCCGAAACATAAAAATTCTAGCCGAGCATTTGTTGCCAAACTTACTCTGATTAGCATTTCATAAGGTGTTGATTTTCTTGTTTGCCATGTAGACATTGTGCCAGTACTAACGCCAATACAGGACGCTAATTGGGGTCTAGTCTCAACGCCGTACACCACCAAAAGACGATCTAATATCGCTGACCCACCATCATATTTGTATGGATCGGGCTTTTTATTCTTGACGAAGTCCATCATTTGATTGATACTCTCACCATCACTTGTAGTTACCAACCTGTAACACCACAATACAGGCTCTATATAAAACGCACTTAAAAATAAGGATATCATCAAATGACTGGATTATCACTACACATTGACGCACCTTTCTTATCATATGAAGAGTATGCCCGCCGCACTGGTACCACAGTTGATAACGTTCGTTATCTCGTCCGTGAAGGACGACTACCAATCAGACCTAAAGTAAAACCCGCAGAACGTCCATATATCAATATGTTAGCTTTGATGAAAGAAGCGAGTGACCTCTGTTTATTTCGATAATCACAACATGACAATTTGTACCATTTAACTCGTCATTTGACGAATCAATACTAGCAAAAGGGAGTTTTGCGACCATGTATAGTCCATCAAATTGTAAACACCTTCATGTGATGGGGGCCTATCGTCAGTTTGCCAGTGCAGAGAATTTAGAAGATGTAGCAGATAAGGCGCATTTTTATCGTGCTCAAATGTTGCGAAATAAATTATGTATCGGGCAACCGCATCAACTGACAGTCGATGAGTTAGTCAATGTAACGATAGCAACAGGGAATCGCTGCATTATTGACGGTGTGTTATTAGAACTTAAGTGCGCACCTTCAGTATTAATTGATCATTTGCAGTCGTCAGAGAAAGTCGCGTTAACGGATCGTGCTTTAGAGATTAATGCGAATGCGGCCACGCTGGGAAAATTAGCATTAGATGTCAAAGTGCAAAAGCGAGTGACAGAGCGGATGCGTCATGAAGTTATGAATCGCGGCACAAAAGTAATGACTGAACTCGCCATCTTTATGCATGAGATTGAACAACGCTTTCAAAGTGTCCCAGTGCTATCGGTCGCGTCTGATGTCATGCAAGCATTGCCGATGCCAGGTTTATAAATTCAAGCTATAGAAGGAAAAACCGCATGAAAAACCAATTAATGGAAGTGAAAAAATCAAGCGCCGCGCAAATAGCGATTGCTCAAATGCGTGAGCGATTAGGTTCAAGCAGTGTGGCCCGTCGTTATAACCAGCTTAACCGTCAGCAAAAGTCTATGGCGCTATTTGGCGCCAGATTAAAACCCGCCGCGTTTATTAGTTATTCGTTCGAGCATTTTGATTGTGATCAGCGTGAAGCCATTCGTGGTGCAATTCTCGCCATGTTCGGCGTAAGTAAAAGTTTTAACTCGTTAGCAATGACCCGTGATCAGTTCAAGCAAGACAGCGGGGCAAATGATGTTGATAACGAAGATAACGAAAGCGTCGATGACTCGCTGGATGCCATCACGAAAGTGACTGCCAGTTTAACGGAGCAATTTGAAACCGCCGCATTACAAGCCAAAGCGGCAGAAGCTGCTAAAAAAGTGCAATAAAAAAGCCATTTCCTGTTCAAGCAAGAAATGGCTCTATCAATAATCATTTTTATCCGACTAAGGAAAGTTATGACTGAATCGACACCCCAAAGTGTATCAATATCTTATGCACTATTACAACAAGCTAACCAAATAATTAAAACCTTCAACACTGACAAAAAACAATTATCTGAAATAGTTATTGAAAATACCTTAGAAACATTACACGCCACTGCCGAAGCGCTCGATCTTCCCGTTGCGGCGTACCTTATGTCACGCATGGTTGAATTCAGAGACCTGTTCGAATTAACCCCAATTAATGCAAAGGTGGCGTGATATGGCAAAAGAAAAGAAGCGTTCTCCTGCTTACTTGCATTTACAGCGTCATTTTCGCAGTTATAAAACAACGTTGATAAAGCATAGTCAAAGCTCATCATTTTCACGCCCAGTTGAAATGCGCCTATCTAATCAAATTGGGGCGCTTGAATGTCTATATTGGCAAGCTTTGGGCAATGGTGAAAGGTTATTAGCTCAAGGTATTCGCCGCTTTATTGAAAAAGCCAAGGCTCATTTTAATATTGTGGGGCTTTGATGGACTTAAGTCAGTTGTCCCTAAGCGCCGAGGATTTACTCTCGGCGCTTTTTATTACCGAGCATGATAAAAACGATTTAGCCTGGGCGCGCACTCAATTGAGTGATGTGCCCGATCATGTTGCCAATCACTTTTTTAAGCAGTGGGTTAGTCGCCGCTTAAAATATCAACACAGCACCAAAAGCAAAACCAGTAGTGCCAATATTTGGCTACGCAAGCAAGTCGAAACGCTAAGACCCGTTTTAACGCAATTTCCTTTGCCTCTGCATCTGATGAATACTGAAGAACGCCGAGTCAGTGTCGCTAAAGAGTGGTCGAGTCGTTGTGCAACGCTACTTAATAAAATGACGCCCGATAAAGGCGAAAGTGTTGATGCGCGCGAGTTAATTAATTCAGTTAAAAGCCCTGCTGATATGTGGGGCTTTACGCCTGTATTACCTAGCTTTAAACATTACGCTAAACGCAAGGCGGCGGGGGAGTTTGATACTGATCCCGCCATGTATGATGCAATCAGTAAAATCATTGTACGTCTTGTTGATGATAAATGGTGGGCTAGAAAGTTAGAGCGCGCCTACCGTCAATATTTAGAACATATTGCGATTATCATAGGGCGAGTTCGTAAGGGGGTATCGCCTTATGTCAGTTATCAATGTTTACTGGATTTCAAGGCCCGTAAAAGAGCCCAAGCGCTTTGGCTTGAGCAAATGGAAGTGGTTAATGAAGAACAAGAATTAACACTGACATTAAGTGAAGCGGTAAAAGCGTCTATTTCAAATCCTAAAAATCGCCGCGTTGAACTCATGGTGCGGATGCGTGGCTTTGAAGATTTAGCCATGGCTAATGGCTATGTCGGAGAGTTTTACACTATTACGGCTCCGTCGAGTTATCACGCCTATACCGTTAATAAAAAAAGTAAAGCGATAGCCAATAAGAAATACAAAGGCACCAACCCTAAGCAAGCGCAAAAACATTTAACGAAACAATGGGCGAAAGCTCGCAGCCAGTTAAAACGTGATGGGATCACTCCCTTTGGTTTTCGTGTGGTTGAACCCCATCATGATGGCACCCCACATTGGCATCTATTGTTATTTTTTAAACCTGAGCAGCTTGAAGCGGGGCGTGAAGTATTACGTCACTACGCCACAGAGCATGATAATGATGAGTTAATTAATAATGAAAATGCCCGCTTTGATTACAAAACCATTGATCCAGAAAAGGGTAGTGCTACCGGTTATATCGCTAAATATATTGCTAAGAATATCGATGGTGAGTATGTCGATGATGATTTCGAGGCTGAAACCTCGGGCGAGCATGGTGCGCAAGGTGTCGCAGCTTGGGCGAGTACGTGGAATATTCGCCAGTTTCAGCAAATAGGTGGGCCCTCGGTCACTATTTGGCGTGAATTACGGCGACTTGATGAAGCATTAGAACACGATGAGATTTTAGAGCGTGCCCGCGCTGCCGCTGATAATCCCAACTGGCAACGTTATGTTGAGGTTATGGGTGGCATTGAATGCCTGCGTGCTGATAGACCGATTGTGCTGGCTAAGGTGGTTAATGAAGCGGCGAGCCAATACGGTGAAGACATCACTAAAATCATGGGCGTGATGTCAAAGGAGAATCACACACCAATACATACCCGCTTAGACGGCTGGAAAATACGCCGCGCACCCTCTAGCACTCAATCAACTCATACAGATGACGACAAGAGCGTCAAGGCTGTTGCTGTTGCCTTTGATGTGTCTTGTGATCTTGCTTCTAAGAGTGGCGACAGCCGCGACCCTTGGAGTACTGACAATAACTGTACTCCCCTTATAAATCAAGAGGATACGTTAAAGGTGACAGCGCGTAAGTATGGTATTGATGATTTTCACTTTGATCGTCTTCAGGCTGGTGCCACTGTCGAAACCAATAAATACATAATCAATATTAAAAACAATCAGATAGTAAGAGTTAAAAAGCGTAACATAGCCAAGACGCGTGAAGAAAACGGTTGGCGTGAAGGTGAGCAGCTTATCGCGCTGCAGCAATATCATGATCATGTTGCCAATCAAGGAGAGGTGGATAAAGACCTGCGCCGCCAAGCATGGGACTTACTGACTAAACAACAGGCGAAGCAAAAAGCGGATCCATCGAATGCTAACGTCAGCATTAATGCTTGGCTAGCGAGCCTAGCGCCCAACTTACATCGCCGTGCCCTCGCTCAACTGCAAGAGGTAGTTGATTTGCAAGCCTATGAAAACAGCTTCAGTAAAAATCAGCCTGATGATACTCATGTCGATTATTGGGCTGATAATTTCGAGCAATATCATGATGACACGGAGAGCATGTATGAGCACTTTTAATCACCAGGCACCGAATAACTCGGTTGTGCAAGCAGCGGAGGATATCGCCGATAAAGCCGAACATTTAGCCCGGTATTTACGTTGCAAAGATAAGTTAAATACATGCAGTCGGCCAATGATAAAAGACTGGTTATCAAGACTGAGTGAGATTGAGAGCGAGCGCTGCCGGACAACGTTGAATAATTTAGTTGATGCAAGAAAAGAAAAAAGACAAGGAGTGAAGTTATGAGCTCAAATCAGAAAGCGGGACCAGGATTAAAACCCATCGTTAAAACGCACATTGCATGGTGGGTGCCTGTTTATGTCAATACGCTACATTTCATTTGTCGGGTCATGGGAACAAAACCTGATCCAGTAAAAAAGAGAAAAATCATTGCCAAGGGGATTAGTTGGGAGCGTATTCAATGAGTGAATTAAAGAAAGTGGATTGGAACCAGGCATCTGATCTAGGTTTGATAGAGCGGATAAATACCGAGATATTGCACCCGCTAGGCTTAGCGATGACTCGAAACCCTGAAACGGGGATTTCAACTTATTTACTGGTTGCTGATGTTCAGCATTTTGAATATGCAGCAGAGATAGAATCAAAGCTTAAACCGATTCTATCTAAAGATGAAATACATAGAAAATAGCGAACTTAACATAGCTTCTTGTTATGCGCGCTTGACTAATGTTTTTAGCTAAAGTGCTGTACAAAAGTATTATGTAACAAGTAACTTGACCTATTTTCTAAGCGGGGAGCATTTTCCATAAAAAATTATCTGTAGTTGGCATGTTTCCCTGACAAGCTTCGGCACCATTATCCATGCTGGCACCATAGATATTAAGGTATTGTCCGCTGCTTTTAACCTGAAGTTGAACATCGCCATCTTGTTGAGAAATAATTTTCCATAGAAAATTATCGGTAGTTGGAATGCTTCCCTGACAAGCTTTGGCAGAATTATCCATGCTGGCACCATAGATATTAAGGTATTGTCCGCTGCTTTTAACCTGAAGTTGAACATAGCCATCTTGTTGAGGAATTATTTTCCATAGAAAATTATCGGTAGTTGGCATGCTTCCCTGACAAGCTTTGGCAGCATTTTCCATGCTTGCACCAGAAATATTTAAGTACTGTTCGCTACTTTTAACTTGCAGTTTTATATTATCTACGAGAACCTGAATTCTCGAAGAAAAGTATCCTAGGGTGTATGAGCAGGTAATTGCGTCACTACAATCTTGTATTCCACAAACCGCATGGGCTAATACTTGTATCATCATAGCTGCTTGACTAAAATCACCATTAATTGGCTTAAAGGCAGAGTTGAAGTATGTTGGATTAAACCAGATTGTTGTTGAATTAAGGTATGTATATGCAATACCTACACCTATCTGAGTCGCATTGATTGTCAGAGAAAATGCACTATCCTCCATTCCCGCCTTCATATCCGAGTAGTACCCACTAGCCGTCATTTTGTTTTCCAAAGTAGCATCAACTTTAAAGGTATTCTTAAATATAGTATCGCAATCATTACGAGTTAGTACTGAGATTGAACATAATTGGGAACTATAAGCATTGGTCCAAGCATTGCCAACCGCTGTCTGCTGAGCTGTAGTTCCACCCACTATCGTCGGCGCAGTAGCCACACCAACGTCATCTGCATTAACAGCAGTAAAGTTATCCTTCACTCTGTGTCTCATTCCTTCGGTTTCCCTGGAAGACCCCCCCCCTTCAACAATCTCAAACCTAGCTGAAACACTTGATGCAATAGAGGTGTTATTCGGCTCGTCTGCCGTTAAAATTTTAAACTGAGTTTCTATTTCATAGGTGCCCAAGTTTTCAATAAAGTAAGCATCGCTCAAATCAAAATCAGCAGTAACTGAACCGCCTGCAGGAACTGACATATATGAATTACTTGAAGGAGTCGGCGGATGTAATACAAACTTGCCATCATAGGAGATAGTTTTCTCTGAATGTATCACCTTAAAACAATTGCTATTCAATCCTTCAAGAGGCGTTTTCCAGATTAAAACCTTTTGCTCCTCAGATGTTGTGTTTGTAAGAGTAAATACTCCCGATAATTTATCTCCCATTTGTATAGTCTTTGGTAGATCGAGTTTCATATTAAAAATTATGGACACCATTTTTTCCTTTTTTTATATTGATTAATGTCATAGGCTGTTTTTATTGCCTATAACATGCGGTATGAGACCACTAGTGGTCTTTATTACGACTATATCTTTATTATTTAGTGGCTTAATAACACCCCGTTCGGGTGTGATTAGGCCAGTGCGTTGCTATTTAACGGTAATTAGTCAATATTAAGTTAAATATAGTGCAAGTAACGAGTGATCACCTTGTAGTGGCAGAGTCATTTTTGCTTTTTGCATAAATGAGGTTGGTATGATGTTCGGGGGAAGGTTGCTCTACCAGTGATAATTATCCTTATCACTGGTTTTTCTATTCGAAAATGTACAGAAGTTAAGTGAGCGTCCGGCGAACTACGCCTTGCTTAGATTAACATGCCAAGGTAAGAGACTATTGAGATCACAGTTGGGGGGAGATAGCTGTTCCAAGCAATGTTCGATGTAATCGA